>NZ_JBEXXX010000018.1:0-147537 GCF_040630635.1 Streptomyces sp. NPDC005761 | reverse complement strand
GCCGCGCCTCGACACCGGCCGGGAAGCGGCCCTGTGTGATGCGGTAGGGCCACTCCTGCTCCTCGGTCAGCCCGGCGGGCGGGTTGGCCATGGGTGCTGGCCGTGACCCCGGCCGCGGAGCCCTCGGCGGCGCGGGACGCGCGCGCGGTGCTGGCGCGGGCTTCGGACGGCGGCGAGCCGTTCGCGGTGTCGGTGGTACGGGACACGGCGGGCTCGGTCGCACAGCGGCTCCTGGCATCGATCGTGTCGGTCTCGGCGTCGATCGCGGAGCGCGCGCTGGCGACACCGGCCGATATCGATCTGGCCGTGACGACCGGTCTCGGCTACCCGGTGGGCCCGCTGGCGTGGGGAGACCGCATCGGCGCGGACCGGATGCTGGAACTGCACCGGGCGCTGCACGCCACGACGGGGGACCCGCGCCACCGCCCGACCCGCTGGGTCACCGAACGCGCGGCCCTGGGCCTGGCGCTGACGAATCCGGGCACCTCGCCGGCGGACTGCCTGGACGGCGGGGACGGAGGAGACGGAGACGGCAAGGAGGACGGCAGCACGGTGTGAACGGCCGGCCGGGGCCTGCCGGGCCCCGCTCGGCCCGCGAGCTGGTCAGGCGTCGCCCCGGGTGGGCGGGGTGATGACCGATTCGTACAAGACCTGGCGGCGGGATCCGGCCTACGGTCGTTTCATGACTCCACGACTCGACACGATCTCCATCACCACCGCGGATCTGACCGCATCGCTCGCCTTCTACCGCCGGCTGGGCCTGGACATCCCCGCAGACGCGGACTCCGCACCCCATGTCGAAGTGACGTTCCCGGGCGGGCAACGACTGATGTGGGACACCGAGGACGTCGTCCGCTCCTTCGACCCGGAGTGGGTCGCGGCGAACGGCGGGGAACGACTCGGGCTCGCCTTCCTCTGTGACAGCCCCACGGAGGTCGACGCCGTCTTCGACGATCTGACCCGTGCCGGATACGAGGGCCATCTGAAGCCGTGGGACGCGGAGTGGGGGCAGCGGTACGCGGTCGTCCTCGACCCGGACGGCTGCGCGGTGTCGTTGTTCGCCCCGGCAGCCTCCTGAGGCGACGCGGGGCACTGGCTGTGACGAGCAGGACCGGACGCCGGACCGGAGCAGCTCCGGGCGGTCGTCGACGTCGGCGTGCGGGCGCTCTCGCAGACGTCGGGCGTGCCCTGAGGGCTGTCCCGCACTTCCTGGTGGATCAGCGCCCGGCGTCGGATGCGGCGCATCGCAAGGCGGAGAGGCACCCGCATACGGGACGTATTGGGGCGTTTCGACAAAGCGGCGGGGTGCCGTAACTGCCGTCGTGCGCCCGCCAGGAATCGCGGGACAGCCCTCAGGAGACGCTGAAGTACTCGGTCAGAGTCGTGCCGCCCAGTTCGCGCATCTCTCTCGCGAAGTGAGCCTGGTCGGCGCAGCGCGCCAGGAGCGCGGCCTCGGCGTACGGCTTTCCGGACCGTACGAGTGCCAGCGCCCGTTGCAGCCGCAGGACCCGGGCGAGCGTCTTGGGGCCGTATCCGAAGGCGGCCAGCGAGCGGCGGTGCAGCTGACGGGTGCCGAGACCGACCGTCCGCGCCGCCTGCGCGACGGTGTGGCCGCTGTCCAGTTGCGCTGCGACCAACCGCATCGCCGGGTCCGGCGGCGCGGTGTCCGCCGCCCGGCGCACGGCGATGTCCTCCAGCGCGGCAGCCGGATCGGCGGCGTCGGCGACCCGCCCGGTGAGCTCCCGGACCGTCGCCGTGGGCCACAGATCAGCCAGGGCGATGCGGCGGTCCCGCAGTTCGTACGCCGGCACGCCCAGCAGGGAGGGCGCCGTGCCGGGGGCGAAGCGGATGCCCGCGTAGCTGCCGCCGTCCGATCCGGTCGGGGCTTCCGCATGGGTGTCGGGACCCGCGACGAGGAGCCGGCCACCGATCCACAGCAGGTCCATGCAGCCGTCGGGCAGCACCGGATGAACCGATCCCCGTGGCACGGTCAGCGTCCAGACCTTCGCACCGTCCACCCGCGACGCGCGCTCTTCGTACCTGTCGCCCATGCCACTAGTGTCGTCCACTGACGAGGACGGGCGGAATCGGCATCCCGGGGGCGGCCATGGCGGCACTGATGGAGTTCACCACCGACAGCGGCGAGACGGTGACGGTCGAGGTCGACCGGCACGCGCCGGGTGCGCAGCTGGTCGCGCGCGACGGCAATGCGCTGGCCCGGGCGGAGCGCACCTTCGACGAGGCACTCCAGGGCATCCGGTCGGCGGCCGAGTCCGCGCTCGCGGTGTTCCGGGACGGCACCCTGAGACCGGACGGGGTGGAGCTCGAATTCGGTGTGAAGATCACCGCCGAGGCCGGGGCGGTGATCGCGAAGAGCGCGCTGGAGGGCCATCTGACGGTCAAGCTGTCGTGGTCGCCGGGCTCGTCGGCCGAGGCGCCCGTGCCCGCACCGCCCGCGGACTGACGGCTGCCGTCGTCCCGCCGCTCACTCGCCCTGCGGCTGCGGCTTGTCCGTCTCCTTCTCGCGGCTCGGCTGCAGCCGGGACTTCACGTCGTCCGGCGGCAGGAACCGCGACCAGCGTTCCGGGAACTCGGACGGCATGTACGGGCTGTCGCCGTCGTCCCCTTCCCCGTCGTCGTACTGGCCGCCGTACCGGCTCTCCGCCTGGGTACGGGCCACGAACTCGGCCGCCTGGGCGGCGCGCACCCGGTCGTTGGCGGCGCGGGCCGCGGCCGTCGCCACCGACGGCCACACCCGGTCGATGGCCGCGTTGACCGCGGCGCCCACCAGCACCGCGAACGCGGAGATGCCGATCCACAGCAGTACCGCGATCGGGGCGGCCAGGGACCCGTAGATCGTGGGCCCCTCGACCGTACTGGTGAGGTAGATCCGCAGCAGGAAACTGCCGACCACCCACATCGCCAGCGCCATCAGAGCGCCCGGCATGTCCTCGATCCACGGTGAGCGGACCGGGACGGACACGTGGTAGAGCGTGGTCAGGAAGGCGATGGACAGCAGTATCACCAGCGGCCAGTACAGGACGCTTATGACCTCGGTGCCCCAGGGGATGAACTCCACGACCCGGTCGGGGCCGACCACCAGCAGAGGCAGCACGACCGCGCCCAGCAGCAGCGCCACCACGTACAGCAGGAAGGCGAGCATCCGGGTCCTGACGATGCCGCGCTGGCCGTCCAGCCCGTACATGACGGTGATCGTGTCGATGAAGACGTTGACCGCTCGCGATCCGGACCAGAGCGCGATCGCGAAGCCGATCGAGATGACGTCGGGCCTGGCCCCGGTGGTCACGTCCGCCAGGAGCGGTTTGGCGAAGTCGTTGACGCCGCGCTCGGAGAGCACCGTATGGGCGGCGCTGAGGATGTTGCGCTCGATCGAGGCGACCGTCGCGGTGCTGGTCCACTCGTCGACGTACCCGAGCAGGCCGATCAGTCCGAGGAGCAGCGGAGGCAGGGACAGCAGGGTGAAGAACGCCGCCTCGGCGGCGAGTCCCAGAATGCGGTACTCCATGCACGAGTTGACGGTGTCCTTCAGCAACTGCCAGGCCAGTTGGCGCTTGGACACGTTGCGATAGAGCACTCTGGCCCGGTGGAGCCGGCCCGGTGGCCGCTCGGGTGTTTCATTTGCTGCCTGCACGTCCTTACCGTATCGGCATGGCAGCCACCACCCACACAGTGTCCAACCAGGCCCCTCCCCTCCTCGGCTACGACGTCTTCGGTGCGGACCGGGTACTCACCGAAGCCGTGGAACGGCACCTTCCGGGGGCCGAGCTCGACGATGCCCGGGCCGGGCTCGCCGAGCTCGGCCGGTCCGCCGGATCCGCCCAGGCCGCGGAGTGGGGGGCACAGGCCAACGAGAACCCGCCGCGGCTGCGCACCCACGACCGCTACGGGAACCGGGTCGACGAGGTGGAGTTCCACCCGGCCTGGCACAGGCTGCTCGGGCATGCCGTCACGGCCGGTCTCACCGATGCCTGGGACCGGCCCGGCGGGCATGTGCGCCGGACCGCCGGGTTCCTGGTGTGGACGCAGGCGGAGGCGGGCCACGGCTGCCCGCTCTCCATGACGCACGCGGCGGTGCCCGCCCTGCGGACCGATCCCGCGGTGGCCGCCGAGTGGGAGCCGCTGCTGACCTCCCGGGTCTACGAGGAGGAGCTGCGGCCGGCCGGGCAGAAGACCGGGGCACTCCTCGGGATGGGCATGACGGAGAAGCAGGGCGGAACGGACGTGCGGTCCAACACGACGCGCGCCGAGCCGCTGGCGGGTGAGGGCGAGTATCTGCTCACCGGGCACAAGTGGTTCTGCTCGGCGCCGATGTCCGACGGTTTCCTGGTGCTGGCGCAGGCCCCCGGCGGACTGACGTGTTTCCTGCTGCCCCGCGTGCTGCCCGACGGCACCCGCAACGTGTTCGCGATCCAGCGGCTCAAGGACAAGCTGGGCAACAGGTCCAACGCCTCGGCCGAGGTCGAGTTCGACGGTACGTGGGTGCGCCGGATCGGTGAGGAGGGGCGCGGGGTGCGCACCATCATCGACATGGTGGCGGCGACCCGGCTGGACTGTGTGACCGGTTCGGCGGCGCTGATGCGGCAGGCGGTGGCTCAGGCGGTCCACCACAGCACCTACCGCAGCGCCTTCGGCGGAGTGCTGGTCGACAAGCCGCTGATGCGCAACGTACTGGCCGATCTGGCGCTGGAGTCGGAGGCCGCGACGGTACTGGCGATGCGGCTGGCGGCCGCGTACGACGCCGGGAGCGAGGACGAGTCGGCGTTCCTGCGCATCGCGGTGCCCACCGCGAAGTACTGGGTGACGAAGCGGTGCACCCCGCTGGTGGCCGAGGCGCTGGAGTGCCTGGGCGGCAACGGCTACGTGGAGGAGTCCGGGATGCCCCGGCTGCTGCGTGAGGCGCCCCTCAACTCGATCTGGGAGGGTTCGGGGAACGTGCAGGCACTGGATGTACTGCGCGCCCTGCAGCGCGAGCCGATGGCACTGAACGCGTTCCTCCAGGAGGTCGGGCGGGCACGGGGCGCCGACCACCGGCTCGACCGGGCGATCAAGGACCTGCTCACCGAGTTGGCCGATCTGCAGGGCATCGAGGCGCGGGCCCGTCGGCTCGTGGAGCGGATGGCACTGGTGCTCCAGGGTTCGCTGCTGGTGCGCTGGGCCCCGCCGGAGGTCGCCGACGCCTTCTGCGCGTCGCGCCTGGGCGGTGACCGGGGTTCGGCGTTCGGAACGCTGCCGCACACCCTGGACCTGGCATCGGTGGTGGAACGGGCCCGGCCCGTGGAGCGCTGAGCCGGGGCAGCAACAGGGGGTGGTGCTGCGCCGACACGGCACCACCCCCCATGCTGTACACGCCGGACTTCGGAGCCGAAACCCCGCCGTGCGGTGTACCGCCACTCTTGTACGGCCGGGAGGCTGTCGCCAGAGTTGCAGAGGGTTGCAACCATTGTGTGGAGTTGCGACACCCGGGCCCCCGAAGCGGCAGGATGGGTCCCGTGGTGCTTGGCACGGTCCTGGTACTGACACCGGCACCGGCACATAGGGGGAGTCCGACATGGAGGCAAGTCCTGTCGAGGTGATGCGGCCGGCGGCCCAGGAGTCCGGCAGGTCCACGCGCCTGCTCCACCGCGCGCGGGAAGCACGGATGACGGGACAGAAGATGCCGGTCCGGCCGAGGCCCGAGATCGGGGCCTCGTGGGACCGGGTCCTGCGCAGCGGTATCGATCCGGAGCAGTCCACCGAGAGCGTTCTGCTGGAGCTGGAGGAGGTCGAGCACCGGCGCCGGAGTTCCACGCTGGGCGAGGTGATGCCGCTGCTCAGTGACGGTCTGGTGAGCATCGCGGACGCCTCGCAGCAGATCATGGTGGTGACCGACGTGGAGGGCCGGGTGCTGTGGCGCCAGGGCAACACGGGGATCCTGCGCCGGGCCGACGACATCTGTCTGGCCGAGGGCGCCGCCTGGTCGGAGGAGATCACCGGCACCAACGCGATCGGTACCGCGCTCGCCTCGCGCGCCCCGGTGCAGGTCCACTCCGCGGAGCACTTCGTCCGGAGTCTGCACGGGTGGACGTGCGCGGCGGCACCGGTGCGCGATCCGCGCGACGGCCGGCTGATGGGGATCGTCGACATCAGCGGCCCGGCGAACACCTTCCATCCCACGACGCTCGCCCTGGTCGGTTCGGTGGCCCGGCTGGCCGAGAGCGAGGTCAGGACCCGGCACCTCCAGTCGATCGACCGGCTGCGTTCGGTGGCGGCGCCGATGCTGTGCCGGCTGGGGGGCCGGGCGATGGCGGTGGACGGCAACGGCTGGCTGGCCGCGGTCACCGGAATGCCGCCCGTGGACCGGCTGCCGCTGCCGAAGTCCGTGCAGCCGGGCCGGGTGTGGCTGCCCTCGCTCGGGATGTGCCGGGTGGAGCCGCTGCCGGGCGGCTGGCTCGTACAGGTGGCGGACGGCGCGATGGACAGCCCGCCGCGCCGGGTCGTGCTGGATCTGAGCGTGCCGGGCGGCCTCGCGGTGAATGTCGTGAGCCCGGTGGGCACGTGGACGCAGCGGCTGTCACCGCGCCACGCCGAGTTGCTGTACGCGCTGGCCCTGCGCCCCGAGGGACGTACGGCATCCGAGCTCGCGGAGGACATCTTCGGCGATCCGACCAGGACCGTGACGGTGCGGGCCGAGATCTCGCGGCTGCGGCGCCATCTCGCGGAGGTCCTGGCGCACCGCCCGTACCGCTTCCGCGAAGGCGTCGAGGTGGAGGTGATCGGCCCGGAGCACCCGGGTGATCTGCTGCCGCGGTCGAAGGCGCCGGTGGTGGTGGCGGCCCGCAGCGCCGCGCCCTGAGCCCTGATCCCGCAGGTCCGGGGCGACTGCTCACGGGGACCGGCTTGGGATGGGGAGGCGCGGCATGGTTCTCTGGCAGTCATGAGCACCCCCGAGCGCCCCTCCGATCCCGCCCTCGCCGAGGTGACCGTCTGGTCCCTGGAGCAGACCTCCCCCGGCGATCTGCAGCCCTCGGCCGTGCCGGGGCCGGATGTGCGGATCCTCCGGTCCGAGGTGCCGCTGCCCGAGTTCAGCCGGTTCCTCTACACGGCGGTCGGCGGCGACATCGGGTGGACGGACCGGCTGCCGATGACGTACGCGCAGTGGCAGGAGGTGCTGGACCGGCCGGGCGCGGAGACGTGGGTGGCGTACGTGAACGGGACGCCGGCCGGGTACGTGGAGCTGGACCCGCAGGACGACGGCGTGGTCGAGATCATGTACTTCGGTCTCCTTCCGGCCTTCCGGGGACGCCGGATCGGCGGTCATCTGCTGTCGTACGGGGCCGCCCGCGCCTGGGACCTGGCGGAGCGGTGGGCCGGGCGGCCCGCGACGAAGCGGGTGTGGGTGCACACCTGCTCCAAGGACGGGCCGCACGCGATGGGCAACTACCTGCGCCGCGGCTTCCGGCTGTTCGACACCCGGACGGAGCTGGAGCCCGAAGTGGCCACCCCGGGGCCGTGGCCGGAATCCGGCCGGATACCGCTTCCGTAGCACCCGGTAGGAAATCCCTGCAAGAAATGCACGCTGTTGTCCGGTTTTCCGGCCGACAGGCGCCCGCCACAGGCGTGACGGGCGCCACATCGTCTCACCTGTCGGGACAGTCTCGTCCACATCATGGATAGTGGTGGACTGCCCCGAGACCCGCGTGACACGCTTCCGTCATGCCTGGAACTGGAATTGCCTTGGTGAGTCGACGCCACGTCGACCTCGGCCGCATGTCCAGCGCCATCTGTCCGGCGAGCTGAGAGTCCCAGCACCGCCGCGATCCACCTTTCTCTGCAAACCCTGCGCACCGCCGCGCCTCGACGCGAGTGTGCAGTTCAGAGCCGCCCTCCTGCAGTCCCGAAGGACGTACTGTCATGGCCGCTACCCCGGAACAGCCCGCGCCCGCCGCGCCCCGCCGCAAAGCGGGGCGCCACCGTGGCGAAGGTCAGTGGGCCCTGGGGCACTACACCCCGCTGAACGGCAATGAGCAGTTCAAGAAGGACGACGACAGTCTCAATGTGCGGACACGCATTGAGACGATCTACTCCAAGCGCGGGTTCGACTCGATCGACCCCAACGACCTTCGCGGCCGCATGCGCTGGTGGGGCCTGTACACACAGCGGCGTGCCGGGATCGACGGCGGCAAGACGGCGGTCCTGGAGCCCGAGGAGCTCGAGGACAAGTACTTCATGATGCGGGTCCGCATCGACGGCGGAAGGCTGACCACCGCTCAGCTGCGCGTCATCGGCGAGATCTCCGAGGAGTACGCCCGCGGCAGCGCGGACATCACCGACCGGCAGAACGTCCAGATGCACTGGATCCGCATCGAGGACGTCCCGGCGATCTGGGAGAAGCTGGAGGCCGTCGGCCTCTCCACGACCGAGGCGTGCGGCGACTGCCCGCGTACGATGATCGGCTCCCCGGTGGCCGGAATCGCCGCCGACGAGATCCTCGACGGCACCGCTGCCCTGGACGAGATCCACGAGCGCTACATCGGCAGCCCGGAGTTCTCCAACCTGCCGCGCAAGTTCAAGACCGCCATCTCCGGCTCCCCGGTGCAGGACGTGGTGCACGAGATCAACGACATCGCGTTCGTCGGTGTCGAGCACCCCGAGCACGGCCCCGGTTTCGACCTCTGGGTCGGCGGCGGCCTCTCCACCAATCCCCGGCTGGCCGAACGCCTGGGCGCCTGGGTGCCGCTGGACGAGGTGGCCGACGTCTGGGCCGGTGTCGTGGGGATCTTCCGCGACTACGGATACCGCCGGCTGCGCAACCGCGCCCGGCTGAAGTTCCTGGTCGCCGACTGGGGTGTCGCCAAGTTCCGCCAGGTGCTGGAGGACGAGTACCTCGAGCGCCCGATGCTGGACGGCCCCGCGCCCGCGGAGCCCAGCAGCCGCTGGCGCGACCACATCGGCGTCCACGCCCAGCAGGACGGCCGCTTCTACGTCGGCTTCGCACCCCGCGTCGGGCGCGTGGACGGCTCCACCCTCGCCAAGATCGCGGACCTCGCGGAGGCGCACGGCTCCGGCCGGGTGCGCACGACCGTCGAGCAGAAGATGATCATTCTCGACGTGGAGCAGGACCGGGTCGAGTCGCTGTCCGCCGGTCTCGAAGCGCTCGGCTTCCAGGTGAAGCCCTCCACGTTCCGCCGCGGCACGATGGCCTGCACCGGCATCGAGTACTGCAAGCTGGCGATCGTCGAGACCAAGGCGCGCGGCGCCGCGCTCATCGACGAACTCGAGCGCCGCCTCCCGGAGTTCGACGAGCCGCTCACCATCAACATCAACGGCTGCCCCAACGCCTGCGCCCGCATCCAGACCGCGGACATCGGCCTCAAGGGCCAGCTCATGCTGGACGACGAGGGCAACCAGGTGGAGGGCTACCAGGTACACCTGGGCGGCGCGCTCGGCCTGGAGGCCGGTTTCGGCCGCAAGGTGCGCGGCCTGAAGGTCACGTCGGCCGAACTGCCCGACTACGTCGAGCGGGTGCTCGGCAACTTCCAGAAGGAGCGCGAGGACGACGAGCGCTTCGCCACCTGGGCGGCCCGGGCCAGTGCGGAGTCGCTGTCATGAGCGGGCGCGCGGCACCGTTCCACTGCCCCTACTGCGGCGACGAGGACCTGCGCCCGCACGAGACGGGGCACGGGTCCTGGGAATGCGCCTCCTGCAACCGGGCGTTCCAGCTGAAGTTCCTGGGCCTGCTGGCTCGGGGGCTGGAGCGCAACAACGGTGAAGGGGACGGGATATGACGGACACTCTGCAGACCGAGAAGCTTTCCGCGGCCGAACTCAGGGAGCTGGCCGAGCGTGCGGGCCGGGACCTGGAGAACGCTTCCGCCCTCGAGATCCTCCAGTGGGCCACCAGCACCTTCGGCAAGCGGTTCTGCGTGACGTCGTCGATGGAGGACGCGGTCGTCGCGCACCTCGCCTCCCGGGCGCTGCCCGGCGTGGACGTGGTCTTCCTCGACACGGGCTATCACTTCCCCGAGACGATCGGCACCCGTGACGCGGTGGAGGCGGTGATGGACGTCAACGTCATCACGCTGACCCCGCGGCAGACCGTGGCCGAGCAGGACGCCGAGTACGGGCCGAAGCTGCACGACCGCGACCCGGACCTCTGCTGCAAGCTGCGCAAGGTCAAGCCCCTGGAAGAGGGCCTGACCTCGTACACGGCCTGGGCGACCGGGCTGCGCCGCGACGAGTCCCCCACCCGGGCGAACACCCCGGTGGTCGGCTGGGACGAGAAGCGGCAGAAGGTCAAGGTCTCGCCGATCGCCCGCTGGACCCAGGACGACGTCGACGCGTACGTCGCCGAGCACGGGGTGCTCACCAACCCGCTGCTGATGGACGGTTACGCCTCCGTGGGCTGCGCCCCCTGCACCCGGCAGGTGCTCGAGGGCGAGGACGCGCGGGCCGGACGCTGGGCCGGGCGCGGCAAGACCGAATGCGGGCTGCACGACTGATGACGACTGATCAGGAGACTTCGATGAGCGTGACGGAGACGGGAGCCACCGTCTGGCTGACCGGTCTGCCGAGCGCGGGCAAGACCACCATCGCGTACGAACTCGCCGGGCGGCTGCGCGGCGAGGGCCACCGGGTGGAGGTGCTCGACGGGGACGAGATCCGCGAGTTCCTCTCAGCGGGCCTCGGCTTCACCCGCGAGGACCGGCACACCAACGTCCAGCGGATCGGCTTCGTCGCCGAACTCCTGGCGGCCAACGGCGTGAAGGTGCTGGTCCCGGTCATCGCGCCGTACGCGGACAGCCGTGACGCGGTCCGCAAGCGGCACATGTCCGAGGGCACCGCGTACCTGGAGGTGCATGTCGCCACTCCGGTCGAGGTCTGCTCGGTACGCGATGTGAAGGGGCTGTACGCCAAGCAGGCGGCGGGCGAGATCAGCGGGCTGACCGGGGTGGACGACCCCTACGAGGCGCCCGAGTCGCCCGATCTGCGGATCGAGTCGCACCAGCAGACCGTGCAGGAGTCCGCGGCGGAGCTGTACGCGCTGCTGAGCGAGAGGGGTGCAGCGTGACGACCGTCGCGACTGTGTCGGAAGGCACCGCCAATCCGTACGCACTCAGCCACCTGGACTCCCTGGAGTCCGAGGCCGTGCACATCTTCCGCGAGGTGGCGGGAGAGTTCGAGCGGCCGGTGATCCTCTTCTCCGGTGGCAAGGACTCGATCCTGATGCTGCATCTGGCGCTCAAGGCGTTCGCGCCCGCGCCGGTGCCGTTCACGCTGCTGCACGTGGACACCGGGCACAACTTCCCCGAGGTCCTGGAGTACCGCGACCGCACGGTCGCCGAGCACGGACTGCGCCTGCATGTCGCCTCCGTCCAGGAGTACATCGACGCGGGAAAGCTCCGCGAGCGCCCCGACGGCACCCGCAACCCGCTGCAGACCGTGCCGCTGACCGAGGCGATCCAGCAGCACCGCTTCGACGCCGTGTTCGGCGGCGGCCGGCGCGACGAGGAGAAGGCGCGCGCCAAGGAGCGGGTCTTCTCGCTGCGCGACGAGTTCTCCCAGTGGGACCCGCGCCGCCAGCGCCCCGAGCTGTGGCAGCTCTACAACGGCCGGCACGCCGCCGGTGAGCACGTCCGGGTGTTCCCGATCTCCAACTGGACCGAGCTCGACGTGTGGCAGTACATCGAGCGCGAGGGCATCGAGCTCCCGCAGATCTACTTCGCCCATGAGCGCGAGGTCTTCAACCGTTCCGGCATGTGGCTGACCGCGGGCGACTGGGGCGGCCCCAAGGAGCACGAAAAGGTCGAGACCCGTCAGGTGCGCTACCGCACGGTCGGCGACATGTCCTGCACCGGTGCCGTCGACTCCGACGCCACCACGCTGGACGCCGTGATCACCGAGATCGCCGCCTCCCGGCTCACCGAGCGGGGCGCGACCCGCGCCGACGACAAGATGTCCGAGGCCGCGATGGAAGACCGTAAGCGCGAGGGGTACTTCTAAAATGACCACACCTACCCAGCTGGCCGAGCAGTTGTCGACCACCACCCTGCTGCGGTTCGCCACCGCGGGGTCCGTCGACGACGGCAAGTCCACCCTCGTGGGACGGCTGCTGCACGACTCCAAGTCGGTCCTCACCGACCAGCTGGAGGCGGTCGAGGACGCGTCCCGCAAGCGCGGCCAGGAGGCGCCGGACCTGGCGCTGCTGACCGACGGACTGCGGGCCGAGCGCGAGCAGGGCATCACCATCGATGTCGCCTACCGCTACTTCGCCACCACCCGGCGCCGGTTCATCCTCGCCGACACCCCGGGCCATGTGCAGTACACCCGCAACATGGTCACGGGCGCCTCCACTGCCGAGCTGGCCGTGGTCCTGGTCGACGCCCGCAACGGCGTCGTGGAGCAGACGCGCCGGCACGCCGCCGTCGCGGCCCTGCTCCGCGTCCCGCACGTGGTACTGGCCGTGAACAAGATGGACCTGGTCGACTACGCGGAGCCGGTGTTCGCCGCCATCGCGGAGGAGTTCACCGCCTACGCGGCCTCCCTCGGTGTCCCCGAGATCACCACGATCCCGATCTCCGCTCTGGCCGGGGACAACGTCGTGGAACCCTCGGCGAACATGGACTGGTACGGCGGCCCCACCGTCCTGGAACACCTGGAGACGGTCCCGGTCAGCCACGACCTCACCGCCTGCCACGCCCGCTTCCCCGTCCAGTACGTGATCCGCCCGCAGACCGCCGAGCACCCGGACTACCGCGGCTACGCCGGCCAGATCGCGGCCGGTGTGTTCCGGGTCGGCGAGCCCGTCACCGTACTGCCCTCCGGCCGTACGTCCACGATCGCCGGGATCGATCTGCTCGGCGACAGCGTGGACATCGCCTGGGCCCCCCAGTCGGTCACCCTGCGCCTTACCGACGACATCGACGTGTCGCGCGGCGATCTCATCGCGCCGGCGAACGACTCGCCCGCGGTCACCCAGGACGTCGAGGCGACCGTCTGCCACGTGGCGGACCAGCCGCTCACCGTGGGCCAGCGGGTGCTGATCAAGCACACCACCCGCACCGTCAAGGCGATCGTCAAGGACATCCCCTCCCGGCTGACCCTGGACGACCTCTCGCAGCACCCGGCCCCCGGCAAGCTCGTCGCCAACGACATCGGCCGGGTCGTGGTCCGTACCGCCGAGCCGCTCGCGCTCGACGCGTACGCGGACTCGCGCCGCACCGGTTCCTTCCTGCTGATCGACCCGGCCGACGGCACCACCCTCTCGGCCGGTATGGCGGGCGCCTCGTTCGCCGCCGTGACGCAGGCCGAGACCCCGTCGGACGACGACGCGGAGTGGGACTTCTGATGAGCACCGACGTCTTCTCGACCTTCGCGAAGGAGGGCGGCCGGGTCGGCAGCGGCGCCCTCGGCAGCGGCCAGGGCGGGGTTGCGCGATGTGCGCGTTGACGTACGCGCACTGCCTGCGCGCCCGGCAGCACCAACCGCACGGCCTGCACCGCCAGTTCAGACGAAGACCTGCCGACTTCCCGGCCCCGCCCCCCGATTTCAGGGGGGCGTGAGCACCGGGCCTCCGAGAGGAAAGACCTTCCGTGTCTGCCCCCCGTACGACGCTTCGCCGCAGCCTTGCCGCTGCCGCCGCCCTGCCGCTGCTCGCCGTGGCGCTCACCGCCTGCGGCTACGGTTCCGAGGCGAAGGACGACGACGCCAAGAAGGCGAACGTCGCCGCCGACGGAAAGAAGCTCTCCGCCGACTCCGTGCGCATCGGGTACTTCCCGAACCTCACCCACGCCACCGCGCTCGTGGGTGACCAGGAGGGCCTGTTCCAGAAGGAACTCGGCGGCACCCAGCTCAAGACCTCGACGTTCAACGCGGGCCCGTCCGAGATCGAGGCGCTGAACGCCGACTCGATCGACATCGGCTTCATCGGCCCCTCGCCGTCCATCAACGGTTACACCAAGTCCAAGGGCAAGAACCTGCGGATCGTGGGCGGTTCGGCCTCCGGCGGCGTGAAGCTGGTCGTCAATCCGGAGAAGATCAAGACCCTGGACGACCTCAAGGGCAAGAAGATCGCCACCCCGCAGCTCGGCAACACCCAGGACGTGGCCTTCCTCAACTGGATCTCCGAGAAGGGCTGGAAGGTCGACGCCCAGAGCGGAAAGGGTGACGTCTCCGTCGTCCGCACCGACAACAAGGTGACTCCGGGCGCTTACAAGTCCGGTTCCATCGACGGCGCCTGGGTTCCCGAGCCGACCGCCTCCAAGCTGGTCGCCGAAGGTGCCAAGGAACTGCTGAACGAGTCGACGCTGTGGCCCGACGACAAGTTCGTGATCACGAACATCATCGTGTCGCAGAAGTTCCTCGAGGAGCACCCGGACGTCGTCGAGGCGGTGCTGCGCGGCTCCGTGCGCACGAACGCGTGGATCAACGCCAACCCCGACAAGGCGAAGGCGTCCGCGAACGCCGCGCTGAAGCAGCTCACCGGCAAGGAACTGCCGGCCGAGATCATCGACCCGGCCTGGAAGTCGATCCAGATCACCGACGACCCGCTGGCCGCCACGCTCGACGCCCAGGCCCGGCACGCGGTGAAGGCGGGTCTGCTGGAGGCGCCCGACCTCAAGGGCATCTACGACCTGAAGCCGCTGAACAAGGTCCTCAAGGCCGCGGGCAAGCCCGAGGTCGCCGACGCCGGTCTCGGCGTCAAGTAACCAGCCGCTCGAAGACCCCAGGAGGTGACGACCATGGCGAACACCCTCACCAAGGCCGAGGACCGTGTCGCGATCGGGCACGCCGCTCGTCTGGCACATGTCTCGAAGTCCTTCACCGGACCCACGGGAGCACAGCTGGTCCTGGACGACATCACGCTCGATGTCGCCCCGGGCGAGTTCGTCACCCTCCTGGGAGCCTCCGGATGCGGCAAGTCGACGCTGCTCAACCTGGTGGCCGGACTGGACCGCCCGACCGGGGGCTCCATCGAGACCCCCGGCGGGCGGCCGGCCCTGATGTTCCAGGAGCACGCCCTGTTCCCGTGGCTGACCGCGGGCAAGAACATCGAACTGGCGCTGCGTCTGCGCGGCGTGCCGAAGGCGGAACGCCGTACGGAGGCGGAGCGGCTGCTGGAGCTGGTACGCCTGAGTGGGGCGTACGGCAAGCGGGTGCATGAACTGTCGGGCGGCATGAGGCAGCGCGTGGCAATGGCCCGCGCGCTCGCGCAGGACAGTCAACTGCTGCTGATGGACGAGCCGTTCGCCGCGCTCGACGCCATCACCCGGGATGTGCTGCACGACGAGCTGACCCGGATCTGGCGCGAGACGAACGTGTCGGTCCTCTTCGTCACCCACAACGTGCGCGAGGCGGTACGCCTTGCCGAGCGTGTGGTGCTGCTGTCCTCCCGCCCCGGCCGGATCGCCCACGAGTGGACGGTCGACATCGAGCATCCGCGCCGTATCGAGGACACCGCCGTGGCGGAACTGTCCGTCGAGATCACCGAACAACTGCGTGGGGAGATCCGCCGTCATGGCCAGCACTGATATCAAGTCGGGCGCACCGGGGTCCGGCGGGATCGGGCCCGACGCGGTGAAGCAGGACGACCTGGCCGGCCTGGAGGCCGGCCTGGACGCACTGGACGCCGTGCAGGTGCACCGCACGCCGGTGCGCGAGGTGCTGCTCCGCAAGGTCCTGCCGCCGCTGCTGGCGGTAGCCCTGGTCGTCGTCGTCTGGCAGCTGCTCGTCTGGGCGCAGGTGACCGAGGACTACAAGCTGCCCTCGCCGTCCGCCGTCTGGGACAGCGTGGGCGACATGTGGCGGCAGGGGACCCTGCTGGAGGTGGTGTGGACCAGCGTCTCGCGCGGTCTCTTCGGCTTCCTGCTGTCGGTCGCCATCGGTACGCCGCTGGGTCTGCTGGTGGCGCGGGTGAAGTTCGTCCGTGCCGCGATCGGCCCGATCCTCTCCGGACTGCAGTCCCTGCCGTCCGTCGCCTGGGTGGCACCGGCGGTGATCTGGCTCGGCCTGAACGACACGATGATGTTCGCGGTCATCCTGCTGGGCGCGGTGCCGTCGATCGCCAACGGCCTGGTGTCCGGCGTCGACCAGGTGCCGCCGCTCTTCCTCCGGGCGGGCCGGACCCTGGGCGCGACCGGGCTGCGAGGCACCTGGTTCATCGTCATGCCGGCCGCCCTGCCGGGATACCTGGCGGGTCTGAAGCAGGGCTGGGCCTTCTCCTGGCGCTCGCTGATGGCCGCCGAGATCATCGCCTCGTCGCCGGAACTGGGGCTGGGACTCGGCCAGCTGCTGGAGAACGGGCGCAACAACGCGGACATGCCGGGGATCTTCCTCGCCATCATCCTGATCCTGTTCGTCGGCATCGCGATCGATCTGCTCATCTTCAGTCCGCTGGAGCGGTGGGTGCTGCGCAGCCGCGGTCTCCTCGTCAAGAACTGAGAAGCGTCATGACTGCTCCGGTCCTCCTCGTCATCGCCCACGGCAGCCGCGATCCGCGGCACGCGGCGACCGTGCACGCGCTCACCGCGCGGGTACGGGCGCTGCGGCCGGGGCTGCGCGTGGAGACCGCGTTCCTGGACTTCAACGCACCGTCGGTGCCGCGGGTCCTGGAGCGGCTGGACGCGCAGGGTGCGGGTGAGGTGGTGGCGCTTCCGCTGCTGCTCACCCGGGCGTTCCACGCCAAGTCCGACATCCCGGCGGTCCTGCGCGAGGCACGCGCCCGGCTGCCACGGCTGCGGGTGCGGCAGGCCGAGGTGCTCGGGCCCTCGCCGCTGCTGAACTCCGCCCTGGAAGGGCGGCTGCGGGAGGCCGGGGTCCGCCCCGGCGACCGAAGCTCGACCGGGCTCGTCCTGGCCTCGGCGGGCTCCACAGACCCGGAGGCGATCGCAGTGATCGCTGAAATCGCGCGGGAGCTGCGGCACACCGGTTGGTGTTCCGTGCGGCCTGCGTTCGCCTCCGCATCTCGACCCCGTACCGAGGACGCGGTACGGGCCCTGCGGGCCGACGGTGCACGCCGGGTGGCCGTCGCCCCGTACGTGATCGCCCCCGGCCGCCTCCCGGACCGCATCGCGGCGGGGGCGGCCGAGGCCGGGGCCGACGTACTGGCCGGGGTGCTGGGCCCGTCGCCTCAGCTGGCGCGGCTGCTGCTGGACCGGTACGACGAGGCCCGTGTCCACAGTGCCGGGGTCACCCGGGTCAGCGCGTAGGGGCTGTCCCGCACTTCCTGGTGGATCAGCGCGCGGCGTCGGATGCGGTGCATCGCAAGGCGGAGAGGCGCCCGCATACTGCACTTGTTCGCGCGTTTCGACAACGCGGCGAGGTGCCGAAGCTGTCGTCGTGCGCCCGCCAGAAATCGCGGAACGGGCCTGAGGCGGCAGCGCTTTCGCTCAGCCCACGTCCAGGCTGCCCGTGCGGGTCCGCTTGAGCTCGAAGAAGTCCTCGTGGCCGGCGAGCACCCGGAAGCTGTCGAAGAGCCGCGCCGCCTCCTCACCGCGCGGCACCGCCCGCAGCACGGGGCCGAACCACACGGTCCCGTCGACGTGGAGGGTGGGAGTGCCCACGTACCCGTCCGCCTCCGGATCCTTGCCCGCGTCGTGGCTGCGGCGCACCGCCTCGTCGTAGGCCGGGTCGTGCGCGGCCGCGGCCAGTTCGGCGGGCAGGCCCAGCTCGTCGAGGGACTCGGCGATCACCTCGTCGAAGTCCTCGTTCTTCCCCTGGTGGATCCGCGTTCCGTAGGCCGTGTACAGCTCGCGCAGCACGCCCTCCCCGCGCAGTTCTGCCGCGGCGGCGGCGACGCGTACCGGACCGATCGACCTGTCGACCAGCGCGCGGTACCAGTCGGGGAGTTCGTTGCCGAGGTTGTGCAGGTAGAGGCTCATCACGTGGAAGCGGAGCTCGATGTCGCGCTGCTGCTCCACCTCCAGCATCCAGCGGGAGGTGATCCAGGCGAACGGGCAGGCCGGGTCGAAGTAGAAGTCGACGACGGCCGTGTCCGGGCCCGGGCTGTGGTGGGTGGTCATGAAATGAGCCTAGCCAGCCGGTGGCTCACCCCCACGGGCCATTCGGCAGCTGTGGGGATGGGCCATTTCCCGCGGCCGCTCCCGTGGGACGGCTGTTCTCGTGCGACTGCCGTTCCCATGCGGTACGCGTTCCCACGCACCCGTCGGCTTGCGGCGGGCGGCCGTTCTCAGGCCGCGGTCCACTGCGGGTCACGGCCGCTCAGGGCCAGCGCCCGCTCGAAGCCGGATGCTCCCGGATCGACGGTGACCTCGCCGGAGAAGCCTTCGTACTGCCGGTAGAGCGCGGCGGTGCTCTCGACGATCCCCAGGACATGGGCGGCCGCCTCGTCGGAGAGCCGGAACTCCTGGCCGGTGCTCCGGGCCACGTCCCATCCGTGCAGGGCCGTCTCCATGACGAGCATCGCGGCGGTGTCCGCGGCCGGGGTGGCCGACCCACCGGTGCCGGTCTCCCCCTCCCAGACGGCCGGATCCGACCAGGCGGCGACGGCTCGGTCCAGCTGGGCCGCGTACCGCTCGGCCCAGTCGGCGTCCGCCGTGAAGTCCCGGGTGGTGAGTTCCTCGGGGATCTCCGTGCGCAGGGCGCGGTGCTCCATGCCGTGGGACGTGTAGAGCACCCAGTGGTTGATCAGCCCGCGCACGTCCCAGCCGGCGCAGGGTGTGGTGGGGTCGGCGAGCTGCTCGGGGCGGACGGCGCGGGCCACGCGGGCGGCCTCGGCGGCGCATTCGGTCATGTGGGTGTGCTCGGTCTTCATGCACACCACTGTAGGAATGATCACCGGTCCCGGTCTTGAAGAAAGGCGACAGACACCGGCCCGGCGGAGCTCCGGAAGGCCGGACTACTGTTCCTTCATGTCTGCATCGCTCCCCTCCCCCGGCAGTTCGCACCTCCTCGGCGGCGAACTGCCCGTGCGCCGTCTCGGTTACGGCACCGCCCAGCTGACCGGCCCCGGGTACTGGGGCCCGCGCGGCGAGCGCCGTGCCGCGCTGGCGGTGCTCCGGGCGGCGGTCGAGCAGGGCGTCACACTGATCGACACGGCCGACAACTACGGCCCCGGGGTGGCCGAGGAACTGGTGGCCGAAGCCCTCCATCCGTACCGCGACGACCTCGTGATCGCGACGAAGGGCGGAGTCGTACGCACCAGTGACAGTGCCTGGCACATCGCGGGGCGGCCGGAGGAGCTGCGCGCGATGTGCGAGGCCAGTCTGCGCAGGCTGCGGACCGACCGGATCGACCTGTACCAGCTGCACCGGCTGGATCCGCAGGTGCCGATGGCCGATCAGCTGGGCGCTCTGGATGCGCTGCGGCACGAAGGTAAGATCCGGTACATCGGTGTGGACACCCTCACCGCCGACCAGCTGGAGCAGGCGCTTTCCCTGACCGGGATCGCCTCGGTGCAGAACCGCTTCAACCTCCTCGACCGCGGCTCGGAAGCGGTGCTGAAGGTGTGCGAGGCCCACGGCCTGGCGTTCCTCCCCTGGTTCCCGCTGGCCAACGGCGCCCTGACGGGCGAGGCCGCCGCCGCGCTCGACGCGCTCGCGCAGGACCGCGGCGCCTCCCGCGGGCAGATCGCCCTCGCCTGGCTGCTGCACCGCTCCCCCGTGCTGTGCCCGACCCCGGGCACCGGTTCGACCGCCCACCTCTCGGAGAACCTGGGGGCGCGGGAGATCCGGCTAACGACCGAGGACATGAGTCGCCTGGAGGCGCTCGCACCCGCATGAAGGAGTACGTGCACGTGACCATGACAGCCGCCCGTGTCCGGTCCGCCCCGACCGCCGGGGTGCCGGTGATCCGGGCCGACGGGGTCTCACTCGTTCGGGAGGGGAACATCCTGCTGGACTCGGTCTCGCTGACCGTTCGGAGCGGGGAGCACTGGGCCCTCCTCGGTGCCAACGGTGCGGGCAAGAGCACCCTGCTCGGGCTGCTCGGAGCGGTCACCCATCCCACCCGGGGCACGGTCGAGGTGCTGGGGCGCACTCTGGGCCGGGTGGATCTGCGGGAGCTGCGGACACTTCTGGGTCATGTCGATCCGCGTCATCCGCTGCGTTCCCCGCTGACCGTGAGCCAGGTGGTGCTGACCGGCCTGACCAACTCCGTCGAGCCACTGCCGCGCTGGTCGCCCGGGGCGGCGGAGCGGGAGCGGGCCGAGCGGCTGCTGACGATGCTGGGGATGGGCGGGAAGACGCGGTCCCGCTGGCCCGCCCTCTCACAGGGTGAGCGCGGTCGCACGCTCATCGCCCGGGCGCTGATGCCGCAGCCCCGGCTGCTGCTGCTCGACGAGCCGGCCACCGGACTGGATCTCGCGGCCCGGGAGCAGTTGCTGGACAGTCTTGACGCGTTGCGTGAGGAGCATCCAGAGCTCGCGACGGTGCTGGTCACACACCATCTGGAGGAGCTGCCCGCCTCCACGACGCACGCGCTGCTGCTGCGCGGCGGGCGCTGTACCGCTTCGGGGCCGGCCGGCGAGGTGCTGACCACGGACCGGATCAGTGACTGCTTCGGGCACCCCGTACGGATCGCCCGCACGGACGGGCGGTGGACGGCACGGGCCCAGCGGGCGGCCCGTCGCTGACAACGCCCGAGGGGCCTGCGGGCGGCTTCTCATTCATCGGCCGCCGCCACGACGACGAAGGGGGTGGCCTGGCGGTAGTAGAGGAGCCAGCCTGCCTCGGTCAGCCGCCACAGCGAACTGCGGTGGGCGCGCTTCCCCTTGGCCTCGGTGTCGAAGGTGACGTGGACGAGCTCGTCGGCGAGCTGGACCCCGCGCATCCGTGAGGCGGTGAGCTGCCCGGGCCGTGGGGCCTCGTCCGAGGTCAGCGAGGTGATGACCATCGCACGGTCCCAGTGCCGGCCGGTGGTGTCGACCTCGCGGAATTCGGGGTGCAGGACCTGGAAGAGGAGCTCGGTGGAGGCACGGACCACCGGATCCAGCAGGCGGAGTTCGCCCTCGACGGCCGCCGCCACGCCCGGGGTCGGCTCGCTCATGCGCCACCTCCGGCCGTGCCCGCGGGCCCGGTGGGCAGCGCGCCGAGGCCGGCCGGGACGGTCCTGCGGTGGCCGCTCCCGCCCGTCCTGGGCGGCAGCACCGCGTACATCATCATGGGCACACCCTAGGACGATCTCCCCGAGCCGTGCGGCCGCCGCGCCCCGTGGGGGAGAGCGCGGCGGCCGCCGGTCAGATGGTGCCGGTGTTACTCAACGACCTTCAGCAGCTTGTTCGCCGTGCCTTCGGTGGCGTTGCTGATGGCGTCCGGGGTGGCTCCTCCGGTCAGCGCCGTGGCGACCTCCGCCGGGGTGGCGTCCGGGTGCCCCGCCAGGTAGACGGCGGCGGCACCGACGACGTGCGGGGTCGCCATGGACGTTCCGGAGATGGTGTTGGACGCGTCGTCGCTGTCGTTCCACGACGAGGTGATGTCCGAACCCGGGGCGTAGATGTCCACGACCGAGCCGTAGTTGGAGAACGACGACTGCTCGTCGTCGACCGTGGAGGAGGCGACCGTGATCGCCTCCGGGACGCGCGACGGGGAGCCCTGGCCGGCGTCGCTCGATTCGTTCCCGGCGGCCACCGCGAAGGTGACTCCGGAGGCGATGGCCTTCTGGACGGCCGCGTCGAGCGCCTCGTCCGCGCCGCCGCCGAGACTCATGTTGGCGACCGACGGGCCCTGGTGGTTCTCGGTGACCCAGTCGATCCCGGCGACGACCTGCTCGGTGGTGCCCGAGCCCGAGTCGTCGAGGACGCGGACCGCGACGATCTTCGCCTTCTTGGCGACGCCGTACGTCGCACCGGCTATGGTGCCGGCCACGTGGGTGCCGTGGCCGTTGCCGTCGTCGGCGCTGTCGTCGTTGTCCACGGCGTCGAAGCCCGAGGCGGCGCGCCCCTCGAACTCCTGGTGTGTGGTGCGGACCCCGGTGTCGATGACGTACGCGGTGACACCGTCGCCCGCGCTGTCGGGATAGGTGTACGCGCTGTCCCCGGCGGTTTCCGCCTGGTCGATGCGGTCGAGACCCCAGGACGGCGGATTGTCCTGGGTGGCGTTGACGTGGAACTTCTTGTTCTGGACGACCTTGGACACGGCCGGGTCGGCGGCGAGGCGCTTGGCCTCGGTCTCCGAAAGGCCGCTGGCCGAGAAGCCGTTGATGGCCGAGCTGTAGTTGCGCTTCAGCTTGCCGCCGTACTCCTTGGCGAGCTCCGCCTTGTCCGCCTTCCGGTCCAGCATCACGATGTAGCTGCCGGAGACGGCGGTTGCCGCGTCGGCACCGTAGATCTTGCCGGTCGCGGGGGCGGGTGTCGCTCCTGCGAACGGGCTGGCCATCAGGGTGACTCCGGCGGCCGCTGCCACCGCGGTGACGGCGGCGGTCAGCTTGAACCGGCGTGCGCGCTTGTGAATTGCCATGAAGAGGGATCTCCTCGTCATTCTTTGTGGGGGGATTGGCCCTCGGCCGGAAGATCTCCGGGGGCTGGCTCGAAACCCTCGCCGATTGACGCGCGCAGATCAAGACCTTCATGCAGCTGTTACTTACTAAACAAGGTTTCGTAATAAGAAACCGGCCAGCCGTGCGCAAGTCGGGCGCGCAAGCTCAACCACCGTTACGTGTAGGGGGCTTCCTTCGCCCGTACCGGTGCTACGGCTTCGCCCCGAGGTACGGGAGCCGCCCCATCGGCTCGACGGCAGGCAGGGCGAGAAGGCTTGATTCCGCCCCTGCCTCCCCGACATCCGGGAAGGACCCCGTGGCACGTGCGAATTGCACCCGGCACGGCCGGAGGGCGCCGCGCCACGCCCGGAGGGCGCGTGGCACGGCGGAGGGCGCGCCTCAGCGCTGATAGCGGGCCAGGACCCGGTTCCCGTCCTCCACCAGACGCTTCCTCAGTTCGTCCGCCCCGATCGCGCCGCTGTAGTACTCCTGGAGGGCAGGCGTGGCGACCTTGTCCTTCCACTCGGGGTAGCCGCGCACGGACTGGGCCGGCGCCGGGCGCAGCGCGGTCGCGAGGGCGACGCCGGTCGCCCAGCCCCGCTCGGCGGTGTGCAGCGAGGAGTCGGCCAGGGCGGCCGAGCCGGTCGGCAGCATCCAGTCCCCCTTGGCCAGGCGCACCATGTTCGCGGGCCGCAGCAGGAAGTCGATGAACTCCACGGCTTCCTTCTTGTGCGGACTGTCCTCGGCGACGGACAGGGTCTGCGGGCTCACTCCCTGGGCCAGGCCCTCGCTGCCGGCCGGGGCGGGCAGAACGCTCCACTCGAAGCCCTTCGGCGCCTGTTCGACGACTTGCTGGCGGTAGGAGAACCCGAGCGGCACCATGGCGTACTTCCCGCCGAAGAGACCGGGCAGCGTGTCGCCGCCGCCCATGCCGAGCGCGGTGCGGGCGGCGCTGTGGTCGGTGTCGACCTGGTCGTGGATGGTGTCCGGGACCACCTGGTCGCCCTCGCCCATCTCCACCGTCACCTTCCCGTCGGTACCGCGGTGGAACAGCCGGCCGCCTGCCGAGAGGCCCAGGTTGAGGGTGACGGAGACCGGCTCCTTGAGCGGCCAGGCGATCCCGTAACGGCCCTTGCCCGTCAGCTCCTTGGTGACCTCGCGGAACTCCGGCCAGCTCCAGGGCTTCTCAGGGGTCGGGATGCGGACCCCCGAGTCACGGAGGATCTTGGTGTTGGCGATCAGGACCCGAGGTTCCTGGAGGAACGGCACCCCGTAGACGCCGCCGTCGAAGGTGGCGGTCTGCCAGCTCTGTGCGGGGATGTCTTCGGTCAGCCGGTCGGGCAGGAGCTTACGGAGATCGGCGAGATAGCCGCCGTACGCGAAATCCGCGAGATCGTCGGAGGCGTCATGGATGACGTCCGGGGCCTCGCCCCCCTCGAAGGAGGTGAGGAGCTGGTCGTGCACGCTGTCCCAGCTGCCCTGCACGTACTGGACCTCGACGTCGGGATGGCTCGCGTTCCACTCCCTCACCAGTTGCTTGTTGATGTCGACGGATTCCTTCTGCCAGGCGAGCGACTGGAAACGGATCCGGATCCTCCCGTCCGCCCCGCCGTCGCCGCCCCCCGCGCACCCGGTGAGCAGCAGGGCGAGCGCGGTGGCCGCTGACGCGGCCGTACGAACCACTGCGCGCATCAGCTCTTCACCGCCCCGGCGAGCATGCCGCCCGTGATCCGCCGTTGGATGACGGCGAAGAGCAGGAGCGAGGGAAGCGTGGCGAGGAACGCGGCGGCGGCGAGAGGCCCGAGGTCGCTCGCACCCTCCGCGCCGAGGAAGTGGGTCAGCACGACCGGCAACGTCTGTTTCTCCGGTGTCTTGAGCAGGACGAGCGCGAAGAAGAACTCGTTCCAGGCGGTGACGAACGCGAAGAGCGCGGTGGCGACGATCCCCGGTGCCAGCAGCGGAGCGGTGACCGAGACGAGGATCCGCAGTCGGCCGGCTCCGTCGACCGCCGCCGCCTCCTCCAGCTCGGGCGGTACGGCCCGTACGTAGCCGACCAGCATCCACAGCGCGAAGGGCAGCGCCCACACGACGTAGACCATGATCAGTCCCCACAGGGTGTTGATCAGATGCAGGTGCTTGAGGACCAGGAAGAGCGGAATGATCAGCAGGACGAACGGGAACGCCTGGCTGACCACGACCCAGCCGGTGGCGGCCGTGGAGAGCCTGGAGCGGTGGCGGGCCATTACATAGGCCATCGGGGTCGCGACGACGACGGCGATGACACCGGCCGAGAGCGCGGCGATCAGCGAATTGGCGGCGGCCCGTAGCAGCGGCTGCTCGTCGAAGGCCTGCCGGAAGTTGTCCAGCGTCGGATGCTCGGGGATCCAGGTCGGGTGCAGGGAGCCCAGTTCCGGTGCGGGTTTGAAGGCGGTGGAGATCAGCCACAGGAACGGGAAGGCCAGGAAGACCAGGTAGCAGAGCAGCGCGGCGTACTGTCCGGCGCGCGCCGGCCTGCTGGTACGCAGACTCATCGGTCCTCGCCTCCCCTGAGCCGTCCGGCGAGGTACACGGCGAGGATCACGGAGATCACCGCGACCATCACACAGCCCATCGCGGCGGCGTAGCCGAACTGTCCGTACCGGAAAGCCTCTTCGTAGGCGAAGAGCATCGGCAGCCTGGTACGGCCGCCGGGACCGCCGTTGGTCAGCACGTAGACCAGGGCGAAGGCGTTGAAGTTCCAGATGAAGTTGAGCGCGGTGATAGAGAGGGCGACGGGCCTGAGCGCGGGCCAGGTGACGGTACGGAACCTTCGCCAGGCGCCCGCACCGTCCAGGGCGGCGGCCTCGTGGAGTTCGTGCGGGGTGTTCTGCAGACCGGCCAGCAGGGCGACCGTGGTCTGCGGCATGCCGGCCCAGATGCCCACGAGGATCACCGCGGGCAGTGCGGTGGCGAGGCCGGTGAGCCAGTCCCGGCCGTCGCCGAGCCCCAGGTCGCGGATGGTCTCGTTGAGGATGCCGGCGTCCGGGTTGTAGACGAGGCGCCACATGATGCCGACGACGACCTCGGGCATCGCCCACGGGATGATGGCCAGGGCGCGGGCCAGCCAGCGCATCCGCAGGTTCTCGTTGAGCAGCAGGGCGAGGCCCAGGGCCAGGAAGAACTGCGGGACGGTGACACCGACCGCCCAGAGCAGCCCGATCCGGAACGATTCCCAGAACAGTCCGTCGTGGAGCAGGTCCTGGAAGTTCAGTGAGCCGATCCACTGGGTGGACCGGGTGCGGCCCGACTGCGCGTCCGTGAAGGCCAGCGAGATGCCGTAGAGCAGCGGCCCGACACTGAGGGCCAGGATCGGGATCAGGGCGGGCAGCACCAGGAACCAGGTTCCGGCGTTCCTCCTGATCTGCCCGGACCGCTTGTCACCCGGACCGTCCGGCGGGCCATGCCGTCCGGACTGCACGGTTGCATTCGCCAATGTCATGGATACAACCCCCTTGCGTCATTCGACCGGCTTTATACCGTTCTGGCCGCTCAGGTGGCCTACGCCATCGTGCTGACGGGCCGTCGGTTCGTCAAGACAGCCTGCACGAGTGCGAAAATCGGATCCATGAACGAGATGCGAGCGCGCGAGGTGCTGACCGCCGCCGGACTGCCGGGCGGCGCGGAGCTGATCGCGCTGGGCGAGAACGCGGTGTTCGCCGTGGGCGACCTGGTCGTCAAGATCGGCCGGGACGCCGTGCGCAGCCCGGAACTGCGGGAGCGGGCCGAACGCGAGGTGGCCGTCGCCCAGTGGCTCGCCGCGTCCGGCATCCCCGCCGTGCGGGCGGCCGAGCCAGGGGCGCGTCTGGTGGAGGGCCACCCCGTGACGCTGTGGCACCGACTCCCGGACGCGGTGCGGCCGGCCGAGCCGCGGGACCTGGCGCCCCTGCTGCGCGCGGTGCACGCGTTGCCGGACCCCGAGGGCCTCCCCCTCGCCCGCCGCGAACTGCTGGGCGGGGTCGAACGGTGGCTGAGCCTGGCCGGCGAGGCGATCGATCCGGCCGACGCCGCGTATCTGCGCGAACGCCGCGACGGCTTCGCGGCGGCCGCCGCGGGCCTGGTCCCCCGTCTGCCGCCGGGACCGATCCACGGCGACGCGCTCGCACGCAACGTGCATGTCGGCCCGGACGGGCCGGTCCTGGTGGACCTGGAGACGTTCTCCACCGATCTGCGCGAGCACGACCTGGTGGTACTGGCCCTGTCCCGCGACCGGTACGGACTGGCGGCCGAGGCCTATGACGCGTTCACCTCGGCGTACGGATGGGACGTACGGGAATGGGACGGCTGCGCGGTGCTGCGCGGGGCGCGGGAGACGGCGAGCTGCGCGTGGGTCGCGCAGCACGCTCCGGCCAACCCGAAAGCACGCGCGGAGTTCCGCCGCCGGGTGGCCTCCCTGCGCGAAGGGGACGCGTCGGTGCGGTGGTACCCCTTCTGAGAGGTGGCTCCCCGCGTACCGGTGAACGGCGTGACCTCGATCGCCGGACGGCTTGACCGCTGCCCGGGCACTGCCCGCGGGCGGATGGCGGCCCGCACCGGAATCAAGCACGGCCGACGGCTGAGGGCGGAGCACGGCCGACGGCGGGGCGGCGGCCCCCTCAGCCCGAGACCTGCGCCAGTTCCCGTACCGGCCAGTGGCCGTCGATGACCGCGTCCGCCGTGCCCTTGCGGCGCAGGAACTGCTGGAAGTCGGCGGCCCACTGCGCGTACCAGACGATCTGGCGCTCGTGCAGCTCCGGTGCCGACAGTGCTGCCACCTCACCGTGCCGTGCGGCTATCGCGTACGCCACGCGGACCGCTGCCAGCGCGTCCGCCGCCGCGTCGTGCGCTCCCTGGTGGACCACGCCGTACTCGACGCAGACCGCTTCGAGGTTGCGCTTGCCCTTGCGGTAGCGGTCGACGGACCGGTCGATCGTGTACGGGTCGATCACCGGCCCGATCCCCGCGCCGTCGAGCCGCTCGCTGAGCGAGGGCAGCCCGTGGCGGTGCAACTCGGCCGTCAGCAGCGTCAGGTCGAAGGCAGCGTTGTACGCGACCACCGGGACGCCCCGGCGCCAGTAACCGGTCAGGGTGTCGGCGATCTCGTCGGCCACCTCGCGCACCGGCCGGCCCTCCGCCGCCGCCCGCTCGCTGCTGATGCCGTGGATCGCCGAAGCCTGTGCGGGGATCCTGATCCCCGGATCGGCCAGCCAGGTGTGCCGGCTCACCGGCTCACCGTCCTGGTCGTCGACACGGACGACCGCGGCCGTCACGATCCGGGCCTCCAGCGGTTCCGTACCCGTCGTCTCCAGGTCGAAGCCGACCAGCGCATGCCGGTGCCAGCTCATCCCGTACCTCCTTCGTGGTGCTCCCCCAGATGACGACCACCCTCGCACGGGGCACTGACAACACCCCGGATCGGCCCCTCAGGAGACCGGACGGGAGTCCGTCCACACGGATTCGAACTCCTCGCGGTACGTCTCGAACAGCCCGTGCTCGCTGTCCTGGCCGGCCCGGACGACGGCTCGCCCGCCGCCCCGCAGCACCAGCACCGGCGCCTCCATGCCGCGTGCCCGGCGCAGATACGTCTGGACGACGCCCACGGCGTCGGCGCCGTCGCCGTCCACCAGATAGGCGGTGAAGCGTGGCGTCTCGTCGAAGACATGGATCTCGAAGGCCCCCGGATCGCGCAGCTTGGAGCGGACCCGGCGCATGTGAAGGATGTTCATCTCCACCGACCGGCTCAGCTCGCCCTTCTTGAGCCCGAGCTCCCGCTCCCGGCGCTTGACCGCGCTGCTGGCCGGGTTGATGAAGAGCAGCCGGACCCGGCAGCCCGACTCGGCGAGCCGTATCAGCCGGCGCCCCGAGAAGTTCTGCACCAGCAGGTTGAGCCCTATCCCGATGGCGTCCAGCCGGCGCGACCCGCCGAAGAGGTCCTCGGCGGGCAGCTGGCGCTGGAGCCGTACCCGGTCGGGGTGGACGGAGACAACGTCCGCGTACCGGTCGCCGACGAGCTCCTCCACGGCGTCCACCGGGAGCCGGTCCGCGGACGGGACGGCCGCGCCGCTGCCGAGGATCTCCAGCAGCCGGGCGGAGGCCCTCTCCGCCTGGGCGAGCACCGCCTCGTTGAGGGCGCGGTTGCGGGAGACCACGTTGCGGGCGACCTCCAGCTCGTCCAGCGCCAGCTCGACGTCACGGCGGTCGTCGAAGTAGGGCTCGAAACAGGGCCAGTGCTGGACCATCAGCTCACGCAGCTGCGGCAGCGTGAGGAAACTCAGGACGTTGTCGTCGGCCGGGTCGAGCAGATAGCCCTTGCGCCGGGACACCTCCCGAACGGCGACGGCACGCTGCACCCACTCCTGCCCGGCCGGCCCCGCCGCGGCCACCACCCAGTCCTCGCCGTGGACCGGTTCGTAGATGGGCCGGAGCACCGCGGCGACGACGGCGCGCAGCCGTTGCTCCACGAGATTCAGCCAGATGTACGCGCGCCCGGCCCGCTGTGCGCGCGTGCGCACCTCGCTCCAGGCCTCCGCGCCCCAGTCCAGTTCCGCGCCGATCTCCAGAGGCTGCGCCAGCGAGACCGCCCCGGGCGGGACATCGGCCAGATCCCCCTCGTGACCCGTGTCACCTGGGGGCAGCTCGAACCCTCCCGAGCTCACCCGCGCACCGCCTTCCACTCCCCCACCAACGATCAAGGAAGGGTACTCCGCGAGCGGGAGCCGGTGCAGCCGGATGCGCAGGCTCCTTTCCCAACTCCCCTATGACACACGCATGTTCCGTTTGGCGAGATCTGCCGGAGTGAGCGGATTCATAGGGATTAAACACCCCACTCCAAGCCGCATTCCGGACAACCGACCGGGTGGGGTGCCGGATTCCGGTTCCGGGCGACGGGGAGGGGCCCGATGTTGACCGGCCCCGCGACGCCCCCCTTCTTTTGCCGACCGGTCCTAGGTAAGGGCCGCTCTTTCGGGGAAGATCCCCCAGGGAGCCCGCATTCCCCAGGCAACCGCATCAGAAGTGGAAGAGTCGAACCTATGCAGGTCTGGCCGGGACAGGCGTACCCCCTCGGTGCCACGTACGACGGCGCCGGGACCAACTTCGCGGTCTTCTCGGAGGCCGCCCACCGAATCGAGTTGTGCCTGCTGCACGACGACGGTTCCGAGACGGCGGTGGAGCTGAGAGAGACCGACGCCTTCGTCCGTCATGCCTATCTGCCCGGGGTGATGCCCGGTCAGCGGTACGGATTCAGGGTGCACGGACCGTACGAACCCCAGCGCGGCACCCGTTGCAACTCCGCCAAGCTGCTCCTGGATCCGTACGCCCGGGCCGTCGCCGGGCAGATCCAGTGGGGCGAGGCGGTCTACGGCTATCCGTTCGGCCGGCCCGACGCCCGCAACGACCTCGATTCGGCGCCGCACACGATGTCCTCGGTCGTGGTCAACCCGTACTTCGACTGGGGCGACGACCGGCGGCCCCGTACGGACTACCACCGCACGGTGATCTACGAGGCCCATGTGAAGGGCCTGACGATGCTCCATCCGGGGCTCCCGAAGGAGCTGCGCGGTACGTACGCGGGGCTGGCCCATCCGGAGGTCATCGCCCATCTGACGGAGCTCGGCGTCACGGCCATCGAATTGATGCCGGTGCACCAGTTCGTCCAGGACCACCGGCTGGCGGACGCGGGGCTCGCCAACTACTGGGGCTACAACACCATCGGCTTCTTCGCCCCGCACAACGCCTACGCGTCCTGGGGCGACCGGGGCGAGCAGGTGCTGGAGTTCAAGCAGGCCGTCCGCGCCCTGCACCAGGCCGGCATCGAGGTGATCCTCGACGTGGTCTACAACCACACGGCGGAAGGCAATCACCTGGGGCCGACGCTCTCCTTCCGGGGGCTGGACAACGCCTCGTACTACCGGCTCGCCGACGACCAGCGCTACTACATGGACACCACGGGGACCGGGAACTCCCTGCTGATGCGCTCCCCGCACGTGCTCCAGCTGATCATGGACTCACTGCGCTACTGGGTGACCGAGATGCACGTGGACGGATTCCGTTTCGACCTGGCGGCGACGCTGGCCCGGCAGTTCCACGAGGTGGACCGGCTGTCCTCGTTCTTCGACCTGGTGCAGCAGGACCCGGTGGTCAGCCAGGTGAAGCTGATCGCGGAGCCGTGGGACGTGGGCGAGGGCGGCTACCAGGTGGGGAACTTCCCCCCGCTGTGGACCGAGTGGAACGGGAAGTACCGCGACACGGTGCGGGACCTGTGGCGCGGCGAGCCCCGGACACTGGCCGAGTTCGCCGGCCGGCTGACGGGTTCCTCCGACCTGTACCAGGACGACGGGCGGCGGCCGCTCGCCTCGATCAACTTCACCACCTGCCACGACGGGTTCACCCTGCACGACCTGGTCTCGTACAACGACAAGCACAACGAGGCCAACGGCGAGGGCAACCGGGACGGCGAGAGCCACAACCGGTCCTGGAACTGCGGTGTGGAGGGTGAGACGGACCGGCCCGAGGTACTGGAGCTGCGCGAGCGTCAGATGCGCAACTTCATCGCCACGCTGATGCTGTCGCAGGGCGTGCCGATGCTCAGTCACGGCGACGAGTTCGGCCGTACGCAGCGGGGCAACAACAACGGTTACTGCCAGGACAGCGAACTTTCGTGGGTGCACTGGCCCGATCCGGCCGGGGCGGTGGAGGACGAGGGCGAGGAGACGGACGCGCCGGACGGCGGCGGTCTCGGCAGCAGCCTGCTGGAGTTCACCCGGGCGATGGTGTGGCTGCGCCGCGACCATCCCGTCTTCCGTCGCCGGCGGTTCTTCCACGGGCGCCCCGTGGAGGGCACGCACGACGAACTGTCGGACATCGCGTGGTTCACCCCCGAGGGCCAGGAGATGACCCAGCGGGACTGGCAGGCGGCGCACGCCAAGGCGCTGACGGTCTTCCTGAACGGGCACGCCATCTCGGAGCCGGGGCCGCGCGGGGAACGGATCTCCGACGACTCGTTCCTGCTGATGTTCAACGCGAGCGCGGAAACACTGGAATTCGCCGTTCCGGTCAATCACGGCCGGCAGTGGCTGGCGGTGGTCGACACGGCCCGCCCGGACGGCGTGCTGACCGGGGCGGGGCCCAAGGTGGCCGCGGGCGATCGGGTGACGCTCGTGGGACGGAGCATGGTGGTGCTGCAGCGGCCGGCCTAGGGATGGGGCGCCGCCGGTCGTGCACTTGTCCGTGCCCGGGTGTCACAGGCGGCCCGGATCTGGGTACGAACGTTCCCATGACGCCTTCCGCCACGTACCGGCTCCAGCTCCAGCCGGATTTCCCGTTCTCGGCCGCCGAGGACGCCGTGCCGTATCTCGCCTCGCTCGGCGTCTCCCATCTGCACCTGTCCCCCGTGCTCGAAGCCGTGCCCGGCTCACGGCACGGCTACGACGTCGTCGACCACGGCCGGGTCCGCGCCGAGCTGGGCGGCGAGGAAGGGCTGCGGCAGCTCGCGCGCACCGCGCGGGAGCACGGGCTCGGGCTCGTCGTGGACATCGTGCCGAACCACATGGCCGCCGACCCCCGCCACAACCACGCGCTGCGCGAGGTCCTGCGTGAGGGGCCCGGCTCCCCGTACGCGCGCTGGTTCGACATCGACTGGGCGGCGGGCGACGGCCGGGTCCTGCTGCCCGTGCTCGCCGGACGCATCGGCGAGGAGATGGACCGGCTCCGGGTCGACGGGGACGTGCTGCGCTACGGCGAACAGGAGTTCCCGCTGCGGGCCGGCACCGCGCACCTCGACCTGCCCGAGCTGCTGGACGCCCAGCACTACCGGCTCGGCTGGTGGCGGCTGGCCCGCACCGAGCTGAACTACCGGCGGTTCTTCACCATCTCCGAGCTGATCGGGGTCCGGGTGGAGGACCCGGAGGTCTTCGCCGCTTCGCACGCCAAGATCCTGGAGCTGGTACGGGACGGGGTCGTGGACGGCCTGCGGATCGACCACCCGGACGGACTCGCCGATCCGGCCGGCTATCTGGAGCGGCTGTCCGCGGCGAGCGGCGGGGCGTGGACGGTGGTGGAGAAGATCCTCACCGGCTCGGAGCCGCTGCCCGCGGGCTGGGCCGTCGCCGGGACGACGGGGTACGACGCGCTGCACCGGATCGACGGGCTCTTCGTCGACCCGGTGGGCGCCGCCGAGCTGCTCGGCGGCTACCGGGAGACCGCCTCCCCGTCCGGGGACCGCGGCGGCTACTGGCCGGCGACGGTGCGCCGGGCCGCGTACCGCGTGGTCACCCATGAACTGGCCGCCGAGACCGAGCTGCTGACCCGGCTGGCGTCACGCGTCTGCGCCGAGGATCCCGCCCTGCGCGACCACGCCCCCTGGGCCCTGCACACCGCCGTGCGCGAGCTGCTGGTCCGGGTCCCGGTCTACCGGCCGTACGTGACGGCGGGCGGGCCCTGCACCGAGACGGCCGGGGCGACGCTCGACGCGGTCGCGGTGAGCGATGCCAAGGCGGCGTTCGCGGTACACGAGGAGGCCTCGGCCGTCGACGTGGTGCGGGAGCTGGCCCTGGGGCGGCTCGGCGGGGGCGGGGACCGGGCGGCGTTCTGCGCCCGGTTCGCCCAGACGGCGTCCGCCCTGCGTGCCAAGGCGGTCGAGGACACGGCGTACTACCGGTACGTGCCGCTGATCTCCGCCAACGAGGTGGGCGGTGATCCGGGCCGGCCGGCGGTGGCTCCGGAGGAGTTCCACGCGTTCTGTACGCGGCTCGCCCGCGACTGGCCGGCCACCGGCACGGCGCTGACGACGCATGACACCAAGCGCAGCGCCGACGTCCGGGCGGGCATCGCCGTGTTGTCGCAGTGCCCGGGTCCGTGGACGGAGCTGGTCGCGGAGCTGACCCGGACGGCCCCCCTCGCCCCCGATCCGCAGCTCGCCTGGCAGGCCTGGCAGACCGCGATCGGCTGTGTGGGGTTTCCGCCCGGCGAGCAGGCCGCACGACTGGAGCCTGCGCTGCTCAAGGCGGTGCGCGAGTCGGGTCTCTTCACCAGCTGGACCGAACCCGATCCGGTGTACGAGCGGGTGGTGTCGGCCTTCGTCGCCGCAGGTCCGGCCGCCGGCACGGGTCCGGTGCGAGCGCTCCTGGAACGGTTCTCGGGGACGCTGGCCCCGCATGTGCGGGCCAATGCGCTGGGCGCGGCGCTGGTCCACCTGACGATGCCGGGGGTGCCGGATCTGTACCAGGGCACGGAGCGGGAGTACCTGGCGCTGGTCGACCCCGACAACCGGAGTCCGTTCCGTCAGCCGTCCGACGGGGCGCCCGCCGACGAGAAGGGCGAGCTCACCGAGACGGCTCTGCGGTTGCGGCGGGAACGGCCCGAGGTGTTCGGCGAGTCGGGTACGTACGCCCCGCTGACCGCCTCCGGTCCGGCGGCGGCGCACTGCCTGGCCTTCTGCCGCTCCGGCGAGGTGGTCACCGCGGTGACCCGGCTTTCGCTGCGGCTGGCGGAGTCGGGCGGCTGGCAGGAGACGGAACTGGCGCTGCCGGACGAGGGGGTGTGGCGCGACCTGCTGACACCGGGCCGGAAGTTCACCGGCGGCACGGTGCCGGTGGCGGAGCTGTTCGCGGAGCGGCCGGTGGCCCTGCTCAGCCGGGGCGGGCGTGCTGGGGACGGACGAGAAGGGACCGCGGGCCCCGTGTGAGCAGGCCGGTGGCCGCCGGCCGGAAGCCGTCCGCCCAGCGCAGGCCGGGCATCGCGTCGAGCAGGGCGCGCAGGCCCCGTTCGGCCTCCAGCCGGCCGAGCACCACGGCGGGGCACCCGGCGGGTCCGGCTGTGCCGCGGTCCTGGTCGCGGCGGAAGGGGTCGAAGACGTCCGGTGCGGCGAACCGTCCCGGGTCCCGGCCCGCCGAGCCGATCAGACAGGCGACGGGTGCCCGTGGAGGCAGGGTGCCGCCACTGAGGGTCACCTCCGCGACGGTGCGGCGCAGCACGACCTGGACGGGCGGGTCGCGGCGCAGCGACTCGGTCCAGGCCCGGCCGGCGAGTGCGGGTTCGATGCGCATGACGGCCATCAGGTCGGGGTCGTCCAGCAGATTGGCGAGGAAGGAAGCGAGCGCGGTCTCGCGCAGTCCGGTGCGGCGGGCGCAGGGGGCGTCGCCGGCCGCGCCGGTGCCGGCGCCCGCTCCGACGGGGAGCCAGCGGCAGAACTCCTCGACGAGATCGGCCTGGGGGCGTGCGGCGATGCGCCGGGCCAGCACATAGGCGGTCCGCTCGACGCGCTCCGCCAGGTGCCCGGGCACGGAGCCGGTCGTGACCGTGTACCGGTCGCTGGGCAGGCAGCGGAAGTTCCCGTGGCAGAGCCCGAGCGGGGCCGGGCCGCCCCGGGGCGCTCCGTCGTGCGGGTAGCCCGCGAACCTCGGGTCGGTGAGGGCGGTGGCCACGTCGTCGTACCGGCTGACCAGCCACGCGCCCAGCGGCGCGTCGTAGCAGAGCGGGTACTCCTCGCGGAGCACCCGGTAGAGCCGGTACGGGTCGTGTGCCGCACCGGGCGCGAGGAGACTGGGGCCGCCGCCGGCCCGGGCGGCGCGGCGGGGCCGCGTGGACGGGCGACGGGCGCTGCGCCGTTCGGGCGAGGGCGTCGGGGCCGGTATGTCTCCGGGCGTGTCTGCCTGCATGGCGTTCCCCCGGGTGTCCGGTGCGCCGGTGCGCGGCGCGGTCCCTGTCAGGGGATCACCTGAACGGTCCCACCGCAGTCGGCGTACGGCCGTCCGGGTGACAGCGCGCTCACCGTCCGCTTCGGGCCGACGGGACGTGGGGTGGCCGGCACGCGGTCAGCAGATCGGTGAACGCCGCGGCGGCACCGGTCAGCCGGACGCGGGAGAAGACCGCGAGCTCCCGCCGCCAGGGCGGGTCCACGGTGAGCACCGCACAGTCCTCGCCGACCGCTCCCCGTACGACGTGCGCGGGGGCGGTCGCGACGCCGACGCCGGCCGCCGCCATCCGTACCGCGGTCGACGTGTGCTCGGTGCGCACCGCCGTGCGGGGTTCGAATCCGGCGCGGGCACAGGCCCGGTCGAGGAAGGGCCCGCCCTCGACGACCGCTTCCATCGCGCACCGCACCCACGGCCGCTCGGCCAGTTCGTGGAGCCGGACGAAGACCCGACCGGCGAGGGGATCGTCGAAGGGGACGACCAGGACGATGTCCTCCGCTCCGATCGGGACGACCGGCCCGGACCAGTGCGGGGGCGGCGGCCCGACGGCGAGGTCGGCGGTGCCGCGCTCGATCTGTTGGTTGATTCCCTGCAAGCCCTCAGGCCGGCGGCCGGAGCGCGGGAGCGTAGAGCCGGAAGGTCATCCTGCCGAAGCTCACCTGGTCCCCCTCCCGCACCGGCACGTCGCCCGTGACGCGCTGCCCGTTGACGCAGGTGCCGTTGGTCGAGCCGAGGTCGCGCAGCAGCCACCGGCCGCCGTGGGCGATGAGTTCGGCGTGCATCCGGGAGACCGTCTCGTGGCTGAGGCGGAGACCGTTGCCCGGGTCGCGGCCGATGCGCAGAGGTTGCGGACTCGGCGCCGGGAGCAGCAGCTTGGGCAACCGCTCGGCCCGCCATGCCCTGCGCACCCGCTCGGGGAAGCCGGAGACTCCGCCCACGGCCCGGAACAGCTGCCGCGACCAGCGTCCGTCGCGCTCCAGGTCGGCGGTGAGCGCGTCCAGTTCCTCGGATCGGCCTGCGCTCAGCGCCAGTTCCATGCGCCGCATGAAGGTGTCGTGGGAGAGCTTGCCCTGCGCCGCACCCTCTCTGAGCACACCGAGAACACGGTCGCGCTGGGCGTCGGACAGCCGCGCGGGATACGTGTGGGACTCGAAGGAGGACGTCACACGGCCAATTGTCGGGCCGACCGCCCCGGGGTGTCCAGAACAACGCCGCTTTCCGCCGTCCTGACCTGCGCGGCCCCGGAATATCAGGGGCACCGCGGGCCCGCGGATTGCTACCCTCGGCCGCCGTGCCGCCCCGGCGACCGCCGGGCGAGCCCGTACAACTGTGGGAGATCCGTGCTCGACGCACCACTCGGCCTGACCATCCGTCCGATCAGCGGCCCGCAGGAGCTCGGCCTCTTCCGGCGGCTGTCCTACGTCCTGGACCACGAGCTCGCGGACGACCTGGCGAGCGGCCGTCGCCGTCCGGAGTGGATGTGGGTGGCACTGCGGGGCGACCGGGTGGTGGCGCGGATCGCCTGGTGGAGCAAGGACGGCACGAAGCCGCTCCTCCTCGACTTCTTCGACCTGGACGACACGCTGCCCGAGCCCGAGCGCGGGGAGTGCGGACTGCGGCTGCTGGAGGCGGCGACCGCGGCCGTCGTTCCGGCCGGTGCCCCACGCCCCGAGTACGGGCGCTACGTACCGCCCGACTGGCGGGAGGACCCGGTGGCCCGTGACGTCGTGGAAGCCCGTGTCCGGGTCATGGAACGCACGGGCGCCCGGATGCTCGTGGAGCGGCTGCGCCTGGAGTGGCGAGCGGGGACCCCCGTGCCTGCCGACAGCGGCCGGCTGCGGTTCCGGCCGGTCGCCGGCCGCGAGGATCTCCTGGCGTTGATGACCCCGGTGATGGAGGGCACGCTCGACGCCCACGGACAGCGGGACCTGGCGTCCGGGCTGTCGGCGCGTGAGGCCGCGGAGAAGCACTACGACGAGGAGCTCGCCCACTACTCGACGCCGCGGGAGTGGTGGCGCGTCGCCGAACTCCCGGACGGCGAACCGGTCGGCTTCGTGATCCCGGCCCGCAACAGCTACCACCCCGTCATCGCGTACATCGGCGTCGTGCCCGCGCGGCGCGGTCACGGTCACATCGACGAGCTCCTCGCCGAAGGCACCCGGGTACTCGCCCGACAGGACGGCGTGGAGCGTATCCGGGCGGCGACGGACCTGGGCAACGTACCGATGGCGAAGTCCTTCGCGCGTCTGGGCTACGTCGACTTCGAGCGCGCCTTCGACATGGTGTGGGACGACTGAGAGCGGAGATCACCGCGAAGGGACCGGCCGGATCCCGCGTCAGCCCCCGTGCCCGCGCTGTTGCCTGATGACGTCGCGGTACCAGGCGTACGAGTCCTTGGGCGTGCGGCGCAGCGTCTCGTAGTCGATGTGGACCAGGCCGAAGCGCTTGCTGACCCCCTCGGTCCACTCGATGTTGTCGGTGAGCGACCAGGTGAAGTAGCCGCGTACGTCGACGCCCGCGTCGATGGCTTCCCGCAGGGCCCCGAGGTGGCCGTCGAGGAAGGCGATCCGGCGGGCGTCCGCGGTGGGTTCGTCGACGGCGCAGCCGTTCTCGGTGATGTAGAGCGGCGGGAGCCGGTCGCCGTATCGGTCCCGCAGCTGGACGAGCGTCTCTCGCAGTCCGTCGGGGACGACGGGCCAGCCGAAGTCCGTCTTCTCGTACCCCTCGATCTCCCTTATGCCGAAGGGGAGTTCTGCGGGCATGCCGAAGCCGGCGAAGCTGTCGAGGGCGTCCGCCGTGGGGGCGCCGACGAGGGTGGGGTTGTAGTAGTTGACGCCGTACCAGTCGAGCGGGGTGGAGATGGTCCGCAGGTCGTCCTCGACGGGGCCCGGCATCAGGGCGGCGAAGTTCTCGTCGGGGTAGCGGCCGGTGAGGAGCGGGTCGGCGAACAGCCGGTTGGTGAGGGTGTCGTACAGCTCGGCACCGAAGCGGTCCTCCTCGGACTCACCGGCGGTCCAGACCGGGGAGTGCGAGACGGCTATGCCGATGTTGCCCGCGCCGGCGGCGCGCAGTGCGCGCACGGCCAGGCCGTGGGCGAGGAGCTGGTGGTGGGCGGCGGGCAGTGCGTCGAAGAGGAGGGCGCGGCCGGGGGCGTGCTCGCCGAGTGCGTAGCCGAGCATGGTCACTTCGGCGGGTTCGTTCAGGGTGATCCACATGGGTACGCGGTCGGCGAGCCGTTCGGCGACGATGCCCGCGTACTCGGCGAAGCGGTAGGCCGTGTCCCGGTTGAGCCAGCCGCCGGCCTCGTCCAGCGGGAGCGGGGTGTCCCAGTGGTAGAGGGTGGGGGCCGGGGTGACGCCGTGGGCGCACAGTTCGTCGACGAGACGGTCGTAGAAGTCGAGGCCCTGGGGGTTGACCGGTCCGCTGCCGCCCGGCACGACGCGCGGCCAGCTCACCGAGAACCGGAAGGCGTCGGCGCCGAGTCCGGCCAGCAGGGCGACGTCCTCCCGGTAGTGCCGGTGGAAGCCGGTTCCACGGGTGGTGTCGGTGCCGTCCTTGATGCGTCCGGGCTGCGCGGCGAAGGCGTCCCAGCCGGAGGGCCCCTTGCCGTCGGTGTCAACGGCGCCCTCGGTCTGGAAGGCGGAGGCGGAGGCCCCCCACAGGAAACCGGGCGGGAACGGCGGCACAGTCATCTCGGCCTCCACAGCCGTAAGAGGGAGTGCGTATGTCAGAAGCTGGCAGGGCAGTGATCAGAACCAGACCTTAATCGCCAGTAACGAGCTCGATCCAGTGTCGTGGGTCGAAGATCGCGCCTTCTGCCGACCATGGGCGGGTACACGGAGACGAGGGAGCGCTGCATGTTGTTCGAGGTATGGGCACCGGATGCGGAATCGGCCGTACTGCGGCTGTCGGGTGAGCCGCGGACCATGGAGCGTGATCCGGAGCGGGCGGGGTGGTGGACCGCGGAGGCACAGGCCGCTGCGGGCGACCGGTACGGATTCACCCTCGACGGCGGTCCGGTGCGCCCCGATCCCCGCTCGCGCCGCCAGCCGGACGGGCCGGACGGCGAGAGCGCCGTCGTCGACCACGACGCCTTTGCCTGGGAGACCGACTGGACGGGGCGGGGGCTGCCGGGCGCGGTCCTGTACGAGCTGCACATCGGTACGTTCACCGCCGAGGGCACCTTCGACGCGGCGGCGGCCCGGCTCGGGCATCTCGCCGAGCTGGGCATCACCCATGTGTCGCTGATGCCGGTGTGCCCGTTCCCCGGGGTCCACGGGTGGGGGTACGAGGGGGTTTCGCTGTGGGCCGTGCACGAACCCTACGGCGGCCCCGAGGGGCTGAAGCGCTTTGTCGACACGGCGCACGGACTGGGGCTCGCGGTCGTCCTGGACGTGATCCACAACCACCTGGGCCCCTCCGGCAACTACCTCCCCGCCTTCGGCCCGTACTTCACCGAGACGCACCACACCCCCTGGGGCGCGGCGGTCAATCTGGACGCGCCTGGCTCCGACGAGGTGCGCGCCTTCCTGCTCGGCAGCGCCCTCGCCTGGCTGCGCGACTACCGGCTGGACGGCCTGCGGCTGGACGCGGTCCACGCACTGGCCGACACCCGGGCGCTGACCTTCCTCGAGGAGCTGTCCGCGGCCACCGACACGCTCTCGGCCGAACTGGGCCGCCCGCTGTCGCTGATCGCCGAATCCGATCTCTGCGACCCCCGCACGACGACTCCGCGCGAGTCGGGCGGCCTGGGTATGCACTCCCAGTGGAACGACGACTTCCACCACTGTCTGCACACCGCACTGACGGGCGAGTCCCAGGGCTACTACGCGGACTTCGCGGCCGCCCCGCTGGCCGGGCTCGCCAAGACCATGACGAGCGCCTTCTTCCACGACGGTACGTACTCCAGCTTCCGGGGCCGCAGCCACGGCCGCCCCCTCGACATCACCCGCACCGCCGCCCACCGCTTCGTCGGCTACGCCCAGACGCACGACCAGATCGGCAACCGGGCACTCGGCGACCGGCTCGCCGCATCCCTCTCCCCCGGCCTGCTGGCCTGCGCGGCGGCTCTCGTGCTCACCGGCCCCTTCACCCCGATGCTGTTCATGGGCGAGGAGTGGGGGGCCCGTACGCCCTGGCAGTTCTTCACCGACCACACGGATCCGGAGCTCGCCGAGGCCGTACGCACCGGCAGACGGCGGGAGTTCGGCGCGCACGGCTGGGCCGAGGAGGACATCCCGGACCCGCAGGACCCGGCCACCCGCGACCGGTCCTGTCTGGACTGGAGCGAACCGCGGCGCGAACCGCACGCCCGCCTGCACGCCTGGTACCGCGAACTGATCGCGCTGCGCAGCACCCTGCCCGACCTCAGCGACCCGGATCTGGCGACGGTGAAGACGGCGTTCGACGACGGTGCCCGCTGGCTGGCGTTCCGCCGCGGCGACCTGCGGATCGCCGTCAACCTCGACGAGAAGCCGGCCACGATCCCGCTGGGCGGCGGCCGTCACCGCAGCGGCGGGGGAAGGGTGCTGGCCGCCTGGCTGCCCGTCGACGCACCCGGTGCGGACGGGGCGCTGCGTCTGCCGCCGGAGTCGTGCGTGGTGCTGGCCGACGACTGACCACCGGCGCGGCCGCCCTACTCGACGACCGCCAGCTCGCGGGCCGTGGCGTTGAGGCGACGGCCCCCGTCCTCGGTGACGGTCACGATGTCCTCGATCCGGACGCCGAACCGGCCCGGCAGATAGATGCCGGGCTCCACGGAGAAGCACATGCCGGGGACGAGCGGCTGTTCCTCGCCCTCGATCATGTACGGGGGCTCGTGGGTGGTGACGCCGATGCCGTGGCCGGTGCGGTGGATGAAGCGGTCCCCGTAGCCGAATTCGGTGATGACGGCGCGGGCGGCCCGGTCGATCTCCTGGCAGGCGACGCCCGGCCGCACCGCGTTGCAGCCGGCCGCCTGCGCCTCCCGCACGATGTCGTGGACCCGCTGCTCCTCGGCGGTGGGTTCGCCGACGTGGACCGTGCGCGAGGTGTCGGAGCCGTAGCCGTGCTTGAGACCGCCGAAGTCGAGCACGACCATGTCGCCGCGCTCGATGGTGCGCTCACCCGCCTCGTGGTGCGGGTTGGCGCCGTTCGGTCCGGAGCCGACCACGGTGAAGTCGACCTGTGAGTGCCCGGACTCGGTCAGCAGCCGGGACAGATCGGCCGCGACGTCGGTCTCCTTGCGGCCCGAGAACCGGACCTTGAGGATCTCGTCGTACGTGGCGTCGGCGGCTGCCCCGGCCGCGGCGAGCCGCTCCAGCTCATGGGTGTCCTTCACGGCGCGCAGCATCGGCAGCGCCTCGGTGAGGGAGGCGTACGAGGTCCCGGGCAGGAGCTGCTGGAGGCCGAGCAGATGCATCGCCCAGGCGTTGTCACTGATCCCGAACCGGCCCTGTCCGTCGAGCAGCGGTGCGGTGACGGCGTAGGGATCCTTGCCGTCGGTCCAGTCGCGCAGGGTCAGCGCGGGCGCGCCGACGGCCTTCTCGGCGTCCGGGGCCTCCAGGGTCGGCACGACCAGCACCGGATCCCGGCCGGCGGAGAGCACGAGGACGGTGAGGCGCTCGGTGACCGCGGTGGGCCGGTACCCCGTCAGGTAGACCAGATCAGGGCCCGGCGCGACCAGCACGCCCGCCAGTCCGGCGGCTGCGGCACTCTCGGCGGCACGCGTCATCCGGGCCCGGTAGTCGTCGGCGGTGAACGGCACGGGCTGGTACGGGCTGGTCATGCGGAGCCTCCTGGCGGTGCGTGGGACATCGTGGCCGTGAACCCGGACATGGTGCGCATTCCAGCGGTCGTTCGCGCGGGACGTGGTGGACCTGTGGCTGTAACGGCTCCTCGCATCCTGCCCGCCGGGGCGGTTGCGCGCGAGCAGTCAGGACCGCGAGCCGTGACCGAGCCGTACGACCAGGTCGGCTCGGTCACGGCCGGCGGCTACGAGCCGCGCGTTGACCTCGTCGGAACCGGCCACCCAGCGCTCCGCACGTGCCCGCGCCTTGCCGAACCGCACATGCCGGTCGACGAGCCTGCGGATGCGTACGTCCTGGTCGAGCTCCAGGAACCACGCCTCGTCGAGAAGCCCCCGCACCGGCGCCCAGGCGCCCTCCCCGTACAGGAGGTAGTTGCCCTCGGTGACGACGAGCGGCACGTCCGGCGGTACGGGGACGGCGCCCGCGACGGGCTGCTCCAGGGACCGGTCGAAGGCGGGGGCGTACACGACGGTCCCCGGCTCCGGTGTCCGCAGGCGCCGGAGCAGAGCCGCGTACCCGGCGGCGTCGAAGGTGTCGGGCGCGCCCTTGCGCTCCGCCCTGCCGAGCCGTTCGAGTTCGGCCTGGGCCAGGTGGAATCCGTCCATCGGGACGAGGACGGCGAGCGCTCCCAGTGCGTCGACGAGCTGCTCCGCCAGGGTGGACTTTCCGGCGCCGGGCGGCCCGGCGATTCCGAGGATGCGGCGGCCCCCGGCCAGGGCGAGGCGGCGGGCGCGGGCCGTAAGCCCGGTGAGGTCGCTGGTGTCCATGACGATAGTGTCCCGCTACGGGCCTGGCGGCCTTTCTCCCCCTTCTGTCCAGCGAGGAATCCCATGTCCCACATCGCCCTGGTCACCCTGGTCGTCCGCGACTACGACGAAGCACTCGGTTTCTACACCGACGCCCTCGGCTTCGAGCTGGTGGAGGACACCGACCGGGGCGACGGCTCCCGCTGGGTCGTGGTGCGCCCGCGCGGCACCGAGGGCACGGGGCTGCTGCTGGCCCGGGCCAAGGACGAGGTCCAGGGGGCCAGTGTCGGGGCGCAGACCGGTGGGCGGGTCGGCTTCTTCCTGCACACCGAGGACTTCGCCGGTGACCACGCGCGCATGCTGGCGGCGGGGGTCCGGTTCCTGGAGGAGCCGCGGCACGAGGTCTACGGCTCGGTCGCGGTCTTCGAGGACCTGTACGGCAACCGCTGGGATCTGCTCCAGCCCGCGTGAGTGCGCTCAGCGCGCCCCGTTGCCCTCCAGGTACGCCAGAACCGCCAGGACCCTGCGGTGGACCGAGCCGTCGTCCGGTTCGAGGCCGAGCTTGGCGAAGATCGAACCGATGTGCTTGCTCACCGCTCTTTCGGTGACGACGAGTTCGGTGGCGATGGTGCCGTTCGCCTTGCCCTGGGCCATCAGTTCCAGCACCTGCCGCTCCCTGGGCGTGAGACTCAGCAGCGGCTTCGCGGACGCCTTGCGGGTCAGCAGCTGGCTGACCACCTCGGGGTCGAGCGCGGTGCCGCCGGATGCCACGCGGTCCAGGGCCTGGAGGAACTGGTCGACGCGGCCCACCCGGTCCTTGAGCAGGTAGCCGATGCCCTGGGCGCCCTGGGCGAGCAGCTCGGCGGCGTAGGTCTCCTCGACGTACTGGGAGAGGACCAGGATCGGCAGGCCGGGCATTTCCTTGCGGGCGGCGACGGCGGCGCGCAGCCCCTCGTCGCGGAACGTGGGCGGCAGCCGTACGTCGAGGACGGCGGCGTCCGGGCGGTGCTCCAGCAGAGCGGGCAGCACCTCGGGGCCTGCCGCGGCGTCGGCGACCACCTCGTGGCCCGAGCTGGTGAGCAGCAGGATGAGCCCCTCCCGCAGCAGGACGTTGTCCTCGGCGATCACGATCCGCACGGCAGCTCCACTTCGATGTCCGTCGGCCCCCCGGTGGGGCTGCTGATGCGGGTGGTGCCGTCCAGGGCGGCGATCCGCCGCCTGATCCCGACCAGCCCGCTGCCGCCGCGTTCGTCCGCGCCGCCGTGCCCATCGTCGCCGACGGCCACGAGCAGGGCGTGGTCGGCCCGGTCGATCCGTACGCGCGCGAGCGTCGCACCGCTGTGCTTGCCGATGTTGGTGAGTGCCTCGGCGATGACGAAGTAGGCGGCGGCCTCGATGGCGGCCGGCAGGCGGAGCCCGTCCTCGACGCCGTCGAGCTCCACCGTGACGGGAACGGCCGAGTCCGCGGCCAACGCTCGTACGGCTCCCGCGAGTCCGCGGTCCGTCAGGATCGGCGGGTGAATGCCGCGGACCACGTGCCGCAGCTCCGCGAGCGCCGCGTCGACGCCGTCCTGGGCCTCGTCCAGGCGCTGCCGCGCGGCGTCCGGGTCCCGGTCCAGGACCTGTTTGGCCAGGCCGATACGCATCGACAGGGCAACGATGCGGGCCTGCGCGCCGTCGTGCAGGTCCCGTTCGATACGGCGGAGTTCGGCGCCGTGCGCCTCGACAGCCCCGGCCCGGCTCTCCGTCAGCTGGACGACGCGTTCGGCGAGTCCGGCGGAGTGCGGGGCAGTCAGCAGGGACCGGGTCCAGCTCGCCGACAGTTCCGCGAGTACGGGGTGCCAGCGCAGGGCCAGGCCGCGGCGCTCGGGCGGCGGCGTGCCGTACTCGTCGGTGCTCCGCCGGTCCAGCAGGTGCACGACGGTCAGCGCGATCCCGTCGACCAGCAGCCCGACCGGCCACAGCACCATCGCGAGGTAGCCGATGACGTTGCCGGCCACCGCCTGGAACGGCAGCCACAGCGCCTCGCGCCGGACGACGGGGTCCGAGAGCACGTGCCTGACCCGCGCGGCGAGTTCGCCGCCGTCGAGCGGCGGATACGGCATCGGCCGGAAAGGGACGCCGAGGTACGTCGCCGCCCTGCGCCGCTCGAACTCCGCGAACCGGTGCAGCGCCTTGGCCGCCTCGGGCAGCGCCGGCAGCCCGATCACCACGACCGCGAACAGCAGCGCTGCCACCACCAGAAACGTCGCGACGTACGCGAACAGCGCGATCGGGACGCCGATGAGGACATAGCGCGAGGCATGCCAGGAACGGCGGACCGCAAGCGTCAGCGGGGTGGGGGTGGTGCTCATGCCGCACCACGGTACGGGGGCCTGACCGCCGCCGGAGTGGAGCGGTCACCCCGGGCCGTGGTGGTGCTGGCTGCACCCCCGGTCCGGGAGTGCGCCCCCTCGCCCCGCCCCCCTCGCCCTCCTAGCGTTTACGCAGGTCAGGAAGTACGTCAAGAAGCGAGGGGACCACGGTGGAGACAACCACGGCAGTGCGCACGGCGGCGCTGGAGCTGAAGTCGGTGAGCCGGCGCCACGGGCGGCGCGGCAGTGGCCGGGAGGCGGTTGCCCTCGACGCGGTGAGCTGCGTCGTCCCCGTGGGGAGCTTCACCGCGGTGGTCGGTCCTTCGGGGTCGGGCAAGAGCACCTTCCTCCAGTGCGCGGCGGGCCTGGACCGGCCGTCGTCGGGCACGGTGCACATCGCCGGGACCGACCTCGGCGCACTCTCCGAGGCGGCGCTGACCCGGCTGCGCCGGGACCGGATCGGCTTCGTCTTCCAGTCGCACGCGTTGAACCTGGTGTCGTCGCTGAGCATCGAGGAGAACGTCGTGCTGCCGCTGGTCCTGGCCGGCGCCGATCCCGGGGAGGTGGGGGTGCTGAACCGCGGGCGGCGGCTGCTGGACCGGGTCGGACTGTCCGGCCGGGGCGGCGACGCACCGGGGACGCTGTCGGGCGGTGAGCAGCAACGGGTCGCGGTGGCGCGGGCCTTGGTGACCGAACCGCATGTGGTCTTCGCGGACGAGCCGACGGCATCACTGGACCCGGAGTCGGCGGCGCTGGTGCTGGGCCTGCTGCGGGACGCGGTACGGCTCGACGGCCGCACGGTCGTGATGGTCACCCATGACCCGGTGGCGGCGAGCTGGGCGGACACGGTCCTGACGATGGACGGCGGCCGGCTGCGATGACGTCCACCGATGCACGAAGTAAGCCGGTTCGCGTGGCCGTGCGGGCCGGGAGCCGGCGGGCCTCGGCGTTCTTGGCCCGTCGCTCACTGACAGCCCATCGCCGGGCCTGGACCGCGGTGTTCGCGGCGGTGACGGCCGCGGCCGCGCTGCTCGGCGCCTTCGCGCTGGTGCTCGGCTCGCTGCTGCTGGCGCGGCCGCCGGTGGAGCGCTATGCCGGGGCCGACGCGGTGGTGGTGGCCGATCAGCGGGTCTCGTACACGGCGAAGCCGTGGGGCAGCGAGCCGCGGACGGCCACCGCCCATCTGCCGGAACGGGTGCGGCTGGACCGTGCCGTCGTGGCGAGGGCGGCAACGGCGGACGGCGTCGCGCTGGCCGTGGCGGACGACTCCGTTCCGGTGTCCGTGGGCGGCGGGGCACCGGCGGTGGGCCGCTCCTGGCCCTCGGCCGCGCTCTCCGCGTACGAGCTCTCCGAGGGGCGCGCCCCGAGGTCGGCGTCCGAGGTGGTCGTGGACGCGGCGCTGGTGGCCGAGGGCGGCGAGCCGGGTCGGCGCGTCACACTGCAAATGGGCGGAGCGGCACGGCAGTACACCGTCAGCGGGGTGGCCGGCACCGCTCACCGGGGCGGCGCGCCCGCCGTGTTCTTCACCGAGGCACGGCTCATGGAACTGGCCGGACATCCCGGGACGGTGGACGCGATCGGCGTCGTGGCCGAGCGGGGTGTGTCCGCCGACGCGCTGCGGACATCCCTGGCCGGGGTCGTGGCAGGACACGACGGAGGCGAGCGCGGTCTGCGCGTCCTGACGGGGGCGGAACGGGGCGAGGCGGAGCACGTCGACGCACTCGGCGGACGCGGCGATCTGCTGGCGATGCTGGCGTCGATCGCCGGAACCGTCGTCATGGTGGCCCTCCTCGTGATCGCCACCACCATCTCCCAGGCCGTGCACCAGCGCTCCGGCGAACTGGCGCTCCTGCGGGCGGTCGGGGCGACGCCGCGGCAGCTCAGGTCGGCGGTCGGCCGTGAGGCGGGGCGGGTCGCGGTCGCCGCCGCGGTGCTGGGCGCCGCCGGGGCCGTGCCGCTCGGGCTGCTGATGCGGTCGCTGCTGAGCACGGACCCGCTGCCGCTGCCCGTCCCGCTGTGGCTGTCGGTCGCGGCCGGTGCCGTGGGCGCGTCACTCGTCGCCCTGGCCGCCCGGCCGGTGGCGCTGCTCGCGGCGCGTGCGGTGACCGCGATGCGGCCGGCGGCGGCCCTGAGCGCGGCGCGGGCGCCGGAGCCGGGTGAGCCGGGGCGGTGGCGCACGGGCGCCGGTGTGCTGTTGGCGGTCGCCGGGCTCGGTTCGGCCGGTACGGCGGCCACGCAGAGCGGTCAGGCCGCGGCGCTCGCCGCGTCGGGCGCGGCGACCTCGCTGATCATCGCGGTGGCGCTGCTCGGTCCGTGGATCGCCCGGATCTCGATGCGGGTTCTCGGCGCACCGGTGCGGCGTGCGGGCGGGGTCTCCGGATTCCTGGCCGCCCGGTCCGCCGCCGCGCACAACCGCCGGCTCGGTGCGGCGCTCACTCCGATCGTGCTGGTCGTCGCGTTCGTGTGCGTGCAGCTGGCGGCCGCCACGACGCTGGAGCGGGCCGCGGGCCGGCAGGCTGCGGACGCGCTGCGGGCGGACCTGGTGGTGACGGGCCCCGCAGCGGGTATCCCGGCGGAGGCGGCCGAGGCCGTGCGCGGGGCGCCCGGGGTGGCTGCGGCGACGGGTCTGCTGCGGTCGTCCGTCGTCCTCGCCCACCGCGAGGCCGGCGACCCGGCGCTGGACCGTTTCCCGGTACTGGGTCTCACGGCCGGCCAGTGGGCCGGCACGCTCGACGCCCGGGTCACGGCGGGCGACCCGGCCGCTCTCTCCGGCCGGGGCTCGGTCGCCGTCGGCAAGGACCGGGCCGACGACCTGGGCATCGGTGTCGGGGACAGGGTCACGCTGCGTCTCGGGGACGGTACGCGGGTACGGCCCGAAGTGGTGGCGCTCTACGAACGGTCCCTGGGGCTGGGCGAGTTCATGCTGCCCCGGGAGGCACTGGCCGGGCATGTCTCGGCTCCGCGCGACCGGCAGATCCTGGTGCGCTCGGCGGGCGAGGACGCCACGTCGGCCGTACGGCGTGCGCTGGCGCCGTACGAGGGACTGGAGGTACGTCCGGCGACCCCGGACGACGTGCGGATCAGCCCGTCGTCCTCCGCCCGGGGTGACGCCCTGATCGTCATCGGCGTCGGCGTGATCGGCGGCTTCGCGCTGCTCGCCGTAGTCAGCACCCTCGCCCTGATCTCCGTCGGCCGTCGCCCGGAGTTCCGCCTGCTGCGGCTGGTCGGCACGGGGCGCGGTCAGCTGCTGCGGATGCGGGTGCTGGAGACGGGCCTGGTGGCGGTGGCGGGTCTGGCCATCGGGACCGTGGTCGCGGCGATCCCGCTGCTGGCGTTCGCGCTCCCGGCGACGGGCGGGCTGCCGTACCTGCCGCCGGTGCAGTACGCGGTCCTGGCGGGGGCGGTGACCGCGGCGGCGGCCGTGGGCACGCTGTTCCCGGGGGCGCGCGGCGGCGGGCGGTGATCCGGGGCGGGCCCAGGGCGCATTCCGGAAGTCCCGCGTACTGCGCGGCAAGGGCCTCGAGCCAGTCGTCGACTACCGCGCAGCGAGGGCCCTCAGCCAGTCCTCGACCGTGACGACGTCGCCCCACCGCGGGAACAGATGCCCGGTGAGGGCCTGGTGCAGCTCGGTCTCGGTGTCGTGGCAGGCGTCCACCAGGACGGTGAGGCCGAGGTCCAGGTCGACGGCGTGGCACAGGGTGGACAGCACCACCCCGCTCGTGGCGATGCCCGTGACGACGAGACTGTCGATGTCGCGAGCCCTGAGCACCAGGTCGAAGTCGCTGCCCGAGAAAGCGCTCCCCCGCCTCTTGGTGACCACGGCGTCCCCCGGCCGGGGCGCGACGGCGGGATGGATCGCGGTGCCGGGCCCGCCCGCGGTGAACCAGCCGGCCCGCACGGCATTCGTGATCACGCGGTTGCGCGGGCTGACCTCCGGATCGCCCGGCGGCAGCGCGATGGCCACGTAGATCACGGGGATGTCCGCCGCCCGGGCGCCCTCGATCGCCCGGTTCAGGCGCTCCAGGTATCGGGCGTCGGCGCCGGTGATGTCCACGATGCCGCTCTGGACGTCCATCACGAGCAGTGCGCTCTTCGCCATGCCGCTGTCCTCTCGTCGCCGGGTGGCACGAGAGAGTCTGACCGGTCGGTGGGGACCGCCGAGGGCATTCGGGAGATCCGCAGGGGACCGGGGGCTCAGCCCGCCCCGAGGACGTCGTCGCCCGCGGCGCCCGCCAGTGCCTCCAGCACCGGGGCGATCAGCGGATGGGCCTCGGCGCCCCGGCGTACCGCGGCGAAGACCCGGCGCGTCGGGGCGCTGCCCTGCACCGGGCGGACCACCACGCCGGCCAGAGCCACGCCGCGCAGCGCGGAACGGGGTACCAGGGCCACTCCGGCGCCGGCGCCGGCGAGTGCGACGACCGCGTGGAAGTCGTCCGAGGAGTGCTCGAGGTTCGGTGCGAAACCGGCGTACTCGCAGGCCAGGACGACGACGTCGTGGCAGGGGTTGCCGGGGTAGGGACCGATCCACCCGTCCTTCGCCAGGTCGGCGACGGCCACCTGCTCCTGGCCGGCCAGCCGGTGGCCCACCGGGAGCACCGCGTCGAACGGTTCCGAGTACAGGGGCACGCGGGTCAGCCGCCGGTCGTCCTCACCCGGTGCGCCGCGGTACTCGACGGCGACCGCCACATCGACCTGCCGGTCCAGCACCATGGGGACGCTCGCGTCGCCCTCGGCGTCCTGGACGCGGACCTTGATGCCGGGTGCGGTCCGGTTCAGGGCCGCGATCGCGGGGGCGAGGACCAGGCCGATGCCGGTGGCGAACGCGGCCACGGTGACCGTACCGGCGTCGCCCGCGCTGTACGCGGCCAGCTCCGCCTCGGCCCGTTCCAGCTGCGCCAGCACCGCGTTGGTGTGTGCCAGCAGGATCTCCCCCGCGGGGGTGAGCCGGGCGCCTCGGGCGCCCCGCTCGACCAGCCGGTGTCCGGTCTCCTGCTCCAGCGCGGCAAGCTGCTGGGAGACGGCGGAGGGGGTCAGATACAGCGCGGCGGCCGCGGCCGTCACCGTGCGGTGGTCCGCCACCGCACGCAGGATGCGCAGCCGCCGTGCATCGATCATGTGACCTATTGTCCCAGGTCGCGAGGGCGCCCCCGTCGCGCCTACTCCCCCAGAGCCGCCCGCGCGTCGACGAAGGCGTCGACCGCGCGGTTCACGTCAGCCGTGGAGTGTGCGGCGGAGAGCTGGACACGGATACGGGCCGCGCCCTGCGGGACGACCGGGTACGAGAACCCGATCACGTACACACCGCGCTCGAGGAGAAGCTCCGCCATCCTGCCTGCCTTCGCCGCGTCCCCGATCATCACGGGGGCGATGGCGTGGTCGCCGGGCAGCACGTCGAAGCCTTCCTCGGTCATCCGGGTACGGAAGAGCGCGGTGTTGGCATTGAGCTGCTCGCGCAGGTCACCGGCGGACTCCAGCAGGTCGATGACCTTCAGGGAGGCCGCCGCGATGACCGGGGCGAGCGAGTTGGAGAACAGGTACGGGCGCGAGCGCTGCCGCAGCAGGGCGACGATCTCGGCGCGGGCGGCCACATAGCCGCCGGAAGCGCCTCCGAGCGCCTTGCCGAGCGTGCCGGTGATGATGTCGACCCGGTCCATCACGTCGTGCAGTTCGGGGGTTCCGCGGCCACCGGGACCGACGAAGCCGACGGCGTGCGAGTCGTCGACCATGACCATCGCGTCGTAGCGCTCGGCGAGGTCGCAGATCTCGCGCAGCGGGGCCACGTATCCGTCCATGGAGAAGACGCCGTCGGTGACGACGAGGCGGCGCCGTGCCCCGGACGCCTCCTTGAGCTGCTTCTCCAGGTCGGCCATGTCGCGGTTGGCGTAGCGGAAGCGCTTGGCCTTGCACAGGCGGATGCCGTCGATGATCGAGGCGTGGTTGAGGGCGTCGGAGATGACCGCGTCCTCCGGGCCGAGGACGGTCTCGAAGACTCCGCCGTTGGCGTCGAAGCAGGAGGAGTAGAGGATCGTGTCCTCCTGGCCCAGGAAGGAGGAGAGCCGCTGCTCGAGCTCCTTGTGGACCTCCTGGGTGCCGCAGATGAAGCGGACGGAGGCCATGCCGTAGCCCCAGCGGTCCAGTGCCTCGTGCGCGGCGGCGATCACGTCGGGGTGGTCGGCGAGACCCAGGTAGTTGTTGGCGCAGAAGTTCAGCACCTCGCCGGGGCGCCCACCGGCGGTGACGGCCACGGTCGCGGACTGCGGGGTACCGATGACGCGCTCGGGCTTGTGCAGCCCGGCGGCCTCGATCTCTTCGAGGGTGGTGCGCATGTCGTCGCGTACGGAGTCGAACATGTAGGTGTCTCCCAGCTGGGTACGGAGGCGGCCGGACGGAGGCGGCAGGAGGTCGGGCGGGCCGTGGTCAGACGGTCCAGTCGAGGATGACCTTGCCGCCGCGTCCGCTCGCCGCGTCGTCGAAGGCCGCTTCGAAATCGCGGTAGCCGTACCGGCCGGTGATCACGGGGGCGAGGTCGAGGCCCCCCTCCAGGAGGACGGACATGGCGTACCAGGTCTCGTACATCTCGCGGCCGTAGATGCCCTTGATCGTGATCATGGAGGTGACGATCCGGGACCAGTCGACGGCGAACTCGTCGGAGGGCAGGCCGAGCATCGCGATCCGGCCGCCGTGCGTCATGTTCGCGATCATGTCGCGCATCGCCTCGGGGCGGCCGGACATCTCCAGGCCGATGTCGAAGCCCTCGCGCAGTCCGAGCTGCCGCTGACCGTCGGCGATGGTCTGCGGGCCGACGTCGAGGGCGAGACTGACGCCGACCTTGCGGGCGAGCTCCAGGCGGGCCTCGCTGACGTCGGTGATCATGACGTTGCGGGCGCCGGCGTGCTTGGCGACGGCGGCGGCCATGATGCCGATCGGGCCGGCGCCGGTGATCAGGACGTCCTCACCGACCAGAGGGAAGGACAGGGCGGTGTGCACGGCGTTGCCGAACGGGTCGAAGATCGCGGCGATGTCCAGGTCGACGGGGACCCGGTGCACCCACACGTTGGAGGCGGGCAGCGCGACGTACTCGGCGAAGGCCCCGTCGCGGCCGACGCCGAGTCCCAGGGTGGAGCGGCAGAGGTGACGGCGGCCGGCCAGGCAGTTGCGGCACTTCCCGCACACCAGGTGGCCCTCGCCGCTGACCAGGTCACCGACGGCGATGTCGATGACGTCGGAACCGATCGCGGCGACCTCGCCGACGAACTCGTGGCCCAGGACGAGCGGGGTCCTGATGGACTGCTGGGCCCAGCCGTCGTAGTTACGGATGTGCAGGTCGGTGCCGCAGATGCCGGTACGGAGCACCTTGATCAGGACGTCCGAGGGGCCGGTCTCCGGCTCGGGCACGTCCATCAGCCAGAGTCCCGGCTCGGCCTTCTGCTTCACGAGTGCCTTCACGGCTGCGGCTCCCTGTACCTGGTGCGGCGTTGATGGCCCCGGGCCGGGGGCATGCCGAAGGCAGCCTGCGGCCCGGGGAAGTATGAGAAGGACGGCGTGGCAGCGCGTTCGACCGGCTGCCGCGCACCATCCTCCGCCGTCACGGAGAAATCTGCCGTACCCCGCGCCCCAGGTCCATCGAGGTTTTCTTAAGCGCGCCCGCAGCTCCGCTTCACGCCGTGCTGAACGGGCCGGAGCGCCCCTTGCTCCGTTCGGTGCGGGCGCACCGCGCGGAGCGCCCCTTGCTCCGTTCGGTGCGGGCGCACCGCGCCCTCACGTGGCCCGCAGGAACTCCCGGACGTGCCGGGCGAGCTCCTGCGGCCTGTCCTCCGGGATCAGGGTGTAGCTGTCGGCGATCTCCACCAGCTCGCCCTCGGGCAGCATTCCGGCCAGCCGGCGTCCGTGTTCCAGCGGCATGACGCGGTCCTCCGAGGCCCAGGCGACGAGTGCCGGCCGGTCGAAGGTGCGCAGGGCTTCCGCCCAGCGCAGGAGCTCGGCCTTCGGCGGCACGCCCAGGACGTACTTCCTGAGGTCGCGGCGGATCTCCGGCGAGGTCCACAACGGCCGGAACCAGGCGTCCATCACCGCGTCCGGAACGGGCCGCTTGCTCATCCGGCCCCACGTCATCGGCAGTCGCCGCATCGGCTTGAGCTTCAGCAGGGTGAAGGCCGCCTTGAGACCGCCGGGCATCTTGGCGGCGGCGTACAGGTTGTTGCCGGGCAGGCCGGGCGGGAAGTTGTCGAACGCCTCGCAGGAGGTGATGACCAGCCTGCCGATCCGCTGGTCCCGCCCGTCCGCGACCAGGGCCTGGGCCCCGCCCCAGTCGTTCATGACCAGGGTGACGTCGGTGAGGCCGAGTGCGTCGAGGAACTCGGCGACCAGCCGTGCGACGCCGAGGACCGAAAGATCCGCCTCGGGCCGCATCGGTCTCCGGTGGCCGCCGAGGGGCAGCGTCGGCACGACGCACCGGTACCCCTGTCTCAGGTCCGCGACGACATGCCGCCACAACGAGCCGCCCATCGCCACCCCGTGGAGCAGGACCACGACCGGCCCGTCCCCGCCGGTGTCCTCGTACTCGACGACACCTGCGGAAAGCTCCAACTCGGCCATGCGGTACCCCTCTTCGGCGTCAGTCCCTTGCTCGTCCCCTCACCGTACCCAGGGGCGGGGCCGGACTTCCGACGCCGATGACAGCCACGACAACGAGGACGGCCCCATCCTCCTATGCAACGGCTCCGGGCCGCCGACCGACAACCGCCGACCGCATCGTCGGCACAGCATCGGCTCACCCCGGAGGCGGCCCTCCTCCGCCGCGGTCCGGACCTGGGCCGTCACCGAGCTGTCCGGACCTGACTGCCGCACGTCAGCGGGGCCGGGGGCCGGAAACGGCCCCCGGCCCCCGGCCCCGCTGAGGCGTCGGCCGCACTCAGTCCCGCGGCCAGGGCCGCCCGTCGAGGCGTTCGATGTCGCGGTTGAGGCGGGCGAGGCTGTCCGCGAGCTGGGCCGCCTCTTCCGGGGTCCACTCGGCCAGTACGCGCTGCAGACCGTCCAGGTTCTCGGCCCGGTCCTTGTCCAGCCGGTGCTCGCCCTCGGCCGTGATGGCGAACTTCCGGGCGATCCCGCCGTCCGGGTCCGGGATGCGCTCGACGACCCCGACCCGGAGCATCGCGGCGGTCTGCCGGTTCAGGGTGGAGGTGTCGAGGCCGAAGGCGTCGCGCAGCTGACCGATGGACATCGGGCCCTGGGCCCGGATGCGGCTCAGGAGGATGTAGGCACTCCGGTCGAGCCGCCCGCCTCCTCGCGAGGTCAGCAGACTCATGTGCCGCCCGAGAAGCATCGTCTCGAACTCGATCCGGTCCACAGGCATGTCCACGCGAGGCTTCCTTCGACTGCCGGGCTCGCCTCCCCGCAGGGCGGGCGACCTCTTTTGTACATATATACCACAGCTATGCATTATGCACTCAATATGCATCATGCACTTTCAGCGCACTGCGCATGGTAAATGCAGGACGCAACCTTCATGGCCCGGCAGAGTCACAGGAGCCCCGTGAACACACCCCGGCCCACAGCCCGCTCCGGCGGCGTCGCCCTCACCGCGGCGGTCCTCGCCGCACTCATCCCCGTACGGGCACCGGCCGAGGCGAATGCGCTCGTCACGGACTCCCGACGCCCGTAGTCACCGCCACCAAGGCCTGACCTGGCCGAAAAGGTTTGAGCGGCGCCCCACCACCCGAAAAGGTTGTCCTGCCCGTCCCCGGGGCAGGACAACCCGCTTTTGCCTCGAACCGCTTGCCGCCCCGGCCGTAGACTCGCCGGATGGCGAAGTATTTCGACGTACATCCCGAAAATCCTCAGCGGCGCACCATCACCAACGTGGCCGAAAGCATCCGCTCCGGGTCACTCGTCGCGTATCCGACGGACTCGTGCTACGCGCTCGGGTGCCAGCTCGGCAGCCGTGACGGCATCTCCCGCATCCGCGCGATCCGCAACCTCGACGACCGTCATCACTTCACGCTCATGTGCCAGAACTTCGCCCAGCTCGGGCAGTTCGTGCAGATCGACAACGACGTGTTCCGCGCCATCAAGGCCGCGACCCCCGGCCAGTACACCTTCATCCTTCCGGCGACGAAGGAGGTGCCGCGTCAGCTGCTGCACCCGAAGAAGAAGACCGTCGGCGTCCGCATCCCCGACCACGCCGTCGTCCAGGCGCTGTTGGAGGAACTCGGCGAGCCACTCCTGTCCAGCACCCTGCTCCTGCCGGACGAGGAGGAGCCGATGACCCAGGGCTGGGAGATCAAGGAACGGCTCGACCACGAGGTGGACGTCGTCGTCGACTCAGGCGACTGCGGCACGGAACCGACGACCGTCATCGACTTCTCCAGCGGCGAGTTGGAGATCGTACGGCGTGGAGCCGGCGACCCCTCCCGCTTCGAGTAGCCGGGCGCGGGCCGGGGGCAGCCCCGGCCCGCCGGCCCGACTCCCCCATCCCTCACACCGGAGGACCGCACCGACCATGCCTCGTGCCGTCACACTGATACGCTCCGCCACCCTGTCCGACGTCGCCGAGTACGCCTACGCCGCCACGGCCCCCGCCGAGGCTCGGCTGATCTTCCTCGCGGGCGCCTGCCCGCTGAACGAGGACGGTTCGACGGCGGCCGTCGGGGACTACGCGGGCCAGGCGGCCAAGGCCGTGGAGAACATGCGGACCGCGCTGAAGGACGCGGGCGCCGATGTGCGGGACGTCATCAGCACCCGCGTGCTCGTCGCCTCCACCCGGCAGGAGGACCTGGTGACCGCGTGGAAGGTGGTCCGGGCCGCGTTCGGTGACCACGACGTTCCCAGCACGCTGATGGGCGTCACCGTGCTCGGCTACCACGACCAGCTCGTCGAGATCGAATCCGTGGCCGCCGTCCTCGACTCCTGAACCGCCCTGCTCCCCGCAGGAGGAGGACGGGCAGGACGCCATAGGAATTCCCTATGGCACCCGCTGATATTTCGTCTTTGCCTCTCATTCTCTCCCGGCCGTACCGTCAAAACAGCTCGACGGCAACGCATTCCACTCCCGTCGAGCGGACGTGTACGACATTTCTGAGAGGACCAGCGGCATGACCACGACGGAGAATGGCTCGGAAACGCGCGAACTCACCGGAAAGCGGGCCCTCGTCACAGGCGGCTCCCGCGGAATCGGAGCGGCCGTCGTGCGCCAACTCCGCGACGCGGGGGCCGAGGTGCTCACCACCGCCCGGTCGGCGACGGGCGCACTGCCGGAGGGTGTCACCTTCGTGGAGGCCGACGTGCGGACGCAGGCCGGCGCGGAGACGCTCGCCGCGGCCGCGCGGGAGGTGCTCGGCGGAGTGGACATCCTGGTCAACAACGCGGGTGGGGCGGGGCCGTTCCGGCACACCGCGGACATCCCCGACGAGGAGTGGCAGAACCAGCTGGACCTGAACTACCTGGCGTCGGTACGGCTGGACGCACTGCTGGCACCGGGGATGCGGGAACGGCGTTCGGGCACGATCGTCCACGTCTCCTCGGCCGCGACGCCGTTCGCGCCCCCGCCGTTCCTGCACTACACGGCGGCCAAGGCCGCGTTGGAGAACTACAGCCGGGGGCTGGCCCTGGAGCTGGCACCGTTCGGCGTCCGGGTCAACACCGTCAGCCCCGGCAGGACCGGGACCCCCGGCGGCGAGGCCACGCGGGAGGAGTGGGCACGCCTGGTCCCGGGGACGGGCGCGGACGACAGCGGCGTGCCGCTGGGGCGCGTCGGCCGGCCCGACGACATCGCGGACGCGGTGCTGTTCCTCGTTTCGGACCGGGCGAGCTGGGTGACCGGAAACATACTCACCGTGGACGGCGGGGAATTCCCCAGGGGCTGATTCCCACGGAATTCCGGAACACAGAAAGGAAATGCGGTGGCGGCGCCGAGGCACCGCCACCGCTTTCGTTCATGGGGGGTTGGTCGAGGAATACGTCCAGTATGCGCGCCTCTCCGCCTTGCGATGCACCGCATCTGACGCCGCGCGCTGATCCACCAGGAATTGCGGGACAGCCCTTGGTCCCTGACACCGGGAGCTCAGGGGCCCTGAGCTCCCGGTGTCAGGACACCGGGGTGAAGGGAGCGGACTCGGTCCAGGTCTCCTCGCGCAGAAGGTCGAGCAGAGCCGTCTCCCCCGGCCCGGCCCCCTGCCGGAGCACGGCGATGACCGGCTGGGACACGGCGGGGAACACCGGGCGGACCAGGTGCTCGTGGCCACTGGGCACTGCGGAGGCCGGGACGAGCGTCACCCCCAGCCCGTGAGCGGCCCAGCGCACGGCCGTCGCGGTCTGCGACACGCGGGCGGCCGTGGCGGGGGTCAGACCGTTGTCCCGCAGCACGCTCATCAGTACGCCGTCGAGCGCACTGTCACGGTCGAACCTCACCCACGCCTCGCCCTCCAGATCGCGCAGGTCGACCCGGTCCGCGGCAAGCTGCCGGTGCCCGTCGCCGAGCACCACGACGAACTCCTCGTCACCGAGGTGGTGGGCATCGGCGGGGCTGCGGTCGCACGCCGCCATCAGGGCCAGGTCCAGCACGCCCCGGCGGCACAGCCGCTCCAGCTCCGCGGAGCTCGGCTCCTCGAACACGGTCACCTCCAGCCGGGGAAAGCGGAGGCGCAACGCCTCGAGCGCACCAGGCAGCTGCCGCGTACCGAAGCCCATCTGCGCAGCGACCACCAACTCGCCCACCAGCTCGTCCGCACCGGCCCGCGCGGTCGCCCGCGCCTTCCGCGCCGCGCTCACCGCGACCTCCGCCTCCCGCAGGAACGCCCGGCCGACCACGGTGGCCACCAGCCCGGTCGGCGTACGGGCGAACAGCTCCACGCCCAGTTCTCTCTCCAGGCTCCGGATCTGCTGGGAGACGGAGGGCTGGGCAACCCGCAGCCGCTCCGCCGCAGCCGTCACCGAGCCCTCCTCGGCGACGGCCAGGGCGTACTCGAACTGGCGAAGGCTCATCGGCTCCCGTCCCTCTCCGCGATGGGTGGTGGCCCACCCACGGCATTCGTCGTACTGACAGCGGTTACATCGCGGGAAGTGCCTCGTCTATTCCGTGAGCGGGTCGAGGGCTGGTCCCCGAGCAACAACGACGACTGCCGGCTCCACGCGGTGATCGACGGCCCGTCACGATCCGTACCGGACCGCATCCTCCAGCGCACAGGCGCCATGTCCGACTCGGAGAAGCAGCGTTGCACCGCGATGACCAGCGCGCCGGTGGTCTCCGGCGCCCCGGCAGGCTCGGCGGACAGGGGGGTGGACGACATCCCGGCGCCGACCGCACCGGGGAGTTCGGACGCTGGGCCGACCTCGTGCCGGCGGGGGCCGGGACGCGCCGCTCCGGCCCCCGCCGTTCTTGCCCGCCCTTCCCGCCGCAAGGGGACGCGGGTCCTTGATAGCGTCGCCCCAGCGACTGCGGAACACTCCCCGCCGGGGTCGTCGCTCTGCCCGGGTCGGCGCGGCCACCACGGGACGGCGGGTGCGGGTGGCAGGGGACCTTCACGGCAGGGACGAAGAGAGCCGACGCATGAGCCTCGCGCAGTTGCACTACACCTCCGCAACCGGCGGGGACGGCCCCGGCACCGGCGAGGCCGAACCGATACCGGCCCGTTTCACCGCAGTTGACGCCGCGATACCCGCGTCCGTGCTCACCGAGGCGGGGCCGCTCCTGGCGTACGAACCACCCGCCGGCACGGCGCCGCGGATCGCCGACGCCACACTGCGCGCACTGCCCGAGAGTTTCAGTTTCAGCCAACTGTCCGACGGCAGCCATCTGCTGGCCCGGACGGTGCCGGTCCGCTCCTCCCCGTCCTCCTCCGTGGGCTTCCACGCGCACGCGGTCCATCTCCCGGCCGGCACCCGGCTGCCGGGCGGGGCGCTCCCGATCACCGCCTGCCGGTCCGCCCGCTGGTCGGCCACCACCCCGGACCGCACCCTGCCGGGCCCGCTCGCCGCCCTGCCCGCCACCGGTCACGCCCGGGACCGTGAGGGGCTCAACGACTTCGCCGTCTCCCGCGGCCCCTGGCTCGCGGGCGTCCTGGCCGATCTGCGTCGGCTGTGCGGGCCGGACGGGCCCTCCGGTCAGGTGGTGCTCGTCGAGCGGCAGAGCGACGACGTGGCCCGGTGGATCGCGCTGGCCTGTGTCGCACTGCCCGACGAGCTCGCCGAGCGGCTGACGTTCACCACGTACGCCCGCCACCCGCAGCGCGCTCCGCAGCAGATCGTCGGAGTGCTGCCGCAGGACGCGCACGAACTGAGCGGCCCCGGCATCCACGTGCACACCTGTACCGGACCGCGCCCGGAGGGCACCGGGGCCGACGCCTGGGCGGAGACGGCCGCCCGGATCTGGCGCAGCCGCGCGCCCGAGCTGTTCCGCGAGGCGGCCGGACTGCCCGGGGAACCGTTCGCCGCCGGACCGCTGGCGGTGACTGCGCTGTGCGCGGGGACGGCCCTCGGCACGGCCGGGCGTGCCGCCGCGGCCGACTGGGCCGCCGAGCGGCCCTACGCGCTGGACGCGAAGCGCACCCGGCAGCTCATCGACGCGCTCACCGCGCCCGGCGTCGATGACCGCACCGGCCCCGAATTCGACGCCGCCGGGCGGCTGTTCGCCGCGCTCGACGGCCGTTCGCCCGTGACGACCACGGCTCCGCTGGCCGCCATGCTGGTCACGGAGGCGGTCCGGGGCGGCAACGGTTCGGTGGAGCTTCCGGGCCGCACCGCCTTCAGTGGTCCCGAGGGCGTGGCCGTCGCCTCGGTGCTGGGTCCGGAGATCCTGACCGAGCTGAGCGGCGCGGGCGTCGGTCTCGACGTGGCCAGGACGGTGCAGCTCCTCCGGGTGGCCCGGCTGCTGGGTGTGGACTGCGCGGAGCTGCTGCCCTCGGTCGTCCGCCGGCTCGCGCCCGCCCTGCTGGAGCCCGGGGAGGGCGAGCCGGGCTGGGCGCCGGCGCTTCTGGAGCTGATGGACGAGCAGTTCGACGTCCGTACGGCCCTGCTCGGTGCGCTGGACCGGATCGCGCCGCAGGACCCGTCGGGGGTCGAGCGGTTGCTGGGGAGGGTCCCGCTCCCGTTCACCGGCACCCAGCTGCTTCCGCATCTGCGGATGTGCGCCGAGGCGCCGGAGATCAAGGCGGGCTTCGGAGAGGACCGGGTGGGCGCGGTGCACCGGGTGCTGAGGGCCGCCGGGATGTCGCCCTTCGCGGAGCCACTGGTGCTGCGGACGGCCGTGGGGCTGGTGTGGGAGGAGGGCACGGTGACGGCGGGCGAGGCCCGGATGCTGCTGGAGGCCGCCACGTCGGACGCCCACCGGACGGCCGGCACCTGGTCGCACCTGGTCACGGCGGCGCTCGGTGCCCCCGCCACGGACGAGGAGGCGCCCGAACTCGCCCACGACCTGCTGCGCGGCTTCCCGCAGGAGATCGATGGCCGGGAACGCGGGGCGTTGCTGCTCCTGGAGTTCGCCCGCGAGATCCGGTCGGGCGCGGCGGCCCCGGAGTGGGCGGAGCGGGCCCGCGCGCTGCGCGAGGACGCCGAGCCGGTGGAGCCAGAGGTGCTCCGCCATGCGTTCGGGGCGCTCGCCACACGGCTGCTCGCACCGGAGCGGCCGGAGGCCGAGCTGTACGCCCTCGTGCACAGCGGCGACCCCGATCTCGTCGCCGCCTACGACCGGGCTGCGCGCGAGGCCGGCGTCCGCTCCCGGCTGAAGGCGGAACCGGCGTACGCCGCCGACTGCTTCGCCGTCTGGACCGCTCATCCGCACGCCGGAGCGGAGTGGAGCCGGACCGCTGACGCCCTGCTGGAGGAGGTGCTGCGCCCCGCCGTGCGCACGCTGTCCGCCGACGGGATCGCGGCGGTGGAGGAGGCCGTGGGGCGCTCGGGGAGCAGTGGCCGGGCCGAGGCCTTCCACGACTGGAACCGCCGGGGCCGCGGCACCCTGGGCCGGATCGGCCGGCGGATCGCGGGCCGGGTACGGCGGGGGTGAACGCGCGGGTCGTCGGGGGCCCCGCGCGCCGGGTACCGTTGGGACACAACGATCTCGTGGGCTCCTGGCGGGCTGCGTGAACCCCAGGAGGAACAGATGACGACGAACCGTGGGCGCAAGGACGTGATCCGCGACCGGATGGCTGCGACCGGTGAGTCGTACAACGTGGCCGCGCGGAACCTCAAGGCGATGAAGGACATGGGCGCCACACGCGACGCCGTCCTCACGCAGCGCTGGCGCCCGGCGGACTCCCTCGACGTGCCGTGCCCCTGCGGAGGCACGTGCGAGCCGGGCGAGCGGTGCGAACGCTGTCACGCGCTCCACCGCCACGTGGCGCGCTACCCGGGGAGCACCACCGAGGTGGAGACGTGGGTGGACCGGTACGAGTGCACCGGCTGCTCCGCCTCGTACACGCTGATCGTCGAGCTGCCCGGCCGCCCCTGGGGTGTCGCCGAGACGGTGATCCAGGGCGGCTCCGCCGAGCCGGTGGTGCGGGCCCGGGTCTTCCCGGGTGTGGTGCACCCGCTGCTGAAGCCCGAGACGTCGGACGAGGACTGACGCGCGCGTCAGTCCTCGTACCGGATCAGGCGTCCGGCGTCAGCCGCAGTGAGATCGAGTTGATGCAGTACCGCTGGTCCGTCGGGGTCGGGTAGCCCTCGCCCTCGAAGACGTGGCCCAGGTGCGAGCCGCAGCGGGCACAGCGGACCTCGGTGCGGACCATGCCGTGGCTGCGGTCCTGGATCAGTTCGACCGCGTCGGTGTCCTTCGGGTCGTAGAAGGACGGCCAGCCGCAGTGCGACTCGAACTTGGTGTCGGAGCGGAACAGCTCAGCGTCACACGCGCGGCAGGAGTAGACGCCCGTGGTCCTGGTGTCGGTGTACTCGCCGACAAAGGCCGGCTCGGTGCCCGCCTTGCGCAGGACGGCGTACTCGGCGGGGGAGAGTTCCTCCCGCCACTGCTCGTCCGGCTTCTCGATGTCGTACGGCACGGTGGCTCCCTCAGCTCGACAGGTGGTCCAGGATCTGCGGGCCGATGTCCGTGACGTCGCCCGCCCCCATGGTGAGAACGAGGTCGCCGGGCTTCGCCATTCCCGCGATGACCTCGGGGACCGTCGCCTTGTCGTGCACGGCGGTGACGTCGGCGCCCGCCGACCGGGCGGCGTCGATGATCAGGGTGCTGGTGATGCCGGGGATCGGGTCCTCGCGGGCCGGGTAGATGTCGAGGACCACGGAGGCGTCGGCCAGCGCGAGGGCCTGCCCCATCTCGGTTCCGAGCTCCTGGGTGCGGGAGAAGAGGTGGGGCTGGAAGACGACCAGGATCCGGGCGTCGGTGGCGGCGCCACGCATCGCTTCGAGGTCGGCCGTCATCTCGGTCGGGTGGTGGGCGTAGCTGTCGATGACCTGGACGCCGGCCGCTTCGCCCTTGAGCTGGAGGCGGCGCTTGACCCCGGTGTACTTGCCGAGGGCCGAGGCGAGGTTGTGGGCGGGGATGCCGAGGGCGACGCCCGCGGCGAGGGCGGCCACCGCGTTCAGGGCGTAGTGGCGGCCGGGCACGGAGACGGTGAAGGTGAGGTACTTCCCGTTCAGGACGACCGTGACCTCGCTGGTCAGACCGCTCGGGGTGATCTTGTGGACGCGTACGTCCGCGGTCGGGGACTCGCCGTAGGTGACGACCTTGAGCGAGGACAGGTCGCGCACCCGGCGGGTCAGTTCGACGGCGCCGGACTGGTCTGCGGAGACGACCAGGGTGCCGTCGGGCACGATCTTGCCGGTGAAGGTCTCGAAGGAGTCGTAGATCTCGTCCATCGAGGCGTAGTTCGCGTGGTGGTCCAGCTCGACGTTGAGGACGATCGCGACCTCGGGGTCGTACTTCTGGAAGCTCCGGTCGCTCTCGTCGGCCTCGGCGACGAAGATCGCACCCTCGCCGTGCGTGGCGTTGGTGCCGGGACCGGCGAGGTCGCCGCCGATCGCGTACGAGGGGTCGAGGCCCAGTTCGGTGAGGGCGACGGCCAGCATCGACGTGGTGGTCGTCTTGCCGTGGGTGCCCGCGACGGCGATGGACCGCAGCCCCTGCATGAGGGAGGCAAGGGCGTCGGAGCGGTGCACGACGGGGATCGAGAGCTCCCCGGCGCGCACCAGCTCCGGATTGTCGTCGCGGATGGCGCTGGAGACGACCACGCAGGTGGCGTCGTCCGCCAGGTGCCCGGCGGCGTGTCCGATGTGGACGGTCGCCCCCAGCGCGCGAAGCGCCCCGGCCGTGGCGGACTCCTTGGAGTCGCTGCCCGCGACCTTCGCGCCCCGCTGGGTGAGGATCTTCGCGATGCCCGACATTCCGGCGCCGCCGATGCCGATGAAGTGCGGCCGTTCCATGGCGGCAGGAATACCGGGTGCCATGCGTGTGTCTCCCAGGGTGGTGCGGGTAGGGGCTCCCAGCCTATTCGCTGTGCGCGAAGAGCTTGAGCACCGGTACGCCGACCTTGTGGCGGGCGCGGGACGCCCAGTCGCGGTGGAAGAACTCCTCCACGTAGTGCGGGGCCGTCAGGACGATGACCTCGTCGGCCTCCGCCCCGTCGACGACGGACTTCAGCTTGTCGAGGGGGTGGTTCTCGATCACCTGGCCGACGGCTTCCGAGCCCGACTGGCGCAGTGCCTCCAGGGACACCTCCAGCGCGAGTTCGGCGGACTGTCTGGCGTTCTTCCCCTCCGGCTCCTCGCTCTCCCTGGCCGCTTCCTTCAGTTCGCCCATCGCCAGGTCGTCGATGGCCCGCAACAGCACATCCGCCTGGTCACCGCGTGGCTGCATGAGCACGACGAAGGAGACCCGCTCCTCCCCGTGCAGGGTGGTGACGAACTCGACGTCCTCGGAAGTGAGGGGCTTCTCGATCATCAAAACGCTGGTGAACACCACAGGGGCCCTTCTGCTTCAGTGGCCGTCGCCGGTCACTGCTGAAACCATCCTTCCCCGTGCTCGCACGGGGTCTGCGAGATCCATTCTGCCCACCGAACGCTAACCGGAACGGAATATTCCGCTCATTGTCGGATCCGACGGTACCGAGAGAAGAGGAACCCGGCCTCTTCCAGCAGCGCTGCCAGGGCGAATCGTTCCGGCACGGCCACCGACGGACCGCCCGCGATCCGCTGCGCGTCACCGGCCGTGAGCATGGGCGCCAGGGTCAGGCAGATCTCGTCCAGCACCCCCGCTGCCACGAACTGGCCGAGCAGCCGGGGGCCGCCCTCCGTCAGCAGCCGGCGGTGCCCACGATCGGCCAGCTCCCGCACCACCCGGGCAGGATCCACCCGGGAGCCCTCCCCCGCGATCACCACCTCGACGCCCGCCTTCCGGGCCGTCTCGATCCGGCCGGGCGGCGCCCCCGCCCCTGTGAGCACGAGCGTGGGAACCAGTGGCGAGACGAAGAGCGGCAGCGAGAAGTCCAGGTCCATGCTCCCGCTCACCACGGCGATCGCCGGCGCGGGCCCCTGCCCGGCCGCCGCCCGCCGCGCGGCGAAGGCCTCCCGGGCCCGCGCGGGGCGGTAGCCCTCCAGCCGCACCGTCTCCGCGCCCGCGATCACGACGTCGGCCAGCCCCCGCAGGGCGCCGAAGATCCGCATGTCGCTCTCGCAGGAGATCGGCTGCGAGCGGCCGTCGTGCTGGGCGGCGCCGTCGAGCGTCGACACCATGTTGGCGCGCAGCCAGGGGCCGCCGGTCTCCGGGTAGGCGTAGGCGTCAAAGAGGGAGTCCAGGCTCCACTCGCCTCGGTCGTCGGCCGCTGTCAGGTCGGTCACAGGGAACAGGCGTCGCATGTTCCGCAGTCTGGCACGGCCTAAGCTGGGGAGTTGTGTCCTCCTCCACCGCCGTGCCGGGGTCCAGCCCCATAGCCGAGACGGCCCCGCAGTCCCTGTGCGCGCTCGAGCCGCACGTCCCCGCCGACCGTCTGGTCGCCGAGATGGTGCCGCCGCCGCGCTTCGACTCCGTGCGTTTCGACACGTACGTTCCCGACCCCGCCCAGCCGAGTCAGATCGAGGCCGTCAAGGTCCTCGCCGACTTCGCGTCCGGGCTCGGCGGGGCGCACGCCACGGGAGCCGGCAAGCGCAAGTGGTTCGGCAGGAAGGCCGTGGCGCCGAGCGGTCCGCGCGGGGTCTACCTCGACGGGGGCTACGGCGTGGGCAAGACCCATCTGCTCGCCTCCCTCTGGCACGCCACGCCCGCCGCGCCCTCGCTGAAGGCCTTCGGCACCTTCGTGGAGCTGACGAACCTGGTGGGCGCGCTGGGCTTCCAGCAGACCGTCCAGACCCTCAGCGGTCACCGGCTGCTGTGCATCGACGAGTTCGAGCTCGACGACCCGGGCGACACCGTGCTGGTCTCCTCGCTGCTGAGCCGGCTGGTCGAGGCTGGGGTGGCGCTCGCCGCGACCTCCAACACGCTGCCCGGCAAGCTCGGCGAGGGCCGGTTCGCAGCCGCGGACTTCCTGCGTGAGATCCAGGGGCTCTCCTCGCACTTCCGCCCGCTGCGCATCGACGGCGAGGACTACCGCCACCGCGGCCTGCCCGACGCCCCGCCCCCGTACTCCGAGGAGCAGGTCACCAGGGCGGCGTACGCGACCGAGGGCGCCAGTCTGGACGACTTCCCCGCCCTGCTCGACCATCTGGCCCGCGTCCACCCGAGCCGGTACGGCGCGCTGACGGACGGCATCCGGGCGGTGTGCCTCACGGAGGTGCAGCCGGTACCCGACCAGTCGACCGCGCTGCGGCTCGTGGTGCTCGCGGACCGGCTGTACGACCGGGAGATTCCGGTACTCGCCTCGGGCCTGCCGTTCGACCGGCTGTTCAGCGAGGAGATGCTGAACGGCGGGTACCGGAAGAAGTACTTCCGGGCAATCTCCCGGCTCACGGCGCTGGCGCGCGACGCAAAGGGGTTGGTGGCGCAGTAGGTTCGGGGGCGTGACTCCGGTGAGGCACGAAGGAGTGCCTCACCACCCCCGTACAACCGCGCATTCCGTTTGAAGGGAACCAGCATGGCTACCACGCGTCAGGCGCACACGGTCTGGGAAGGCAACCTGATCGAGGGCAAGGGTGTCGTCACCCTCGATTCCTCCGGGATCGGGGAGTACCCGGTCTCCTGGCCGTCCCGCGCGGAGAAGGCGAACGGCAAGACGAGCCCGGAGGAACTGATCGCCGCGGCCCACTCCAGCTGCTTCTCGATGGCGCTCTCCAACGGCCTCGCCACGGCCGGCACCCCGCCGACCCGGCTGAACACCCAGGCCGAGGTCACCTTCCAGCCCGGCACCGGCATCACGGGCATCCACCTCACGGTCGAGGGCGAGGTGCCCGGTCTCGACGAGGCCGGCTTCGTCAAGGCGGCCGAGGACGCGAAGGCGAACTGCCCGGTCAGTCAGGCGCTGACGGGCACGACGATCACTCTGAGCGCCTCCCTCGCCTGATCCCTCTCCCCCACTGTCCCCGGGCCGGCCCTGCCGCCCGGGGACAGTGCTGTGCGCTCCCCCGCACACGAGGACCGTGTTCACGTTCCGGCCGTCCTGGATCTCCCGCTCAGGATCCCGGCCCGCAGACACCGGAGGGACCGGCCTCCCGAGCGGGGCCGCTGCCCCCGGGACCCCGGCGTGCGTGGTCGGGGTCGCCGATGACGGGCCGGCTTCCGACGGACGCCGCCCGGCAGGTGTTCGAACGTTTCCATCGCGGGCCCGTGACAGGCGCGGGTTACCCCGAGCCCGGTTCGGGTCTCGGGCCGTCCATCGCCGCATCGCCGATGCGCGCCCGGGGCGGCCCGGACTCGACACACGGCCGGGCTCCCGGTCGGCCTTCCGGCTGCTTCCGCCCCGGAGCGTCGGGCCTGGACCGGCCAGTCGGCCGTGACAACGTTCATGGAGGGCCTCGACGGGGCAGGCCTGCTTTTGACAATGCCATGTCACCTGTCCGCCAACAGGGAGTTGCCACATGTCAACCGCACCTCGACGTCTTGCCACACGACGACAAATCCTGGCCACGAGCGGTGTCGCCGCCACGATCGCCTTCACCGGGGCCTTCAGCGAGCTCTTCGCGGGGACTTCTGCCGCGCGCGGCCACGCGGGCTACGGCCCGCTGGTGCCCGACCCCGACGGGCTGCTCGACCTTCCGAAGGGGTTCCGCTACCGGGTGCTGTCCCGGGAGGGCGACCCGCTCCGTTCCGGCGAGGGGCCGGTCCCCAGCAACTGCGACGGCATGGCGGCGTTCGCCGGCCCTCGCGGGCGCGTCCGGCTGGTCCGCAACCACGAGAACCGGGTCACCGCGAAGATCGCCGTGCCGACGGTCGAGGGGCTCACGTACGACCCGATGGGCAAGGGCGGCTGCACGGCCCTGGAGCTCGACGGCCGCGGCAACGTCCTCGGTGAGCGCGTCGGAATCGCCGGTACGGCGGTGAACTGCGCCGGCGGGCGCACGCCTTGGGACACCTGGCTCACCTGCGAGGAGACCGAGGACAAGGCCGGCACCAACGGCTACACCAAGGACCACGGCTTCATCTTCGAGGTGGACGGCGCGAATCCGCACCGCACCGGCGCGGTGCCCCTGACCGCGATGGGCCGCTTCCAGCACGAGGCGATCGCGATCGATCCACGCAACGGCATCGTGTACGAGACCGAGGACGCGTTCGAGAAGCCGTTCGGGCTCTTCTACCGCTTCCTTCCCGAGAAGCCGCTCGGCGGCACGGGCTCGCTCCGGGCCGGCGGCCGGCTGGAGGCCATGCGGGTGCCGGGCGTCCCCGATCTTTCCGCGGTCCAGGAGACGGGGACGAGTTTCGAGGGGATCGAGTGGGTGCCCGTACCGGATCCGCTGGCCGCCGAAACAGCCATCCGCTTCCAGGACTTCGGGCCCAAGGGCATCACCCACGGCCAGAAGCTGGAGGGCTGCTACTGGGGCGGCTCCTCCGTCTACTTCGTCTCCAGCTTCGCGCACAGCGCGGAGGGCTCAGCGGCCGACCACTTCGGGCAGGTCTGGCGGTACGAGCCGAAGCGGCGCCGGCTGACGCTGGTCATCGCCTTCGGGCCGGACACGGACATCCAGCTGCCGGGCGAGTCGCCGGACAACATCTGTCTGGCGTCCGACGGCGGGCTGATGGTGTGCGAGGACGGCGGAGGGGCGCAGCATGTGTTCGGCCTGACGCGGCGCGGCGAGGTGTACGCCATGGCGCGCGGGCGGCAGAACATCGGGACGGCGGAGGAGCCGGAGTGGGGCGAGTTCGCCGGGGTCACCTTCGCGCCGGACCAGGAGACGATGTTCGTCAACTGCTACACGCCGGGGACGACCTTCGCGGTGACGGGTCCATGGCGCTGACCCTGCTGACGTACTGACGTCGGCCGGCTGAGCACAGAGGCGGCGCGCCCCGTTCCTGATTCGTGGACGGCAACGTTCATTTGATCGGTTTTGATCAACGTGGGCACGGGGCGCCACCCACTCAGCCGGATGGCGATCCATTACCGTCTCACAGTGACCACATTTGCACGCAAAGTTACCAATGCGACCGTTTTGGGAGCGGTCCTCGTAGGTGGGCTTGCCGGATGCGGGAGCCGGGCCGAGACACCCGGAGACCGGCCCACGGCCGCGCGCCGGGGAGCGGCCGCCGTCCAGGTCCCCTCCGCCGCTCCCCCGGCCGCGTCCCCGTCCGCGAAGGGCCCACCCACCATGGCGGCCGGGCCCGCCGGCCTCACCCCCGTCCTCACGCGCGGGGCGCACCGTACGGACAAGGTCGTCGCGCTCACCTTCGACGCCGACATGACGGCCGACGAGGGGCCGCGGGCGGCCGCCGGTGAGCACTTCGACCATCCGGAACTGATCGCGCTGCTGCGCCGGCTGAAGGTGCCCGCGACCGTCTTCATGACCGGCCGGTGGGCCGAGGAGTATCCCTCCCAGGCGCGCTCCATCGGCACGGACCCGCTCTTCGAGATCGCCAACCACTCGTACAGCCACTACGCCTTCACCTCGCCCTGCTACGGCCTGCCGGTCGTGGAGAAGGAGGCGATGCGCGACGAGGTGGAGCGGGCCTTCGGCGCGATCCGGAGGACCGGCGCCCGCAACGTGGTGCCGTACTTCCGCTTCCCCGGCGGCTGTTACGACGACGACGCGCTGCGCGCGCTCGCGCCCGAGAGGGTGACCGCGGTGCAGTGGGACGTCGTCAGCGGTGACGCGTTCGCGACGGACGCGGACGCGGTGGCCGAGCAGGTGCTGGAGGGGGTGGAGCCCGGTTCGCTGGTCGTCATGCACTGCACCCGCAGCGCGGCACCCGTCACGGACGAGGCGGTGGAGCAGGTGGTTCCGGAGCTGCGGAGACGCGGATACCGCTTCGTGAAGGTGTCGGAACTGATGGCCGGCTGATCCGGCCGGGCCGGGACGTCAGCCGGAGCATGCCGTGCGCTGGGCCTCCTGCCACTCGCAGACCGGGCAGAGCGTGATGCCCTTGACGGATGCCGCGTACTCGGTCGGCTTCCGGCACAGCACGCACTCGGCGTACGGAGGTCCGGCGGCGCTGTCGGGCGTCGGAACGGCCGGCGCCTCGCAGTACGACTCGTTCGCGGGTTCGTTCATGCGTACGAGCCTAACGACCTCGTGCACGATTTGAGCCGTCGCTGCATCCGTGCAGGTCAAAGGCTCGGGCGCCGCGACGACGAGCGCCGCTGACCTGCGGCGACGCTTATCGTGCACGCGGTTGTAAGGGCTGTCCCGCCATTCCTGGTGGATCAGCGCGCGGCGTCGGATGCGGTGCATCGCAAGGCGGAGAGGCGCCCGCATACGGGACGTACTCGGGGCGTTTCGACAGCGCGGCGAGGTGCCGTAGCTGTCGTCGTGCGCCCGCCAGGAAGCGCGGCACAGCCCTCACTCAGCCGCGTACCGTCGTGAGCCGGCAGGCGAGCGCGGCAGCCGCGGTCGCCACGGCCGCCGCGCCGAGGAGCGGCAGGAGCGGCACGTGGACGGTGCCGGTGCGGGAGCCGGTGACCAGCCCCGTCACCGCGTACTTCGCCGGCGATCCGCCGGCCACCAGGGCCAGCAGGCTCGCGAGCACGGTCGCCGCGAGGGACCAGCCGCGCCGATGCAGCAGCGGCCGGGTGCACAGCGCCCCGACCGCCGTCCCCAGCAGGAGGCAGCAGGCAGTGGCGAGCAGTCCCGCGAGCCCGGCGGAAAGCAGCGGGACCTCGACGCTGTGGTCCGTGCTCGCCGGCTCGCTGATCAGCAGCACGACCGCCGTGGCGGCCGTACCCAGGAGCCCGGCGGACCCCAGCGCGGTGAGCAGGGCCGCCAGGTGGGCCCTCGGCTGCCCGCCCGCGGCCGCGGCGACGACCGTCCGGGCGGCGGGCGGCTCCTGGGTGGCGCAGACCTGCACGAGCCATGCGGTGACGGGGAGCAGCCCGGCCGCGGTGTAGCCGAGCGAGTCCAGTACGGGCTGGCCCGAGCTGACCCCGACACCGAGGAAGGCCGCGTACAGCAGCACGGGCGCGAGCCAGCGCTGGGAGCGCAGCAGCAGGGCGGTCCGGTAGCGGATCAGAGCGGTCATGCCGCCTCGCCGGGGCGGGCGGGCACAGCCGAGAGCTGCCTGATGTGCCAGGGCGGGCGGGCCGTGAGCAGGGCGCCCAACAGGGCGTCGGAGTATGCGGCCGCGACGGTCAGCCGCAGCGCTCCGTCCCCGGCGGCGCTCCGCTCGGGGGCGCCGGGCAGTCCGGCGGGGAGCGGGGCACCGGGCGGGCCCGTCACCTCGATCCGGACCCGGGGGCCGGCTGCCGTCGCGGCAGGGGCGAGGGGCGCCGCTGCCAGTCCGGTCCCCTCGACCCGCAGGACCACGTCGACCGCGTCCGCGAGCCGGTGCGGGTCGTGGTCGACGAAGACGACGGTGGAGCCCGCGGCCGCGCGTGCCGCGACGGCCCGGTCCAGTTCGGCCCGGGCGGCGGCGTCCAGGCCGGTCCAGGCCTCGTCCAGCACCAGCAACTCCGGTTCGGCCAGGAGCGCCTGGGCGACGGCGACCTTCTGACTGGTGCCCTTGGAGAGCTCCGCGAGCGGCGTACGGGCCTGTTCCACGGCCCCGAACCGGGTCAGCCACTCCGTCGCGCGCGCGGCCGCGTCTGCCGTACGCAGCCCGTGGATCCGGCCGAGGTGCACGAGATACCCGGCGGCGGTGAAGGGCAGCGCCGCCGGGAACCGCTCGGGAACGTACGCCGTGCGCGGCCGGCCGCCGGTGATCCGGCCCTCGGTGGGGGCATCGATCCGGGCGAGGAGCCGCAACAGGGTGGACTTGCCGGTGCCGTTGGCTCCCTCGACGCGGACGAGGGAGCACCTGGGCAGCCCGAGGTCGACCCCGCGCAGCACCCAGGGGCCGGCGAGGCCGTACCGGCGGCCCACCCCGTTCAGTCGCAGGAGGTCCGTACTCAGTTGGACGACGCCTTCTCGGGCTTCAGCTCACTGGGCCGTACGATCACGAATCCCTCGCCGTCCAGGCGGAGCTGGACGGCCTCGCCCGATCCGCCGCGCAGCATGGAGCCGACGCTCTGCGAGCGGTGCAGCGACGTGTTCAGGTGGGCGCTCCAGCCGACGACCGCGTCGGTGTCGACGCACACGGGCTGCTGGGCAGTGACGGGTATCACGATGGGGTGGCCCTCGCACATCAGGCCGAGCTTCCCGTAGCCGCTGAAGACGCTGTTGAAGAGTCCGCCGCCGGTCATGCCGGCACCCTTCACGGTCTTGATCTCGTACGCGAGCGTGGCGTCGAAGCACAGGACGTTGCGGCCGTTGATGGTGAGGACGTCGCCCTGTTCCATCTCCACGATGAAGCAGTTGGCCGCCTCGTGCGCGAACCACGCCTCCCCCTGGCCGCGGACCGCCATGAGCGGCAGCCCCTCGCCCGTGACGGCGCGCTTGAGCATGCCTCCGAGGCCCTGGCCCTTGCGCTCGAACTGGAGGTCACCGCGGAAGGCGATCATCGATCCCTGGCGTGCGTGCATTTCGCCGTTGACCGCGTACTTGATGGATTTGGCGTTCTGCAAGGTCATGCCGGGGGCGGTGGCCTGCTGCGCCATGTGCTCGCTGGAAAAGAGATCGCTCTTCATGCGGTGCATCCTCACCCGGAGTGTTCCATTCCGCCAAGAACGGTTTTCGGGGCGGCTGGCAGACTGTGACGGGTGAGCAGCAACGACAACCCCGAGCCCTCGTCCGTTCCCGCCGGTCCGCCGATGGACAGCCCCTTCCGCTCCGAGCGGACGAACCGTGACGAAGCACCTCAGTACGTACTCCCGTTGGTGGTGCACATCGAGAAGACGGCGCCCCCGGCCCGTACCGACGCTCTGCGCACAGCCGCCCGGGCGGTGCTGGTGATGCTCTCCGACGAGCGGTCGACGGGCGAGGGCGAGTGGGCCCAGGTGATGCGCGACTGGCAGGACGCCCGCATCCGGAAGGTGGTGCGGCGGGCGCGCGGCGCGGAGTGGCGGAAGGCCTGCGCGCTTCCCGGCATCACCGTCACAGGGGACGGGGCCGAGGTGCGCGTCTTCCCGCCGGTGCCGCTCGACGGCTGGCCGAAGGAACTCGCGAAACTCCAGGTCTCGGGGACGGAGCTGGACGACCCCGAGCCGCCGGCCGCGCCCGGCCCGGCCGGCCCGGTCCTCTGGCTGAACCCGGATCTCGGCATGTCGGCGGGCAAGGAGATGGCGCAGGCCGGGCACGGGGCGCAGCTCGCCTGGTGGGAGTTGTCGGAGACGGAGCGCAAGGCTTGGCGCGAGGCGGGCTTCCCGCTCTCGGTCGCCACCCCGGACGCGGACCGCTGGCGGGAACTCACGAGGAGCGGGCTGCCGGTGGTGCAGGACGCGGGGTTCACCGAGATCGCCCCCGGCTCGTGCACGGTGGTCGCCGACCATCCGGCGCTGCGCCGCTGACAGGCTTCTCGGCAGGGTCGCCGGCGGGCCCCTCGGGCCAGGTGGGTCCGCGCGACGGCCGGCCGGCCGCGTCGTCCACCCTTCGTCCGCGGATTCGTCCCGGCCCGTTGAACAACCCGGTCCGCCGATACGTACCTCCTGACGCCACCGCACTGGCAATACTGCCCAGTAGGTTGAACGGCCGGTCAGTCCCCGGCCGTTGGACCGGCGGTTGATTGGACGCCGTCACGCCTCGGCCCGGGAGAACCCTCTGTGCGACGCATCAACGGAACGGCCCTCATCATCGCGGCGCTCGTCGCCACGCTCGGCGCCCTCGCCTACCCGGTCTGGTCGTACGCCGACCGCTCCGGCACCGGCCAGGCCAACCTCCAGGCGTCGTCCGTCTCGACCCAGTGGGGACCGCTCTCCGCGACCGACCGGGACTTCCTGGTGAAGGTCCGCCTGGCCGGACTCTGGGAGCTGCCCGCCGGGCAGCAGGCGATCGAGCGGGCACCGACCGAGGCGATCAAGGCGGCCGGGGACCATCTGGTGGTCGGGCACACGGATCTGGACCGCAGGTCCCGGGAGGTGGCCGCCAAACTGGGTGTGGAACTGCCGAACCAGCCGACCGAACAGCAGCAGGGCTGGCTACGGGAGATGACCGCGGCGAGCGGCCAGGAGTACGAGCGGAAGTTCGCCAATCTGCTGCGGAACGCGCACGGCAAGGTCTTCGCGTTGATCGCCCAGGTGCGGCACACCACCCGCAACTCGCTGATCCGGCAGCTGGCGACCGACGCCAACGTGACCGTGCTCGACCACATCACCATGCTGGAGGGCACGGGCTTCATCGACTTCGACGCCCTGGCCCGCGAGGCGGCGGGGGCGGCCACGGCCAGCCCGACGGGGCCCGCGGTGGCGCCGAGGGGCTCGGTCCTGCCCCAGCCGGTCCCGGCGGTCCCGACCGGGGACCAGTCGTTCACCTCGCGGCCCTCCACGGCGCCGATGCCCTGAGAGCCGGCGCCGAGCCGGCGGACCACGTGAGAGCCGGCGCCGAGCCGGCGGACCACGTGAGAGCCGGCGCCGAGCCGGTGCGGAGCGCCGGGGAACCTCAAATCGAGCTCTGAACGTCCCCTTCTTCGGGTTCACCGCTGTGCGGCGGGGTCATGACCCCGGCAGGTACAGCGAAGGGGGACGTCATGGAGCTGGGAATCGGGATCGGCTGGCGACCGGAGATCGCCGACGCGGTGGAAGCCCTGCCGGGGATCGACTGGGTGGAAGCGGTCGCGGAGAATCTCTGCCCCGACCATCTCCCCGCCTCCCTGGTGCGGCTGAGGGAGCGCGGCGTCACCGTGGTGCCGCACGGCGTCTCCCTCGGCCTGGGCGGGGCCGACCGCCCCGACGCCGGCCGGCTCGCCGGTCTGGCGGCGCGGGCCACCCTGCTGGGGGCGCCCCTGGTCACCGAGCACATCGCGTTCGTCCGGGCGGGGGGAGCGCGCACCGCGTCGCCGGTGCTGGAGGCGGGACACCTGCTGCCCGTGCCGCGTACCTGGGCCGCGCTGGACGTGCTGTGCGAGAACGTGCGGGTGGCGCAGGACTCGTTGCCGGTGCCGCTGGCGCTGGAGAACATCGCGGCGCTGATCTCCTGGCCGGACGAGGAGCTGACCGAGGGCCAGTTCCTGGCGGAGCTGGTCGGACGCACCGGGGTGCGGCTCCTCATCGACGTGGCGAATCTGCACACGAACCACGTGAACCGGGGCGAGGACCCGGCCACGGCACTCGACGAACTCCCCGTGGAGGCCATCGCGTACGTCCACGTGGCAGGCGGCGTGGAGAAGGACGGCGTCTGGCACGACACGCACGCCCACCCGGTCACCGCTCCGGTGCTCGACGTCCTCGCCGAACTCCGCTCCCGCGTCGCCCCGCCCGGGGTCCTGCTGGAGCGCGACGACGACTTCCCGCCGGCCGCCGAACTGGCGGATGAACTGGACGCGATCCGCGCCACGCTCGACGCCGGCCGGGGTGGGCTGCGACGGCCCGTCCCCCGCACGCCGGACGCCGAACCCCCAGTGCACGCGGCCGGGGCTCCGGAGGCACTCCGTGACCGGGTGGCGGTCGCGCAGGCAGCACTGCTCTCCGCCCTCGTCGCGGGCACCCCTGCCCCCGAGGGCTTCGACCACCGCCGGCTCGGCGTCCAGAGCCGGGCCCTGGCCGCCAAGCGCGCCGACGTCGTCGCCAAGGTGGCCCCCGAGCTCCCTCAGATCCTGGGCCGCGGCTACCGGGACGCGTTCCTCGCGTACGCCAGGAACCGTCCGATGTCCGCCGGGTACCGCCGTGACGCCCTGGACTTCGCCGAGCAATTGCTCATCGCCGACCGCCCCGCGGACGAGGCGGCCCGCCGCCGGCTGACCCACTGGTGGCAGGACCGGTCGGCTCCCCGGCCGCCCCGCCGCACCGCCCGGCTGGCCCGGGCGGCCCGTTCCGTACTCGCAGGGAGGTGACGGCAAATGAACATCTTCGCCCTGGTCCTGACGCTCGCCGTGGCGGTCTCCTCGATGCTCCTGGTCGTCGGGGCGCGCCGGGCCCGCGAGGGGCCCGGCGGCAGTGTCCTCGACCTGTCCGAGGTGGCCTTCCTGAACGGCGGGCCCGGCCGTGTCGTGGACACCGCGCTCGCCGCGATGCTGGAGGACGGCCGTCTGCTCGTCGGTGGGCCCGGGATCGTCGCGGTCCAGCGGCCGGTCGCACACGACCCGGTGGAGCGGGCCGTGCTCCACGAGCAGGCCGCGGCTCCGAACGGTGCCCTGCACACGCTGCGGCACGCGGTCATGCGCCATCCCGCCGTGCAGGAGGTCGGGGACGGTCTGGCCGGTCGCGGGCTGCTGAACGCGCCCGGGGCGAACCGGAAATGGCGCCGCTGGGGGATGACACAGGGGCTGCTCTGCCTGCTCGGCCTGCCGGTGGCCCTCGCGCTGACCATCGCCGAGTTCGCCTCCGCCGACAGCCTCGGTCAGGCGCCGGTGCCGTTCATCGTCAAGGTGCTCCCGGCGCTTCTCGGCGGGGCCGTCACCGGACTGGTCGTCGCGGCCACCGCCCGTGCCCGGATCACCAGGGCAGGCCGCCGGGCCGCGGCGGAGTTCCGTACCGCCCACGCCTACGAGACGGGCGCGGCCCATCGGGTGGCGACGTCGGGGCCGCGGGCACTCGACGACCCGGAGGTCCGGGCGCACCTGACCACGGCGGCCCGGATGCGGCCCCCCGGAGCGGCCGCGCCCTCTCCCCACTCGTCGGACTCCTCGGGGCTGCTTCTCGTGCCGGTGGTGTGGTGCGCCGGGTCGAGCCCCGGCGACGGCGGCTGCGGCAGCTCTGCCGGGGACGGCGGAGGGGGTGGCGGGAGCGGGTGCGGATCGGGGTCGGGCTGCGGTTCCGGGTCCAGCTGCAGCTCCGGCTCCAGCTGCAGCTCCGGGTCCAGCTGCAGCTCCGGGTCGAGCTGCGGTTCGGGGTCGAGCTGCGGCAGCAGTTCCTGAGCGGTCGACGTCCGCATCGTGGAATCCGCTGGCGCTCCGGGTCCGGGCGGCATAGAAATCCGGCATGCTCTGGGTTCTGTTCCTGCTGGTCGCATGGGGTGCGGCGGCCATCTCGTGTGTCAGGCTCTGCCTCGCTGCCGCCCGCCTGGCCCCGCCGTCGGGCGCGTTGTCCCGGGAGGTCCGGCGCGCGGCGGAAGACCCTGAACTCACTCTGTACGAGACCGCGTTCCTGGCCGGCGGCCCGCACCGGGTCGCCGATCTGGCGCTCGTCACGATGCATCTGCGCCGTCGGCTGCTGCTCGCGCACACGGGCTGGGCGACGGTGGTCGACCCGGACGGCCGCGACGAGGTGGAGCGCACGGTGATCCGTGCCATCGGCCCGCAGGGCCAGTCACCGATACCGCCGGTCCGCTCGGCGGCGGCCGCCGCCGACGCCGTTCGCGCGCTCGCCGACCGGCTCGTCTCCGCGGGCCTGGCGCTGCCGGGCGGGGCGGCGACGGACATCGCGTCGGCGGTGCGGGCGGTCCGTGGGGCTGCGCTGCTGGTGGCCTCGATGGGCACCGCCGCTCTGCTCACACCCGGACGGGAGCCGGGTCCGGGCGGCTCGGGGGTGCCGGTGCTCGTCTGGTTCGGGCTGCCGCTCGCCCTGACGCTGGGCTGTCTGGCCATCGCCCGGATGGAGGTGCATCCGTACGGTTCCTGGGCTTCCCCCGCCGGTCAGCGGCTCCTGGACGCGCGCACGGCGTCAGCGGGCGGCCCGGAGGGCGAGGTGCTGCTGGCGGTGGCCGTGCGGGGCGTGCGCGCGGTGGCCGATCCGGCGCTGCGGGCCGCGCTCGGCGGCGGTGGCGGGGCCCCGAGGAACGTCACGTGAAGAACACCGGTGCGGCGCGCGGGAAGCGCGCCGCACCGGGAGCCGAACCCGGTGTCGCTGGAACGGCGGCCGGCACAGGGTGCCGCGGGTTCCGCCGTCTGATCTTCCGGGTTGGGGTGATCGGAACCCGCTCGCTACGCGAGCCCGGCCACCAGGTCTGCGACCGACTTGCGCCGGCCGGTGAAGAAGGGGACCTCCTCGCGGACGTGCATCCGCGCCTCGGAGGCCCGCAGGTGGCGCATGAGGTCGACGATGCGGTGCAGTTCGTCGGCCTCGAAGGCCAGCACCCACTCGTAGTCGCCGAGTGAGAAGGAGGCGACGGTGTTGGCGCGCACGTCCGGGTAGCCGCGGGCCATCTTGCCGTGGTCGGCGAGCATGCGGCGACGGTCCTCGTCCGGCAGCAGGTACCAGTCGTAGGAGCGCACGAAGGGGTACACGCTGATGTAGTCGCGCGGCGTCTCGTCGGCGAGGAACGCCGGCACGTGCGACTTGTTGAACTCGGCGGGGCGGTGCAGCGCCATGTTCGACCAGACCGGGTCGAGACCCTTGCCCAGCCGGGTACGCCGGAAGAGGTTGTACGCCTCCTGCAGCGCGTCCGACGTCTCGGCGTGCCACCAGATCATGACGTCGGCGTCGGCGCGCAGTCCCGAGACGTCGTAGGTGCCGCGCACGGTGATGTCCTTGGCCGCGAGCTGGTCGAACAGCTCCTGGACCTCCCCGGAGTACGCCGCGCGGTCCGTGTCCGCGGGCAGCACGTCGCGCAGCTTGAAGACGGACCACAGTGTGTAGCGGACGACGTCGTTGAGGTCCTTCGCCTTCTTGCCGGCGTTGGGGGCCTTGCTTGATGTCACAGTCTCAGGAGCACTCATACGGCTATTGTCCCGCCTCGCTCCGTGTGCCCTGAACCAGGGTCGCAGTGGCGATGATCTCCCCGTCCTTCTTCCCGCCGTCATCGCCCGTGATGTCCCGGACGATCTCGTCCGCGGCACGGTGGGCACTCGCGATGCAGGCGGGGATGCCGACTCCGTCGTAGACCGCTCCGCAGACGCGCAGCGCGGGCAGCTTGGCGACCTCGTCGCGGATCCGGGCGACGCGGCCGAGATGGCCCACGGGGTACTGGGGCAGTCCGCCGATCCACCGGGTGACCTCGGTGGCGACGGGCCTCGCGGCCAGTCCGGTCGCCGCGGCGAGGTCGCTCAGCGACACGTCGACGAGTTCGCCGTCCTCGCGGTGCAGATGGTCCTCCTCGCCGTAGCGGCCCACCGAGGTCCGCAGGACGAACAGGTCGGGAGCCGAGTCGGCGACCCACTGCCACTTGTGGGTGGAGAAGGTGGCGGCCTTGATGGTGTGGCCGTCGACGGGGGGCACCAGGAAGCCGGAACGTCCGTCGAACGCCTTGGAGCCCGTCACGTCGGAGCGCCGGAAGGCCATGGTGACCAGGGCCATCGACGCGTACTCGACGCCCGCGAGCTCGGCGGAGGCGGCCGGGGACTCGGCGGCCAGCAGGGTGGAGGCCGACCATGCCGGGGCGGCGAGGACGATGCCGTCCGCGGCGATGACCCGGGCGTCGGTGCGCACGTCCCAGCCGTCGGCGCTGCGGGTCAGGCCCAGCACGGGGGTCTCGGTGAGGATCTCCCCGCCCCCGGCGCGTACGGCGTCGGCCACGGCATTCGGCAGGGTGCCGAGGCCCCCGTCGATGCCCTGGAAGACCGGCCCGGCCTGCTGCCGGGCCGCGGTCCGCTCCTGGATCCGGGAGACCCCGTCGAGCAGGGAGCCCGCCTGTCTGGCGACCTCGAAGAGCTGCGGTACGGCGGCGCGCATCGAGATCCGGTAGGCGTCGCCCGCGTACACCCCGCCCAGGAGCGGTTCGACCAGCCGGTCGACGACTTCTCGGCCGAGCCGGTCGGCGACGTACGCGCCGACGGCCACGTCGTCACCGACGGCGGTCGGGGTCAGGTCGCGTTCCTGGGCGATGCGGGCGAGGCCTTCGGGCGAGAGCACGTCGCCGAGGACCGACGGGTCGCCGGGGACGCCCATCACATGTCCCTTGGGCATGGGGCGCAGCGCGTTGCGCGTCCACAGCGAGGCGGTGGCGGTGGCGGGCGGCTGGAGCCGTCCGCCGAGGCCGGCCGCGCGGGCCAGGGCGACCGCCTCCGGCCGGCGGGCGAGCATCGACTCGGCGCCGAGGTCGACCCGCACGCCCGCGATCTCACCGGTCATGAGCTTGCCGCCGAGCCGGTCGGTGGCCTCCAGGAGGGTGACCCTGAGACCGGTGCCGAGGAGCCGGTGGGCGGCCGCGAGTCCGGCGATGCCGCCGCCGATGACGACGACGTGACCGGGGGCCCTGTCCGCGCGGTGTGTTGAACGCTGCATACCCCCACTCTCTCAAACCGCTTCCGAGTCCCGACCGTGACCGCTTCGAAACCGGTTCCCCGAAACCCGCAGAGCCACCTCGTACGTCGAACCGAAGCCATCAATCACCCGTCCTGGGGGGACAGTTATGCAGGCAGCACCCATGACCCGTACCGACGTACGAGCCGTCGGCCGTACGCGCACCGCGCTCGCCGCCGGGCTGCTCACCGCCGTTCTGGCCCTGAGTGGCTGCGGAGCGGCGGGCGACAGCGACGATGCCTCGTCCTCCGACGAACGCGCTCTGTCCGCGGCCGGCCAGAACAAGGCGGGCGCCGGGGAGGCGGCCTCGGACGCCAAGCAGGACGGGGCGGAGCCGGGGTCACCGAAGAAGCCGGATCCGGTGACGGCTACGGCGACGCACGTCATCCGGACCGCGTCCCTGTCCGTGGAGGTGCGGAGCGCCTCCCGGGCGGCAGCCACCGCCCGTACGGTCGCGCAGAACGCGGGAGGGCTCGTCGCGAGCGAAACCACCGAGCAGGTCGACGACACGCACGACTCCTCGCATCTCGTCCTGCGTGTACCCCAGGGCCGGTACGACAGTGTGCTGCGCGAGCTGTCGGGTGCGGGGAAGCTGCTCTCCCGCACCTCGACCGCGAAGGACGTCACCGACCAGGTCGTCGACGTGGAGAGCCGGATCGCCACCCAGCGCTCCAGTGTGGCGCGGGTGCGCAAGCTGATGGACCGGGCCGACAAGCTCGCCGACGTCGTCACGCTGGAAGGCGAACTGAGCAGCCGTCAGGCCTCCCTGGAGTCGTTGCTCGCCCAGCAGGCCTCGCTCGAGGACCGTACGGCGCTGGCCACGATCACGCTCGACCTGATGGAACCGGAGGCAGCGCCCGAGGAGGAGGGGGACCCCGGGTTCCTGGACGCGCTGAGCGGCGGCTGGCACGCCTTCCTGACGATGCTGCGGTGGCTCGCGGTGGCGGTGGGCGCGGCGGCCCCGTTCCTGGCCGCCGCGGCCCTCCTGCTGGTGCTGTGGCGGATGCTGTCGCGCCGCCGGGGCACGAAGGCGGGGCAGCCGCCGGCCGGCGAGTGAGGTCCACCGGGGGCGCCGCCGCGCCCCCGGGATCCGCCGCGCCGTAGCGTGGGCCTTTCGCAGTGGCGTCGAAGGGACCTGGCATGGCGACGGAACGACTGGTGGTCATCGGCGGTGACGCGGCGGGCATGTCCGCCGCGTCCCAGGCGCGACGGCTCAAGGGCCCCGACGAGCTGACCATCACCGCCTTCGAGCGGGGCCACTTCACCTCGTACTCCGCCTGCGGCATCCCGTACTGGGTCGGCGGTGACGTCGAGCAGCGGGACGACCTGATCGCCCGCACCCCCGAGGAACACCGGGCCCGCGCCATCGACCTGCGGATGCGCACCGAGGTGACCGAGATCGATGTCGCGGGGCGGCGGGTCCGTTCGCTGGACCGGGAATCGGGCGAGACCTCCTGGACCGGCTTCGACAAGCTGGTGATCGCGACGGGAGCCCGCCCGGTGCGGCCCGCGCTGCCCGGCATGGACGCGGCAGGGGTCCACGGCGTGCAGACCCTGGACGACGGGCAGGCCCTGCTCGACACCCTGGAGCGTGCGAAGGGCCGGCGCGCGGTCGTCGTCGGCGCCGGCTACATCGGCGTCGAGATGGCCGAGGCGCTGCTGAAGCACGGCTTCGAGGTGACCGTGCTCAACCGCGGCGAGCAGCCGATGGCGACGCTCGATCCGGACATGGGACGCCTGGTCCACGACGCCATGGACGGGCTGGGGATCACGACGGTGAACGGGGCCGGGGTCACCGCGATCCGTACCGGTACGGACGGCCGGGTGAGCGCCGTGGAGACGGCCGATGCCTCCTACCCGGCGGACGTGGTGGTGCTCGGCATCGGTGTCGAGCCGGAGACGACGCTGGCGCGCGCCGTCGGGCTGCCGCTCGGTCCGCACGGGGGACTGCTCACCGACCTGTCCATGCGGGTGGTGGGCCACGACAACATCTGGGCGGGTGGCGACTGCGTCGAGGTCCTCGACCTGGTGGCGGGCCGCACCCGCCACATCGCGCTGGGTACGCACGCCAACAAGCACGGCCAGATCATCGGGGCCAACGTCGGCGGCGGCTACGGGACGTTCCCGGGCGTGGTCGGTACGGCGGTGAGCAAGGTCTGCGACCTGGAGATCGCCCGTACCGGTCTGCGCGAGAAGGACGCCCGCGCGGTGGGCCTGCGCTTCGTCACGGCGACGGTCGAGTCGACGGGCCGGGCGGGCTACTACCCGGGGGCGCGGACCATGACGGTGAAGATGCTCGCGGAGTACCGCACGGGGCGGCTGCTGGGCGTGCAGATCGTGGGCCGTGAGGGGGCGGCGAAGCGGGTGGACGTGGCCGCGGTGGCGCTCACCGCCGGCATGACGGTCGAGCAGATGACGTCCCTGGACCTGGGCTACGCACCGCCGTTCTCCCCCGTCTGGGATCCGGTCCTGGTGGCGGCCCGCAAGACGGTGACGGCGCTGCGGAAGGCGGGCACCGCCTGAGCGGCACCCGCCTTCCGGCCGAGGTCAGCGGGCGGTGCTGGTGTGGACGTACTCGACCAGGCGCGTCAGCGCGTCCGGGTCCATCGCCGGCATCACGCCGTGGCCCAGGTTGAAGATGTGGCCCTCCAGACCGGCGGCCGCGTCCAGCACCTCCTGGGTCTTGGCCTCCACGACTGCGGTCGGGGCGAACAGCACGGCGGGGTCGAGGTTGCCCTGGAGCGCCTTGCCGGGGCCGACGCGGCGCGCGGCCTCGTCCATCGGGACCCGCCAGTCGACGCCGACGACGTCCGCGCCGGCCTCGCCCATGAGGCCGAGCAGTTCGCCGGTGCCGACGCCGAAGTGGATGCGCGGCACACCGTACGACGCGACGGCGTCGAACACCTTCGCCGAGGCGGGCAGCACCGAGCGGCGGTAGTCGGCGGGTGCCAGGGCGCCCACCCAGGAGTCGAAGAGCTGCACCGCGGAGGCGCCGGCCTCGATCTGGACCTTGAGGAAGGCGCCGGTGATCTCGGCGAGACGGTCGAGCAGGTCGGCCCAGAGCTCCGGGTCGCCGTACATCAGGGCCTTGGTGTGCTCGTGGTTGCGGGACGGCCCGCCCTCCACGAGGTAGCTGGCGAGGGTGAACGGCGCCCCGGCGAAGCCGATGAGCGGCGTGGCCCCCAATTCGGCGGTGAGCAGGCCGATGGCCTCGGTGACGTACGGGACGTCCTCGGGCGTCAGGTCGCGCAGCCGGGCCAGGTCGGCGCGGGTGCGGATCGGCTCGGCGATCACGGGCCCGACGCCGGGCTTGATGTCGAGGTCGATGCCGATGGCCTTGAGGGGGACCACGATGTCGCTGTAGTAGACAGCGGCGTCGACCTCGTGGCGGCGGACGGGCTGCATCGTGATCTCGGCGACGAGCTCCGGCATCGTGCAGGAGTCGAGCATCGGGATGCCTTCGCGCACCTTCAGGTACTCGGGCAGCGAGCGCCCCGCCTGGCGCATGAACCAGACCGGCGTATGCGGCACGGGCTCGCGCCGGCACGCCTTCAGGAACGCCGACTCATGGGTGGCGGAGGTCTTCGTCTGGTGGCCCGAGGGGCGGTCAATGGCACTCACGCACAGAATCTTCGCATGCGCGCGTAATGAGCCCTGCCCCGCACGGGTGTCCTTCCGCGCGCCCGGCTCCGGTTCCGCCTACTCTTCCCGGCATGGCTTCGGCGCAGGGACACTTCTCCGATCAATCCGATGGTGCTGACGGCGCGGACAGTGCGGAGGGTGAGTCCGTCCCGCCCGCGTTCCGTTCGGCGGTGGACGCGCTGCGCTCGGCGCGCCCGAGGCCCGAGCTGGAGGTGGAGCCGACACGGCCGCCGAAGCGCCTGGCGCCGTACGCGTACGCGCTGGAGGCGGCGGTCGTCGACGGCGAGGACGACCTCGCCGACGGGCGGCTCGTCCTGCTCCACGACCCGGACGGGCACGAGGCCTGGCAGGGCAGTTTCCGGCTGGTGACGCTGGTGCGCGCCGAACTGGAGCCGGAGATGGCCTCCGATCCGCTGCTGCCGGAGGTGTGCTGGTCGTGGCTGACCGGTGCGCTGGAGGCGCGCGGTCTGTCGTACGGGGAGGCGGGCGGCACCGTCACGATGGCGGGTTCGCACTACTTCGGTGCGCTGGCGGCGCGGCGCCCGGCCACGCAGATCGAGATCCGGGCGTCGTGGACACCGCGCGAGGGCCGGGGCGGGGTGCCCGACACGGCGGCCCATCTGATGGCGTGGGGCGACCTGCTGTGCCAGATCGCCGGCCTCCCGCCCTCGGAGCCGGTGGACGCCGCCGTGGTGTCCCTTCCGCAGCGGCGCGGTCCACAGACCTCGTAGGGCTGCCCCGCCTTCCCACTCGCCCGGTTCCGTGACGCTGTGTCACAGAACCTCGCACAGGCACCGGCTCTCTTTTCGTACAATCGATCGCGCGTCCTATTTGCCCGAATTGTTACTCACCAAATCGTGATCTTCCTCTAAAGGAGCAGGGGTCTGCTGCCGAAGGAGTCAATGACCCTTCAAGCACGGTTCGCCCCGGCTTCATCCCCGAGCCGGCCCGTCCCGCCACTCCCCAGGAGGCCTGGTGTCCGTTCTCCTCGAGCAGCCCGCAAGCCTGGTCGCCTACCGCCCGAACAAGCCGACGGCCATGGTCGTCGTGGCCGACCCGCGCGTCCGTTCCACCGTCACCCGCCATCTGTGGGCACTCGGAGTACGTGACGTCATCGAGGCGTCGTCCATCGCGGAGGCCCGCCCCCGCGTCGGCAACCCGCGCGACATCTGCGTTGCCGACGTCCACCTGCCCGACGGTTCCGGGCTGACCCTGCTGTCCGAAACCCGAGCCGCCGGCTGGCCGAACGGCCTCGCCCTCTCCGCCGCCGATGACATCGGCGCCGTGCGCAACGCCCTCGCGGGCGGCGTCAAGGGCTACGTCGTCACCGGCACCCGTACCAACATCGGCCACCCCACCCGTCCCGGCGTCGCCCCCATCGGCGCCACCGCCGCCCGTATGCACCGCCGGCCCCCCGGCACCCCGAGCCACCCGGGCGGCTACCGCGAACTGTCCGGCCGCGAGGTGGAGGTCCTGCGGCTCGTCGCCGAAGGACAGTCCAACAAGGCCATCGGCGTCTCCATGGGGCTGTCCGCCCTCACCGTCAAGAGCCACCTCGCCCGAATCGCCCGCAAGCTCGGCACCGGAGACCGCGCAGGCATGGTCGCCGTCGCCCTGCGGACGGGCATCATCCACTGAATCCCAACGAATCGACACCCCCGCCGGTGTGCAGAGATGCGGAACCGGCTGGATTACATGCATCGGCGCCCGCCGACGGATCATTCCGTCGACGGGCGCCGTGCATACACAGATACCCTTGACACGTGACCGACGCCCAAGAGACCGCAGCAGACACTTCACTGCGAACCACCGGGGGCGCCCCCCCGGACGACGTCGCCCCGGCGCCGATCCCCTTGCTCGAACCTCGCGAGGGCATTCCACCGGTGGTGGCCTCCGACGATGCCCTGGCCGGGGTGATCGCGGCCTTCGCCGCGGGCTCCGGCCCGGTGGCCGTGGACGCCGAGCGCGCCTCCGGCTACCGGTACGGGCAGCGCGCCTATCTCGTACAGCTGCGCCGCGACGGTGCGGGCAGCGCGCTCGTCGACCCGGTGGGCTGCCCCGATCTGTCCGGGCTCGGTGAGGCGCTGCGGGGCACCGAGTGGATCCTGCACGCGGCGACCCAGGACCTGCCCTGTCTGCGCGAAATAGGGATGATGCCGACCGGGCTCTTCGACACGGAGCTGGCCGGACGGCTGGCCGGCTTCCCGCGGGTCGGCCTCGGCGCGATGGTCGAGAGCGTGCTCGGTTACTCGCTGGAGAAGGGCCACTCGGCCGTCGACTGGTCGACCCGCCCGCTGCCCGACCCGTGGCTGCGCTACGCGGCACTCGACGTCGAGCTGCTGATCGACCTGCGCAACGCCCTGGAGGAGGAGCTCGACCGGCAGGGCAAGCTGGAATGGGCACAGGAGGAGTTCTCCGCCATCGCCTCGGCGCCGCCCGCTCCCCCGCGCCAGGACCCCTGGCGACGCACGTCCGGCATGCACAAGGTCCGCCGGCGCCGGCAGATGGCAGTGGTCCGGGAGCTGTGGACCATGCGTGACCAGATCGCCCAGCGCCGCGACATCTCCCCCGGGAAGGTCCTCGGCGACGCCGCGATCGTGGAGGCGGCCCTCGCGCTCCCGCCCAACGCCCACGCGCTGACGGCGCTGCCCGGCTTCGGCCACCGCATGGGCCGGCGCCAGCTGGAGCAGTGGCAGGCGGCCGTGGACCGGGCGAAGGAGCTGCCGGATGCGGAGCTCCCGCAGCCCGGCCAGCCCCTGGCCGGGCCGCCGCCGCCCCGCGCCTGGGCGGACAAGGACCCGGCAGCCGCAGCCCGCCTGTCGGCCGCGCGCACGGCGGTGTCCGGGCTCGCGGAGCGGCTGCACATGCCGCAGGAGAACCTCATCACCCCCGACACCGTGCGCCGGGTGTGCTGGGAACCGCCGAAGAAGCTCACGCCGGACACGGTCGAGAGCGCCCTGTCCGGATACGGGGCGCGGCGCTGGCAGATCGAACAGGTGGCCCCGATCCTGATGCGCGCGCTCGCTTCGGAGGCCTGAGAAGGCATCGGACAGGGGCGTATTCACGCCAGGTTGGCGCGGCCCACAACCGCTCGAATCGTCTCTCTTCATGGCCCGGGCGGCCCCTTCACGGGGCCGCCCGGGCCATTTTGCGGATGTGACCTTCGCCGCTCCCGTCACAAGGACTGGGCAGTCTGGTTACCCGCAAGTAGCATGAGGGTGGCGGCACGCTCCCGGGCGTGCCCCGCAGCAGTGCCATCCCGCACCCTGGAGGAGAGCCACCGTGCCTCGTACCATCCGGGACGTCGTCTTCGTCGACGGCGTCCGCACCCCGTTCGGCAAAGCGGGCCCGAAGGGCATCTACCACGAGACCCGCGCCGACGATCTCGTCGTGAAGGCCATCCGGGAGCTGCTGCGCCGCAACCCGGACCTGGACCCCGCCAAGATCGACGAGGTCGCCATCGCCGCGACCACGCAGATCGGTGACCAGGGCCTCACGCTGGGCCGCACCGCCGGAATCCTGGCCGGGCTGCCGCAGTCCGTCCCCGGGTACTCCATCGACCGCATGTGTGCGGGCGCCCTGACCGCCGTCACCTCGACGGCCGGCTCCATCGCGTTCGGCGCGTACGACGTCGTCGTCGCCGGTGGCGTCGAGCACATGGGCCGCCACCCCATGGGCGAGGGCGTGGACCCGAACCCGCGCTTCGTATCGGAGAAGCTGGTCGACGAGTCCGCCCTGTTCATGGGCATGACCGCGGAGAACCTGCACGACCGGTACCCCACGATCACCAAGCAGCGCGCCGACGAGTACGCGGTCCGCTCGCAGGAGAAGGCCGCCAAGGCGTACGCCAACGGCAAGATCCAGCAGGACCTGGTGCCGGTCTCCGTGCGCCGCACCAACGCCGAGGCCGGTGAGACGGGCTGGGGCCTGGTCACCGCCGACGAGCCGATGCGTCCGGGCACCACGATGGAGTCCCTGGCCGGCCTGAAGACCCCGTTCCGCGCCCACGGCCGCGTCACTGCCGGTAACGCCGCAGGTCTCAACGACGGCGCCACCGCCTCGCTGCTCGCCGCCGAGGACGTCGCCCGCGAGCTGGGTCTCCCGGTCAAGATGCGCCTCGTCTCCTACGCCTTCGCGGGCGTCGAGCCGGAGGTCATGGGCTACGGCCCGATCCCGGCGACGGAGAAGGCCCTGTCGAAGGCCGGCCTGTCCATCTCGGACATCGGTCTCTTCGAGATCAACGAGGCGTTCGCCGTGCAGGTGCTCGCCTTCCTGGAGCACTACGGCATCGCCGACGACGACGCCCGCGTCAACCAGTACGGCGGCGCGATCGCCTACGGCCACCCGCTGGCCTCCTCCGGCGTCCGGCTGATGACTCAGCTGGCCCGCCAGTTCGAGGAGCAGCCCGAGGTCCGCTACGGCCTGACGACCATGTGCGTCGGCTTCGGCATGGGCGCGACGGTCGTCTGGGAGAACCCGCACTTCAACACCGCCGGAGGCGACAAGTGAGCTCCACCACTGAGCTTCTGAAGGGCGCGGCCGAGCTGTTCCCCGGCGAGGTCGTCACCCAGGCGCACGTACGCCACCTGGACCTTCCGGCCGGTGCGGGCCGTTTCGCCCTCATCACGCTGGACAACGGCCTGGACCACACCAAGCCGACCACCTTCGGACCGCAGTCGCTGGCGAACCTGAACGCCGCCGTCGACCAGGTCGAGAAGGAGGCCGCCGAGGGCGCGATCACCGGCATCGGCATCACCGGCAAGCCGTTCATCTTCGCGGTCGGCGCCGACCTCAAGGGCGTCGAGCTGCTGAAGGAGCACAAGGACGCGCTCGCCATCGGCAAGGGCGGCCACGACGTCTTCCGCCGCCTCTCCGGTCTCGCGGTCCCGACGTTCGCGTACTACAACGGCGCGGCGATGGGCGGCGGGGTCGAGGTCGGCCTGCACTGCTCGTACCGCACCGTCTCCAAGGCGCTGCCCGCGTTCTCGCTGCCCGAGGTCTTCCTCGGCCTGGTCCCCGGCTGGGGCGGCTGCGCGCTGCTTCCCAACCTGATCGGCGCCGACCGCGCGGTCTCGGTGATCATCGAGAACTCGCTGAACCAGAACCGCCAGCTCAAGGGCAAGCAGGTCTACGAGCTCGGGATCGCCGACGCCCTCTTCGAGGGTGCGGACTTCCTGGAGCAGTCGCTGATCTGGACCGCGAACGTGCTGAACGGCACGGTCACGGTCGAGCGCCCCGCGATCGACCGCGGTGACGCCTGGGACCATGCCGTCGCTCGCGGCAGGGCCATCGCCGACTCCAAGGTGCACGGTGCGGCTCCGGCCGCGTACCGCGCGCTGGAGATCATCGCCGCGGCCAAGGACGGCGACCTGGGCGCCGGCTTCGACCGCGAGGACCAGGCCCTGGCGGACCTGATCATGGGCGGCGAGCTGCGCTCCGGGATCTACTCCTTCAACCTGGTCCAGAAGCGCGCGAAGCGCCCGGCCGGCGCTCCGGACAAGGCCCTGGCCCGTCCGGTCACCAAGGTCGGTGTGGTGGGCGCGGGCCTGATGGCCAGCCAGCTCGCCCTGCTCTTCCTGCGCCGCCTCGAGGTCCCGGTCGTCCTGACCGACATCGACCAGGCGCGCGTCGACAAGGGTGTGGGCTACGTCCACGCCGAGATCGAGAAGCTGCTCGGCAAGGGCCGCATCAACCAGGACAAGGCCAACCGCCTCAAGGCCCTGGTCTCCGGTGTCCTGGACAAGGCGGAGGGCTTCTCGGACGCCGACTTCATCATCGAGGCGGTCTTCGAGGAGATCGGCGTCAAGCAGCAGGTCTTCGCGGAGGTCGAGGCGGTCGCCCCGGCACACGCGATCCTCGCCACGAACACCTCGTCCCTCTCGGTCACCGAGATGGCGTCGAAGCTGAAGAACCCCGAGCGGGTCGTCGGCTTCCACTTCTTCAACCCGGTCGCGATCCTCCCGCTCCTGGAGATCGTCCGCGGCGAGCAGACCGACGACGCCTCGCTGGCCACGGCCTTCGGCGTGGCGCGGAAGCTGAAGAAGACCGCGGTGCTGGTGAAGGACGCCCCGGCGTTCGTCGTCAACCGCATCCTGACCCGCTTCATGGGCGAGATCCAGAACATCATCGACGAGGGCACCCCGGTCGCCGTCGCCGAGAAGGCCGTCGAGCCCCTCGGTCTGCCGATGTCGCCGCTGGTCCTCCTGGAGCTGGTCGGCCCGGCCATCGGCCTCCACGTCTCCGAGACCCTGAACCGCGCCTTCCCGGAGCGCTTCACGGTCTCCGAGAACCTGGCCGCGGTCGTCAAGGCCGGCAAGCGCGGCTTCTACGTCTACGACTCCGGCAAGCCGGAGCTGGACCCCGAGGTCGCCGCGCTCCTGAAGCAGGGCGACACCGTCCTGTCCGAGGAGCAGGCCCGTGACCGCGTCCTGGACGCGGTGGCGCAGGAGATCGGCCTGATGCTGGACGAGGGCGTCGTCGCCGAGGCCCAGGACATCGACCTCTGCCTGATCACCGGCGCGGGCTGGCCCTTCCACCTGGGCGGCATCACGCCGTACCTGGACCGCGAGGGCGTCTCGGAGCGCGTCAACGGGAAGCCGTTCCTGGCGCAGGGCGTGGCGAGCGTTCCGGCGTAGCACCGCTCTCTCATGCGGGTGAGGGCCGTACGGATCACTCCGTACGGCCCTCACCCGCGTCGTGCTCCGGCCCTCGGCGCTCACCGGCTCGGTGATACCCGCGATACGGCCCGGCGGGGCTCAGCCCCGTGCCCGCGACCACGCGGCGACGGCCCGCTGCCCGGGCCGCCGCTCCGTGTCATGGGCCGCCGTGCTACCGGATGCCCTCTTCCCGGACGAACTCGCCGAGCCAGGCACGGAAGTCCGGGCCCAGGTCCTCGCGCTCGCCGGCCGGCCGGACGACGGCGCGCAGGTGGTCGCCGCGGTCCCCGGTGTCGTAGCGGCGGCCGCCGAGGACCACGGCGTGCACGGGGCCGCCGATCGCGGGGTCGAGTGGCGGCCGCCGCAGCGCGCTTGAAGGTGTGCACTCCGGACGAAGAGGGATCAGGCCTTGTCGGGGCTGACGGTGAAGGACAGCTCGTTGCCGGGCGTGAAGAAGACCCTTCCGCGCGCCGGGCCCTGCGTGGGGTGGTGCCAGCGCTGCGTGGGATAGACGTCGATCCGCTTGCGCTCCAGGATGTCGTCGAAGAAGCGCGCGAGCCTGATCCGCGGCCGGCCGGGTGCACGCTCCAGCCACAGGTCCCAGTCGTCGTGGCCGCCGGACGAGGCGGCCACCACTCCGGCGAAGGGCAGATGGGCCTCGAAGGCGCCGTCGTGCCCCGCGGACACCTGGCCCGCGACGGTGGACGCGGCGTTCCCCTTGCGGGGTACGGCCCCGAGCCGCAGCCCGGACAGATCGGTGCCCGGCGGGGCGATCAGGGTGCCGCGCACGAGCCAGCCGTCCTGCCCCACCAGCACGGCCTGGACCTCGGCGTGCTCCACGCGATGACGCACGAAGACCGACAGGTGGCCGTCCGCGGTGCGGTAGGGCACGGGCCAGTAGGCGGGTCCTCCCGCGGGAATCCGGCGGACCAGCAGACCACCGGTGTGGACGCCCTCCACGGCGAGCGGCCGGCGCGGACCGTCGGGCGCCTCCAGGTGGATGTCGTACCGGCCCTCGGCGAGGACCGCCGGCTCGGCGGGGACGACGTACACGGCCCGCGGTGTGCCCGTCGCCTCGTCCACCGACGTCCCGAGTGCAGCCAGTCTGATCAGGGTCTCGCCCCTGCGCGGAGTGATGCACAGCGCGAGGGGCTCCGCGCCGGGGCCCGGCACGGCGCGTATCTCGATGGCGCCGTCGCCGCGCACCAGTACCTCCGCCGGGACTCCCGAGGCAGGGGCGGGCGGCTCCGCGGTGGCGCTCGGCCGCGGCACGGCGGCCGCCACATCCCGCAGGAAGGCGTCGTAGCGGAAGGCGATGCGCTCGGCGCTGTAGAGCGGGGCCGTCGCGTAGGCGCCCTGGGAGAGCTTCTCCCGCTCGGCCGGCTGTTCGATGAGGTAGCGCATGGCCTGGGCCATGGCGTCCTCGTCACCGAGGGGCACCAGGATGCCGTTGTGCCCGGGGACGACGATCTCCCCGGGCCCGAAGGGCGCGTCGGCCGCGAGGACCGGAAGCCCGTGGTGCATGGCCTCCACCAAGGTCAGGCCGAACGACTCGCGGCGGGCGGCGCTGACCGCGAAGGCCGCCTTGTCCCACTCCGCCGTGAGGTCGGGAAGCGCGCCCATGAGGCGGACCGCGTCGCTGAGCCCGTGCGCGTGCACGAGGTCCTGCAGCCGCGCCTGTTCGGGCCCGCGGCCGAAGATGCGCAGCCGCCACTGCGGGTGGTGGGGAACCACCTGGGCGAACGCGTTGATCAGCGTGTCGAAGGCCTTGCGCGGCACGAGCTGTCCCGCGGCGGCGATCAGCGGCAGGCCGTTCACGGGGGCGTGCCGGGTCGGTGGCGGCACGATGTTGCCGATGGCGGCGAACGGAGGCGCCTGGTCGCCCAGCCGGCGCCGGTAGTTGTCCATGTCGGCCTGGGTGAGGCAGACGACGCCGTCCATCTCGCGGTACAGCTCCAGAGTGCGCTCGCGCAGCTCCTGGGAGGGCACCATCGAGCCCTCGTGGTCGATGACCACGCGCCCGTAGCCGTGCCGGCCGTGGGCGATGAAGTACGCGGCGAACCCCGGCCGGGCAGCGATGACGACGTCGGCGCCGCACCGGCCGAGGTGACCGAGGATCAGGTCGTCGACCTCCTGCGTGTACTGCTTGGCCCACGCGTCCTCCCGCGGCATGATCCGGGACTGCTTGCCGTCCCCGGCCGTCACCGCCCCCTCACGCCGGTCGGCCAGGTAGCGCACGGTCACGCTGCCGGACGGGGGGAAGGAGGGCCGGTCCGCCGTACGGAAGACCGAGACGACCTCCACCTCGTGGTGGACCGCCAGGGCGGAGGCCAGGCTGCTGGTCGCCCGCGGCACGCCGCCGAAATTGTCGATGCTGTGGAGCAGGAAGGAAATCCGCACACGTGTCCTTCGGGAGTCTCGAGGTCCGTTGGGGCCCCTGTCAGTGATGCTCGGTCAACACGAGCGAGAGTTCGTTGTCGGCTGTGAAGTAGGGGCGCAGTCCGACGACGGCGCGGCCGACGTCGGGACCGAACAGGTCCGTCGGCTCCTCCCGCACCAGCTCCGGGAAGCGCTGCACGTCGCGCCGCACCACCTGGTCGTCGGCGATGCGCGCCACCCTGACCGGCTCACCGCCGCCGCCGTCGGTGAGCAGCACGTCCCAGTTCTCGCGCATGAGCAGCCGGGCCCTCATGGCCTCGTCCATGTTCAGCTCCGCGCCGAACCAGCCGTCCTCGAAGCGCACCCGGCCGGCCGCCAGCGTGCGCGCGGGCTCCTGACGCCGGCGGAGCAGCAGCAGGAGCTCGCCGCCGAGCCGCCACTCCCCCTGCAGCCAGCCCGTGAGCCACAGGCTGGTGTCGCTGTAGTCGACGGTCACCAGTTCGGCGTGGCTCTGCCGGGACCAGACGCGCAGACGCAGGTAGCCGCCCTCGCTCGCGTACGGCAGGACCCAGTGGAAACGGTCCAGGTCGCTCAGGTGCCCGACGTCGCGGGCGCCGCCGAGTGTGCACAGCCCGTAGCGCAGTCGCCTCTCCTTGCCCTTGCCGTCCACAGCGTAGAGATCGGCCCGGCCCTCGCCCAGCACGGTGAGCGCACGGGCGTCGATCAGGGCCCTGGTGCCGCCCCCGACGGCGAACTCGACGACCTGCTCGCGGCCCTTACCCTGCTCCTTGACCCGCACGGACCGGGCGCCCGGGATCCCGCGCAGGGTGATCTCCCACGCGCCGTTCGGCAGTACCCGGCAGTCGGCGGTGGGCGGGATGCGGTCCTCGGCGGGCGCGCCGCCACCGGTGCGCCGCCCCTTGCCCCAGCGTCCGCGCACACCGGCCCTCACCGCCCCGAACAGTTCCTCGTACGCGTCGCCGACCTGTTCCGTGCCCGCGGCCTCCGCGGTCCGCAGGGCGTGGGCCCGGTGCGCGGAACGGAGTCGCTCGTCCTCCATGTAGCGCTCCAGGGCGCGGGCGGCGGCATCGACGTCACCGACGGGCACCAGCAGCCCGCCGCGGCCCTCGGCGAGCACCTCGGGTGCTCCGAAGGGAACGTCCGTGGCGACGACGGGCGTGGCCTGGGCGAGTGCCTCCAGCACGGGACGCGCGCTGTCCACGCGCTCCGCGGTCACCAGGGCGATGTCCGCGTCGTAGAAGTCCTCCTCGCCGGCTTCCCGGTCGAACAGCAGCACATGGTCGTGGAGCCCCAGCGCGATGACCAGTTCGCGGGTCTCACGACGCAGCGGACCGGTGCCGAACACCCTCAGCTGCCAGCCCGGTTGGGCCGCGCGGGTCTGGGCGAAGGCGTGCAGCGCCAGCTCGACGCGCCGGTGCGAGACCAGTCGCCCCGCGCTGATCACCACCCCCGTCGTCGGCTTGTCGGGGCTCGGGGCGAGCAGCACCGGCTCGGGTATGGGGCGCACCTCGACGCCGGCCGTGCGCAGGGCCCGGTACTCGGGGGCGGCGGCGTCGCCCTGGGTGAGGGGGACGACCGCGTCCAGTTCGCGGTAGAGCTCGGCCCAGCGGGCGCGCGCCGATTCCGGGAGCCGTTCGACCGGTGCCGGCTGGCGGGCGATGCGCCGCGCGTGGGGGACGCGGCACTGGGCCAGGACCGCGCCGAGGGCTGAGCTGAGGGCGACCACCACGTCGGCGCCGGTCGCGGACAGGTGCTTGCGGAGCCTTCCGTCGTCGGCGCGGTTGTAGCGCCGGAACTCGGGGTCCCCGGCGATCACGAGCTGGGAGGTCTCGTCGTCGTCGCGGTCACCGGCCGCGACCGCGGGGGCCAGGGCCAGGACCTCGGCGTTCGCCGGGAGCCGGAGCGCCGCGTGCGGTGCCGCGGCACCTCGCACGGTGACGACGGTGACCCGGTGCCTGGGGACGAGGGACTGGGCGAGCCGGGCGGCCGCCCGCGCGCCGATGGAATCGGTGGCCAGGGTGTGGACCAGGATCTCGATGTGCACGGTTCAGGCCCCCGTCTTCTCGTAAGGGCTCGGCACCGGGTAGAAGGCTTCGAGGAATCGGTGGAGCAGCTCGCTCTGGTGCTCGATCTCGGCGGGGTCGCTCGCGGAGTCGTTGAGGCAGAAGGTGTCCCGGTCCCGGCGCAGCAGGAGCAGTTCCAGCTTGTGCTGAAGCTCGGGGTCGTCCAGTGCGAAGTAGCCGTACCGGAGGTCTCCGGGCAGGCTGCACCCGGAGTAGTAGCTGTAGTAGTGGTGCAGCGAGGAGGCTATGGACAGGTCGGTGATGCTGCGCACGGGGCTGGCGGAGGTGCGCCGGTGCTCCTCGGGGAAGTCCCGTTCGATGGCGGCGAGGATGTCCCGGTTGAGCGCGTACGGCACATGCTTCATCTTCTGCACGAGCGTGCGGCCGAAGCGCTCGTGGATGAGCCGGCGGTTGTTCTTCGCGGCCACCGAGGTGGGCACCTCGTCCGGCTCCGGGGGGCCGTAGGGGACCTGCGCCGGGGACGGGAAGAACTTGGCGATGCCGTTGGGGTGGAAGAAGGCGGAGGGGGTGAGGGTGCGCCCGATGAACATGTCGTCGTTGAAGTAGACGAAGTGGCGCGAGAGGCCGGGGATGTGGTGCAGCCGGGACTCGATCGCATGGCTGTTGAAGGTGGGCAGGTGGGAGGGGTCGTCGAAGATCTCCCGGTGGTCCACCACGCGGGCCCTGCCGTCACCCGGCGCCCACCAGTGCGGCGTCTGCTGGTCGGTGACGATGTAGATGTTCCGCACCCACGGCATGAACATCCGCACCGAGCGCAGGCTGTACTTCAGCTCGTCGCGCGAGACGTAACGGGCCAGGCTCGCCGCTTCCGCGTGGAAGACCTCCCCGCGGCTCTCGGCGCGGCGCCGCTGCCAGGCCGGGTCGTCGCCGTCCACCCAGGTGTACACGACGTCGATGGGGAAGGGGTGCTCGTCGGGGAAGGCGATGTCCAGTTCGGGGCGGGTGCGTGTGGGGCGCAGCTGGGGCACCTCGGAGCCGTGGGCCCGGCCCACGAGCCGGGTCATCTGCTCCCCGGGGACGACGAGCTGCTGGTGGCCGAGGGAGACGTGCTCGCTGGCGCGGTTGCGGCGGGGGGCGACGAGGCGGTCGACCCCCTGGCCCGGCACGCTCTCGCCCGGCTCCCAGAACTCGACGTCACAGCCCGTGTCGGCCCCGTGCGTCAGGTGCCCCTCCTCCGTGGTGCGGAACCAGTAGGCACGTACGACGGACAGGGTGCTCGCACGCTCCCACGTCTTGGCCGAAGAGCCTTCCCACGCACCGTCGCCGGGGGCCATGCCGGCCTTGGGGCGGGCAATGTAGCCCCTGCTCCCGGACAGGCGGGTGCGCAACGCCGCCAGGACCCGGGGCCGTTGACGCGCGTCGACGCCCACGGCGGAGGCCGTGTCGTCGAGGCCCGGCACCGCGAACCAGTCAATCCCCTCGGCTTCCAGGGCGCGACGTACTTCCAGGTTGTTCAGCTCGCGTGCGGCGAGCGGCGTGAGGCGCTCGTGCACCAGCGCGACCCGCTTGTGCATGTCCACGATGACCTGCCGCTCCGTACGGCCCCTGCGCAGTTGCGCCGGCGCGGGCTCCGGGCGGGAGCCGGTACCCACGGAGGTCTCGCCAGCCGTTTCCCGGCTGGAGGTGTCAAACACGCGGTTCACTTTCGTTACGGGGGAAGGGTGCTGCGGCAGGTGGAGCGGTTCGCTCACCGCCTGAGTTCGGCCTTCTGCGACCGGACCGACCGGTTCACGTTGCGGTACTCGTCCGAGTCCACCCGCTCGAAGCGGCTGGGCACCGGGAAGTACGCGTCGAGGAAGCTCCGGACCATGTGCTCCTGGGCCTCCGGGTCGGGGTGTTCGACGGTGTCGTTCAGACAGAACGTGTCGAAGTTCCGGTGGGCGAGGAGGCTGTTCAGGCGGCGCCGGGCCTGGTCGGCGGCGAGGTCGACGTACTGGTAGCGCAGGTTCCCGGCGGTCGTACGGCCCGTGTGGAAGCCGTAGTAGTGGTGGAGGGACGAGGCGATGGGGACGTCCTCGGGGGACCTGAAGCGCGAGTGCTGGGTGCGGTGGTGCTCCTCGCCGTACACCAGCTCGATGTCGGCGAGGATGCTGCGGCGCAGCGGGTGCGGGGTGTGCTTCATCTTCTGCGCGATACGGGTGCCGAAGGACCGCTCGATCAGTGCCCGGCTGTTCTTGCCCGCGGCGTTCACCGGCAGGTCGTCCTTGCCCGCGGGGCCGCTGGGTATGAGCGCCTTGGACTGGAAGAACTTGGTCAGGCCGTTGGTGTGGAAGAACCGGTCGGCGCCGACCGGGCGGCCGAGGAACACGTCGTCGTTGAGGTACAGGAAGTGCTCGGACAGGCCGTCGATGTGGTGCAGCTGGCTCTCGATGGCGTGCGAGTTGAAGGTGGGCAGCGCATCGGCGTCCGAGAAGATCTCGCGGTGGTCGACGACGCGGATGCCCGGGGCCTCGGTGTCCAGCCAGCGGGGCACCTGGCCCGCGGTGACCAGGTAGACGGTGCGGACCCAGGGTGCGTACTGGTGCAGGGAGCGCAGGGAGTAGCGCAGTTCGTCGCGGCTGGTGAAGCGCGCGTCGTTGGCCGCCTGGGCGTGCAGGGTCTGCGGCGCGCCGCCCTTCCGCCCCGAGCGGACGGCGTCGCGCTCGGCGCTCCATACGGGATCGGAGTCGTCGACCCACGTGTAGACGACGTCGATGGGGAAGAGGTGGTCCTCCGCCAGGGGCTGGGTGAATTCCGCCACGGTGCACGCGGTGCCGGTGGTGTAGGCGCCCGGCACCAGGGCGAACAGGGCCTGCGGGACGGTGTGGCGCGGCGCGTCGACCGGGACCTCGTCCACCACGCGGTTGGGGCGGGGTGCCACCAGCCGACCGTCCCGCTCCGCCCAGAACTCCAGGTCGCAGCCCTCGTCGGCGCCGAAGACGAGCTCCTGGGTGGGGTCCGTGACGTACCAGGCGACCCGCAGGACGTCGTGCCTGCGCAGCTGACGCCAGGACCTGTCGTCCTCGCCGGGGCGCATGCCCGACTCCGACGCGGTGGCCGCACCCACGTAGCCGGGGGTCTGCTCGAAGGCGATCTGGAGCATCTCCTCGGCCGCCTCGCGCATTCCGGCGGGCACCGCGACCGTCGGAAGGTCCTTCGTGGCGCCGCGGATGCAGAAGTACTCGATGCCCCCGGCCTCCAGCGCGGCGATGAGGATGTGCAGGTTGCGGGCCCGGGCGGCCCACGCCGTGGCGCCGTCGACGAGCAGGGCGCGCATGTGCCGGCCCTTGACCCGCACCACCCGGCGCATGGAGGCGGCGCTGTGGCGGGGCGCGTTGCGGCGGCCGCCCATCGCCCAGACGACCGTGGCCGACCGGATGGCGTCGACGGAGGTGAACGAGGACTTCACGACGGAACGCAGGGGGGCCGGAACCTTGCGGACGATGCCCCTTCGCGCGCCCGCCGGAACCACGGACCGGTACGCCGAAACCAGCGATCCCGCCTCCGGATTACCGGAACCGACCACGAGGCATCCACCACCCACGCCACTGCGGTCGAGCGTCTGCCGCGGCCAGGCACGCCCTCGTGCCCGGGCGACGGACCGCATGCGACCGAAACCTGTTCATCCCCGTTGAGACCGCCCCACAGAGCGGTCGGACCTGCTCACCCACGAGCAAGTCACAGAACCTTCACATAAAGAACCGATCAACGTCCAGCCAGAAAGGTCGACAATTCCGGCATACGCTCGTGATGAATCCCACCTGGCATTGCTACAACCTTTTACGACTTCACGAAAACAGCACATGAACCCCCGGCGAACCACAGGTGTCGCCCGGCACCCGGGAAGGCGCCGTCAGCTCACAGCCGGTGCCAGCGCGGCGAGAGCGTGAGTCCGGGACCGGGTTCCTGGCGGGCGACGGACACCGCCCCGTCCCGGCCGTGCACCGCCACGACGACGCGCCCCTGTCCGTCGAGGGCCAGTGCGGGATCCCCGACGCACTCCTGGGTGGTGTCCGACCACCAGACACCCCCCTGCTCGCCCTCGGTTCCGCAGACTCCGATCAGCAGCGTGCCGTCCGCCCCGCGCTGCGCGAGAACTGTGCAGTCGTAGCCGTCGAGCGGGGTGCGCAGGGCCACGACCGCGCCGTCCCCCGGCTGCCCGCCCACCGGGACGGGCCAGGCGCCCGCACGGTAGGAGACCACCCCCGACCTGTCCGGATCGGTCCAGTAGTAGGTGAGCCGGTCGGGCGCCGTTTCCAGAGCCGTCACGGAGCCCTCCAGGGCGTGGAACGGAACCGGGGGGGCGATCAGCAGCTTGCCGTTCGGCTCACTCTGACGCCACTGCTGGACCCCGCGATCGCCGGAGGCGAGGACCTCCACTAGGCCGCTCGACGTCACCGAGGGCACGAGCCCGGCGGAGAGCCCGGCGCCCTTGAGGTCCTGCCAGCCCTCCCACTTGCCGCCCTTGCCCTCACGGCGCATCTGCAGCCCGCGGCCGGCGTTGCGCACGAAGACGTGGACCGCTCCCTGCGCGTCGACGGCCCCGGCCGGCGGACCGACCTTCCGGCCCGTCTCCGCGTCACGGTAGAAGTTGCCGAGGGAACGCCACTCGGCGACAGGACGGCCGGTCTGGTACTGGACGGCGTGCACGAAGTCCACACTCGGCCCGTCGGAGCCGGCGCGTTCGCGCCGCCCGAGGAAGTGCACGTAGGTGTTCGCGCCCTGCACGACGGTGACGTCCGTGAGGTCCGCGACCGCCACGAAGGCCGGGCCGCTCCACCGGTCCCCGCCCGGGCTCTGCTGCGTCCAGCGCAGCAGGCCGCCGTCCGTGCGGGCGTAGACGGTGAGCCTGCCGTCCTTGCCGAGCGTCATCCAGCGGCCACGCGGCGATCCGCTGACCCGGTGGTGCCCGGACGACGGAGCGAGAGGGGAGGCACTGCCCGCGGAGTCCGATCCTCTTCTCCGCATGACCCGTAACGCCCTCTCCGCTTCACCAGTTCTCGATCGCGCCCGCGCGGGGCCGACCACATCATATGCTCAGCGCCGTCTCGCCCCGCGGCGGGTCACCCCCGCTCCGCCGAGAGCCGCGGATGGATGCGGCCAGAACACCCATGCGCACGAGCGTCTGTTCTATAGTGCACGCTCAGTCATGCACGCACGGACCGGCCACACCCCCCACCCGAGTCCCACGCACTCCACGGCCCGTCCCGGGCCACGAGATTTGAGGACCCGACCACGATGAGCCACGACTCCATGTCCGAGGACACACATGAAGGTCGTTCGGCGTCTCATGGCGGCAGACGCAAGCGCCGGGAAGGCCCTCGCAAGCGCCGCAGCGGCCTCAAGATAGCCCTCGGTGTGCTGCTCGTCCTGCTGCTGGCGGCGGGCGGCACCGTCTACTGGCTCTACAGCCGGCTCGACGGCAACATCAAGGGCGTCGACATCAACAAGGCGCTGGGCGAGGACCGGCCCGAGAAGCTCCCGACCAGCGGGCAGAACCTGCTGGTCCTGGGCTCGGACTCGCGCGCCGGAGCCGAGAACAAGGAACTGGGCGGCGGGGGCGGCGTCAGCGGAGCCCGTTCCGACACCGCGATGGTCGTGCACATCCCCGAGGGCCGCAGCAAGGCCGTCGCCGTCTCCATCCCCCGCGACACGCTCGTGACCCGGCCCGAGTGCACCAAGGCCGACGGGACCGTGGTGCCCGCCGCGGAGCGCAAGATGTTCAACTCCGTCTACTCCCAGGTCGGCCCCGCCTGCGTGGTCAAGACGGTCGAGAAGATGTCCGGCGTGCGCATCGACCACTACCTGGAGATCAACTTCGCCGGGTTCAAGGGGCTCGTGGACGCCATCGGCGGCGTCACCGTCGACGTCCCCCAGGACATCCACGACACGTCCTCCGGCCTCGACCTGACGGCCGGGCCCCACAAGCTCGACGGCACCCAGTCCCTCGCCTACGTACGCACCCGGCACGGCATAGGCGACGGCAGCGACCTCGGACGCATCGGGCTCCAGCAGCAGTTCCTGTTCGCCCTTCTCAGCGAGGTCAAGAAGCAGGACCTGCTGGGCAGTCCGACCAGTGCGTACAAGATCGCGAACTCCGCCACCAAGTCGCTGACGACGGACGAGGGCCTTGCCTCGCTCACATCGCTGACCAGCTTCGCCCGTTCGATGAACGGCGTGGACCCGGCCTCGATGGAGACCATCATGCTCCCCGTCGCCTACGACAAGATCGACAGGAACCGGGTGGTGGCCGCGCAGCCGCAGGCCGACACCCTCTGGAAGGCGATCCGTACGGACGCCGCCATCCCCGAGTCCGCCAAGAAGTCCCCCGCCACCGGCGGCTGACACCGCGGCAGGCCCGACGGCCCCGCCTGCCCGCACGGGCGGGCGGGGCCGTCGGCGTCACACCTTCGTGCGGTTCACGCGGCTGTGCCCGCGTCCGTACGCGAAGTAGATGATCACGCCGACGACCATCCAGATGCCGAACCGCAGCCATGTCTCCGCCGGCAGGTTGAGCATCAGCCAGACCGAGGCCGCGACCGACAGGATCGGGACCAGCGGAACCCACGGCGTGCGGAAGGCGCGGTGCAGGTCGGGGCGGGTGCGGCGCAGCACGATGACGCCCAGGGCGACGACCACGAAGGCGAAGAGCGTGCCGATGTTCACCAGCGTCGCGAGCTCGTTGATGCTGGTGAAGCCCGCGATGATCGCGATGAGCCCGCCGAGGAGGATGGTCGGGCGGTACGGGGTGCGGAACCGCGGGTGCGTCTTCGAGAAGAACCGCGGGAGCAGGCCGTCCCGGCTCATCGCGAAGAACACGCGGGTCTGGCCGAGCAGCAGGATCATGCAGACCGTGGTGAGGCCGACGGCGGCGCCGAAGCTGATGACGCCGGCGTAGAAGGGGTGCCCGACGGCCTTGAAGGCGTCGGCGAGCGGCGCGCTCACGGACAGCTCGGTGTAGTTCTGCATACCGGTGACGACGATCGATACGGCGACGTAGAGCGTGGTGCAGATGAAGAGCGAGGCCATGATGCCGCGGGGCATGTCGCGCTGCGGGAGCTTGGTCTCCTCGGCGGCCGTGGCCACGACGTCGAAGCCGATGAAGGCGAAGAAGACGACCGAGGCGGCGGTGAAGATGCCCATGACGCCGAAGTTCGTGGGCTCGTACCCGAAGATCAGCTGGACGAGCGGGGCGTCCAGGCCCGATCCGGATGCCTGGGGCTGGGCGTCGGGGATGAAGGGCGAGTAGTTCGCCGTGTCGATGAAGAAGAGCCCCGCGATGATCACGATCAGGACCACGGTCACCTTGATGGCGACCACGACCGTCGTGACCCGGGCGGAGAGCTTCATGCCGAGCACCAGGATCACGGTCAGCACCAGCACCAGGACGAAGGCGAGGACGTCGAAGCCGAATCCGTCCGCCACGTCCGGGCCGGAGAGCGCGTCCGGCAGGTGCCAGCCGGCGTTGTCCATCAGTGATCGGACGTAGCCGGACCAGCCCACCGCCACGACCGCCGTGCCCAGCGCGAACTCCAGGACCAGGTCCCAGCCGATGATCCAGGCGACGAGTTCGCCGAGGGAGGCGTAGGAGAAGGTGTACGCCGAGCCGGCCACCGGGACGGTGGAGGCGAATTCCGCATAGCAGAGCGCGGCCAGGGCACAGACGACGCCCGCGACCACGAACGCGATGGCGGTGGCGGGGCCCGCCGTCTCCTTGGCCACCTTGCCGGTGAGCACGAAGATTCCGGTTCCGATGATGACGCCCACTCCGAAGACCGTGAGGTCCAGGGCGGAGAGGGACTTCTTGAGGGCGTGCTCCGGCTCCTCGGTGTCGCGGATGGACTGTTCGACCGTCTTGGTCCTGAACAGTCCGTCTCCGCTGGGGGGCAGGTCCTGCTGCGTGCTCACCGGCGTACCTCCACGCACTCGTCGTGTACGCCATGATTCGGACCCGCCGGCCCCACGACCGCCCGCAGCACGCCGCGCACGGCCCTGTTTCACGCGAATGGGCCGGTCGGACCACCCGTTCAGGGTGGGCGACCGGCCCAATCGGAGTTTCGGCGGTACGCCGGTCAGTCCCGGACGGGCTCCGCCACGGAGCGGCTCTCCGCGTCCGTCTCGTACCGGCCGTCGAGCCTGGCGACCAGACCGGTGACCTGGCGGGCGATGTCCGGTGCGGTCAGCCCGATCTCGGCCATGACCTCCTTGCGGGAGGCGTGGTCGAGGAACACCGACGGGATGCCGAAGTCGCGCAGCGGTACGTCGACGTCGGCGTCGCGCAGCGCCTGGGCGACCGCGGAGCCGACACCGCCGGCCCTGCTGTTGTCCTCGACGGTGACGACGACCCGGTGCTTCGCCGCGAGCGGGGCCATGGCCTCGTCCACGGGCTTGACCCAGCGCGGGTCGACGACGGTGGTCGAGATGCCCTGGGCGTCGAGCAGGTCCGCGATCTCCAGACACATCGGGGCCAGCGCCCCGATGGAGACGAGCAGGACGTCCGGGCGGGCGGCGGCCGGCTTGCGGAGCACGTCCATGCCGCCGACGGTGCCGACGGCCTTGACCGACGGGCCGACCGCGCCCTTGGAGAAGCGGACGACCGTGGGGGCGTCGTCGACGTCGACGGCCTCGCGCAGCTGGGCGCGTACCTGGTCGGCGTCGCGCGGGGCCGCGATCCGCAGCGACGGCACGCACTGCAGGATCGACATGTCCCACATGCCGTTGTGCGAGGCGCCGTCCGTACCGGTGACCCCGGCCCGGTCCAGGACGAACGTCACACCGCACTTGTGCAGGGCGACGTCCATCAGGACCTGGTCGAAGGCGCGGTTGAGGAAGGTGGCGTACACCGCGAAGACGGGGTGCAGACCGCCGGTGGCGAGGCCCGCCGCGGAGACCGCGCCGTGCTGCTCGGCGATGCCGACGTCGTAGATCCGGTCCGGGAAGGCCTTCTCGAACTTGGTCAGACCGACCGGCTGGAGCATGGCCGCGGTGATCGCGACGATGTCCTCCCGTTCCTGACCAAGCTTGACCATCTCCTCGCCGAACACGGACGTCCAGTCCAGGCCGGAGGTGGCCACGGGCAGGCCGGTGTCGGGGTGGATCTTGCCGACGGCGTGGAAGCGGTCGGCCTCGTCCAGGAGTGCCGGGGTGTAGCCGCGGCCCTTCTCCGTGAGGCAGTGCACGATGACGGGCCCGCCGAAGCGCTTGGCACGCTGGAGCGCGGACTCCAGGGCCTCCAAGTCGTGCCCGTCGATCGGGCCCACGTACTTCAGGCCGAGGTCCTCGAACATGCCCTGCGGCGCGATGAAGTCCTTGAGGCCCTTCTTCGCGCCGTGCAGCGTCTCGTAGAGCGGCTTCCCCACGACGGGGGTGCGCTCCAGGAGGTCCTTGCCGCGGGCCAGGAAGCGCTCGTAGCCGTCCGTGGTGCGCAGGGTCGCCAGGTGGTTGGCGAGGCCGCCGATGGTCGGGGCGTAGGAGCGCTCGTTGTCGTTCACGACGATCACGAGGGGGCGGTCCTTGGCGGCGGCGATGTTGTTCAGCGCCTCCCAGGCCATGCCGCCGGTGAGCGCGCCGTCGCCGATGACCGCGACGACGTGGTCGTCCTTGCCCAGCACCTCGTTGGCCTTGGCGAGGCCGTCGGCCCAGCCGAGCACGGTGGAGGCGTGGGAGTTCTCGATGACGTCGTGCTCGGACTCGGCACGGGACGGGTAGCCGGAGAGGCCGCCCTTGCTCTTGAGCTTCGAGAAGTCCTGGCGGCCGGTGAGGAGCTTGTGCACATAGCTCTGGTGGCCGGTGTCGAAGAGGACCTTGTCCTTCGGCGAGTCGAAGACCCGGTGCAGGGCGATGGTCAGCTCGACCACACCCAGGTTGGGTCCGAGGTGTCCGCCGGTCTTGGAGACGGCGTCGACGAGGAAGGTCCGGATCTCTTCGGCGAGCTGCTCCAGCTGCTCGGGGGTGAGCCGGTCCAGGTCACGCGGTCCGCCGATGCGGGCCAGCAGATCCCATCCGTCGCCCTTCACCGCCTGACGCGCTTCGCGCGGCTGTGTCACCGTGCCTCCTTGCGATTGTGCTGTCGAGCATGCCGATCCGCTGAGTCTAATGTTCCGTTCGCCGCCGCGGACATCGGGCGGGAGTGTGCTGTCCCACCCCGCGCCGGTACGTGACAGTGCCCGGCGCCCCGTGAAGGGGCGCCGGGCACGGTCGTGGCCGCTCCGGAGGAGGGCGTTGCCAGGTCCTGTCGTCGGACCGCCGTCTGCCGACGACGCCGGTCCGGCGACACGCCCTAGGCGCGGCCCGCGGTCTTCTGGGTCTTGCGCGAGATCGAGTCGATGATCACGGCGATGAGCAGGACTCCACCGGTGATCATGTACTGGATCGCGTTCGACGACAGGTTCATCTGGTTGAGGCCCTGGACGATCGACTGGATGACCAGGATGCCCAGCAGCGCGGACCAGACCTTGCCGCGTCCGCCGAACAGGGACGTACCACCGATGACGGCTGCGGCAATGCACATCATGAGCTGGTTGCCGCCACCGAGCGAACGGTCGGCGCCGCCGGTCGCGGAGGCCAGGAAGAGACCGCCGACCGCACCGAGCGTGCCGGAGATCATGAACACCGAGATGCGGATCCAGGACACGTTGATACCGGCACGACGCGCTGCCTCGATGCCACCGCCGACCGCGAAGATCTGACGGCCGTAGGTGGTGCGGCGCAGAACGAAGTCGGTGATGACCAGGATCGCGAGGAAGATCACCAGGGAGAGCGGGAGGCCCTGCTCCTGGTTGAACGCGTACGCGGCGAGCAGGCACAGGACGGCGAGCAGAACGGTGCGCAGAATGATCTCGCTCTGCGGGCGGTTCGGCAGATCTGCGGCCTTGCGGCGGCGCGAGTCGCGCAGCTGCGCCAGGTAGAAGGCGATGATCACGACCACGGCGAGACCGTAGGCTGCGGCGACGTCGGCGAAGTAGTAGCTGGTCAGGTCGCGGACGAAGCTGCCGAGCGGGGTGGTGATGGTGGACTTGTCGCCCATCACCCAGGTCTGCAGACCGGCCCAGCCCAGGAAGCCTGCCAGCGTCACGACGAACGCGGGCACGCCGATCTTGGCGAAGACGATGCCGTGGAAGGCGCCGATGGCCGTGCCGGACAGGATGCCGACCACGATGGCGAGGGAGTCGGGCATGTCCGTGCCGAGCACGGCCCACACCGCACCCGCGAGACCCGCGACGGAACCGACCGCCAGGTCGATCTCGCCGAGCAGCAGGACGAAGACGATGCCCACGGCCATGATGCCGGGGCCCGCCGCGTACAGCGTGATCTGGTCGAGGTTGTACGAGGTCAGGAAGTTGCCGGTCTCGAGCTGGAAGACGATCCCGATGATGATCAGGCCCACCACGACGGGCAGCGAGCCGATCTCGCCCGAGCGCACCTTGCGCTTGAACTCGGTCCAGTAACCCTTGAAGCCCTGTTCGCGGACGAGCAGGCGGGGGTCGACGACCTTGACTGCGCCGGCCGCTGCTACGGGAGCCTCGGTGGCCTCCGCCTGGGCCGGGACCTTGGCCGAAGTCTCGTTGATCTTGCTCACTTGGATGCCTCCGCGCTGCGGGACTTGCGGCGGGTCACGGCGTTGTCCGTGGCGCCCGTGATCGCGGCGATGATTTCTTCGTGGCTGGTCGTCGCCACAGGGAAGATGCCGTTGTTGTGGCCGAGTCGCAGCACGGCGACCTTGTCGGCGACAGCCTTCACGTCGGCCATGTTGTGGCTGATGAGGATGACGCCGAGGTTCTGCTCGCGCAGCCGCTCCACCAGGTCGAGGACCTGTGCGGTCTGCTCGACGCCGAGGGCCGCGGTGGGCTCGTCCAGGATCACGATCTTGGGGTTGCCGACCAGGGCACGGGCGATGGCCACGACCTGGCGCTGGCCGCCGGAGAGCGCGGCGACCGGGATGCGGACGCTGGGGATACGGATGGAGAGCGTGGACAGGAGGTCCTGTGCCCGCTTCTCCATGGCGACCTCGTCGAGGACGCCGGCCTTCTTGATCTCGCGACCGAGGAAGAGGTTGGCGACGACATCCAGGTTGTCGCAGAGCGCGAGGTCCTGGTAGACGGTGGCGACGCCGAGGTTCTGGGCGTCGTGCGGACGGCTGATGTCCACCTTCGCGCCCTCCCACTCGATGACGCCCTCATCGATGGGGTGCACGCCGGCGATCGTCTTGACCAGCGTGGACTTTCCTGCACCGTTGTCGCCGACGAGGGCGACCACTTCTCCGGCGTGGACTTCGAGATCGACACCGGAGAGGACCTGGACCGCTCCGAATCGCTTGAAGACTCCACGCAACGCCAGCACGGGCGTCTGTGACACGTGAACCATCTCCTTCGCCGCCTGACCGGCGGGGATGTGCCGCCTGACCGGCGGAGACGCCGCGCCACGAGGGCAGCGTCGACGTACTGGAAGTACTGGGGGATGAATGTCCGGCACCCGGCCGGCAGCGGGGTGTGGGCCGGCCGGATGCCGGACAGTCGTGGGGCGGGTGGACTCCGCCGTGCGGGGCGGGTCAGACCCGTACGCGCCAGGGCTTGTCGGCCCTGGCGCGAGGAGGGACTACTTGATGCCCAGTGCGGTGCACTTGGCGGCGATGTCCTTGACGCAGACATCGGCGACCTTGTAGATGCCGTCCTTGATCACGGTGGACTGGATGTTGTCCTTGTTCACCACGGTCGGCTCGAGCAGCGTGGAGGGAACACCGTCCGTCTCGCCCGCGGCGCCGATGTCCTTGCCCTGGAGCAGGTTGACGGCGAACTGGGCGGCCGTCGGGGCGAGCTGCTTCGGCGACTTGTAGATCGTGAAGGTCTGCGTACCGGCGATGATCCGCTGGATACCGGGGAGCTCGGCGTCCTGGCCACCCACCGGGATGTCCTTGATGCCGGCGTTGTCCAGGGACGTGATGATGCCGCCCGCCATGCCGTCGTTGGCGGAGTAGACGGCGTTGATCTTGCCCTTGCCGACCGAGGAGATGGCGGCGGTCATCTTCTCGCCGGCGATCTTCGGGTCCCACTCGCCGGACGCCTCGTAGGCGATCTTGATCTTGCCGTCGAGAGACGCGTGAGCGCCCTTCTTGAACAGACCGGCGTTCGGGTCCTTCTCGTCACCGTTGATCATGACGAGGTTGGAGCCGGCCGCCTTGGAGCCGAGGGCGTCGAGGACGGCCTGGCCCTGAAGCTTGCCGATCTTCTCGTTGTCGTGGCTCACGTAGGCGTCGGCACCGACGATGGCGCGGTCGTACGCGACGACCTTGACGCCCTTCTTGTGTGCGGCGGCGATCCACGAGGCGGACTTCTCGGCGTCGACCGAGGAGATCGCGATGACCTTGATGCCATCGGCTATCTGCTGCTCGAACTGCTGCTTCTGCTGGCCGACGTCACCGGCCGCGTTGTTGTAGACGACCTCGCAGTCCGCGCAGTCCTTCTTGACCGCTTCGATGAACAGCGGCTTGTCCAGCGTCTCGTAGCGAGCGGTCTTGTTCTCCGGGAGAAGCAGACCGATCTTGGTCTTGCTGCCCGAGTCCGCCGAGTCCTTCTTGTCGTCGCCCGCCTTGCCACAAGCGGCGAGGGAGACGGCCATCGAAACGGCGGCCGTGCCTATGACGATGCGTCGCGTCATTGCGTTCATTGCGGGTGTGCCTCCCTGACGAGGCCGCAGCGTTGCGGCCGAGGTGGCTGGAAGTCAACTCGGCCGCGGGGGCGGCGTCAAGGAGTAAATCCTTAACGAGATGACAACGGTGCCATTCGTTATCTAAGTGAAGGCAGGGGTCGCCGCAGGAAGGGTGCTCTCCAAAAGGGTCGAATCACCCATCTCGTTCAGTACGAGAGCCAGCGCACCCAGCACTTCCGCCCGTCCGCCGAGGGCCCCGGGGAGCACCGAGAGCTGTCGTGCGGCGCTGGGGATGGCATAGCGGGACACGGAGTCCCGGATGGGCCCCAGGACGAGCTCCCCGGCCTCCGCCAGCGAGCCGCCCAGCACCACGCGGCTCGGGTTCAGCAGATTGCAGAGGTTGGCCACCCCGCTGCCGATGTGCCGCCCGACGTCGCCGATCACCCGGCGGCAGCCCGGGTCGCCCTCGCGGGCCAGCTGGACCACTCGCTCCATGGTGAGATCGGCCCCGTGACTGGGCTGGAGCAGGGGCAGGACGTACCGGGCGGCCGTGAAGGTCTCCAGGCACCCGCGGTTGCCGCAACGGCAGACAGGGCCCGATTCGTCGAGGGTGATGTGGCCGATCTCGCCGGCCGTGCCGCCGGGCCCCCGGTAGATGTGGCCGTCGATCACCAGACCGGCGCCGACACCGCTGGCGACCTTGATGTACGCGAGGTCGCGGACCCCGCGGCCGCTCCCCCACACCAGCTCGCCCAGCGCCCCGAGGTTGGCGTCGTTGTCGACGTACACCGGCACGCCGAGGCGTCCGGCGAGCTCCTCGCTGGGGTTGATGCCCGTCCAGCCCGGCAGGATCGACGTGGAGCCCAGCGTGCCGGACTCGACGTCGATCGGGCCGGGAACACCGAGGCCCACCCCGATGACCTTGCCGGGACTGATCCCGGTGGTCTCGATCAGCCGGTTGACCAGCTGTTCCGCCCGTCCGAAGCCCTCGGCGGACGAGGCGTCCACGTCCAGCGGCTCGGACTCCTCGGCCAGCACCTGATGAGCCAGGTTGCCGACCGCCACCCGCAGGTGCGTGTGCCCGAAATCGACGCCGATGACGATGCCCGCGTCACCGCTGAGCGAGACACTGCGGGCCCGGCGGCCGCCGGCCGAGGTGGGGGTCACCTCGACGGTGCCGCCCTCCTTCAGTTCACGAACGATATTGGAGACGGTGGCCGCGGAGAGGCCCGTGCTCCTGGCGATCTCCGCCTGGGTGAGCGAGCCCGCCATACGTACGGCGCGCACGACCCGCTCAAGGTTGGCGCGATGCAGAGATGTCTGCGACCCCGGAGTCTCCATCGACTCTCTCACTCCTGCCATATTCTCCAACATGTGAACCCTAAGCTGACCGTTTTGGGGTACGCCCCGTCAAGACCTTGAGCAGTCGGAGCCTCGGATGAGCACGGAACCCTCGCTCCGCGCACTCCGCGAACTCCCCCTTACACAGACGAACCGCCCGTCGGCAGGTCTGCCGGCGGGCGGTTCGGTTGTTCCGTGGAGAAAGCGCTTGAGCTATTACTTCACCGCTCCCGCGGTCAGACCGGCCACGACCTGACGCTGGAAGACGATGTAGGCCGCGAGGACCGGGAGCATCGCCATCACCAGACCGGCGAAGAGTCCGGACCAGTCGCCCTTGTAGCCCTGGCTGTTGGCCAGTTCGACCAGCCCCTGGGAGAGCACCCGGTGGTCGGGGTCGCTGTTCAGCACCGTGGGCAGCATGTACTGGTTCCACTGCCCCAGGAAGTTGAAGATGCCGACGCTGATCAGGCCCGGCTTCGCCATGGGCAGCATCACCTGGAAGAACGTCCGGGTGTGCGAGGCACCGTCGATCATCGCCGCCTCCGCCACGGAGCCCGGCAGGGTCCGGAAGAAGGCGGTGAGGAAGAAGACGGTGAACGGCAGCGAATAGGCGATGTAGACCAGGATCAGCCCGTGCGTCGTGTTCAGCAGCCCCATGTTGTTCATCACGAAGAACAGCGGGACCAGCGCCAGGATGATCGGGAAGCTCATCCCGCCGATGAACAGGTAGTACACGAAGCGGTTGCCCGGGAAGTCGAACCGGGCCAGCACGTAGGCCGCCATCGAACCCAGCAGCAGCGTGCCGATCAGCGAACCCCCGACCACCACGATCGTGTTCAAGAAGTATTCGCTCATGTGCGCCTGGCTCCAGGCGCGTGACCAGTTCTCGAAGTGAAGCTTGTCCGGCAGCGCCCATGGCGTCGACAGGATCGAGTCATCGGTCTTGAACGAGGTCATGACCGCCCAGAGCAGCGGCATGACCACCAGGATCGCCCAGATGATCAGCACACCGTGCGAGAAGACGTTGAGGATCTTGCCCTCGCCACTCTTCTTCTTGTCGTCCTGGGCGGGCGACTTGGACACGGGGGCCGGTTCCGTCACCGTGACCACGGGAGGGGTTTCAGTGGCCTTCACGTGTGCTCACCTCGTACTGTCGAGCCGGTCGCCGGGACCGGGCTGTCTTGCCTGCTGGGGATCCGGGCAACGCGTCCCGGGAAGCACAGCATCAGAACTCCAGCCGCTCGCGCCGGCCCAGTCGCATCACGATGGCGGCGAACACCATGGTGACGATGAGCAGCCCCACACCGATCGTGGTCGCGTATCCGGCCTGACCGTCGCGGAAGGCCGTCTGGTAGACGTACAGCGGCAGCACCGAGGTCGAGTAGTCGGGGCCGCCGGGGCCCACGGTCATGACCTGTACGGCCGTGAACGCCTCGACTCCGAGGGCCAGGATGCCCATGTAGACCCAGCCCGACTGGATGGTGTCCCAGAGCAGCGGCACGGTGATCTTGAAGAACGTCGTGACGCGGCTGGCCCCGTCCAGGAGCGCCGCCTCGTAGAAGTCCTTCGGGATGGACGCCATACCGGCGGAGAAGAGGACGACGAAGAATCCGACCGTCGACCAGACCAGCACCACCATGACGCAGATGAGTGCCAGATCCGGGTCACCCAGCCAGTCCGGCTGGACGGAGTCGAGCCCGACTCCCTTGAGCGCCGAATTCAGCATTCCACTGCGCGGGTTGTACGCGAACTGGAACAGCAGGGCGACGATGACGATCGAGAGCACCTGCGGAAAGAAATAGGCGATCTTGTAGAAACCCGAGCCCCGCACGCCGGAGACCGCGGCGTTCTTCCGCCGCCGGCCTCCGACATTGAGCATGAAGGCGAAGAAGAGCGCGAGGCCCAGCGTCACCAGCGGCAGCAGCAGCACGAGCAGCACGCTGTGCTGCAGCGACTTCCAGAAAATGTCGTCCTTGAACATCCTCGTGTAGTTGTCGAGGCCGACCATCTTGAAGTCCGGGCTCAGGCCGGTCCAGTCCGTGAACGAGTAGTAGATGGACTGGATGAACGGCCAGATGACGAAGACCGCGTACAACGCCAGTGGGGCTACCAGGAACCCCACAATGAACCGGTACTTGCCGTGCTGCATCGTTTACCGACCCCGATCTTTCCGCGGGTGCCGCCGCTGGTGACGGTTACTCACTAGTGCTGGTAGTGCTTGATGGACTGGTCCTTGGCCGCGGCGTCCGCGTAGCCCTGGATCTTCTTGATGGCCTCGGCGGGCGTCAGACGCCCGGCCATCATCTCGCCGATGCCGGCGGTGCCGATCTGCTCCTTCTGGAGCTTCACGTACCAGTCCTGCATGCGCGGGTTCACCACGTTGTCGCCGGCCTTCTTCAGCGCGTCGACACCGGCCTGCATGGCCGTGGAGAGGGTCAGACCGTCGGTGCCGCCGTTGAAGGCGCTGAGGGACTTGACCTGCTTGGTGAAGTTCTTCGAGGACTCCTCGGAGAGCATGATGCGCAGCTGCTCCATACCGCCCTGCGGGTTCTTCGCCTTCGCCGGGACGACGAAGGGCTCGCCGCCGGACGCCCAGATGGTGCCGAAGGGCAGCTTGTCCGACGAGTCGAGGCCGGAGGGGGCCGAGACCATCATCTTGAAGTCCTTGGGCGTGGTCGGGGCCGCCTCGTTCTCCACCCACGAACCGTTCGGGATGAAGAGCGCCTTGCCCTTGGTCCACTCGGTCTGCGACTGGATGTGGGTCAGGCCCGGGGTGCCCTTGAGGATGTACCCCTTCTGGTACAGCTCGTAGTACGCCTCGAACGCCGCCTTGACGGCGGGGTCCTTCCAGGCGTTCGGCTCCAGGTTGTCGATCTTGTCGAGAACCTCCCGGCCACCGATCTTGCCGATGAACGGGTAGAGCGAGAACGGCAGGTAGTACGGGTACTTGCCCGGGTACGTCCAGCCGGCGATGCCCTTCTTCTTCGCCTTCGCACACAGCGCGAGCATGGCATCCCAGTCCTCGGGATACTCGGCGTCCAGCTTCTCCAGGTTGGTCTGCGAGTACCAGACGCCGTACACGGTGTACGCGTAGTACATGATCCAGACCGGGTCACCGTCGAACTGACCCATCTCCAGGACACCCGGGCGCAGCGTGTCGCGGACCTTCTTGCTCGGGTCGTCGATGGACGGGGCGTCCATCAGCGGCGTCAGGTCCATCAGCTGCTTCTTGCCGACGAGGACACCCATGTCCATCTGCTCGGCACCGGAGTTGTCGATCAGGTCCGGAGGGGTGCCACCGTTGAAGCGGGGCTGCAGCTGCGACTGGATCTTCTGGGTCGCGGAGTGCTTGACCTTGGCCTTCGGGAAGGCCGTCGTGTACTTCTTCTCGGCGTCGATCGCGTACTGCTGGCCGAAGCCGCCGTCGAAGATGACCACGTCGAGAGCGGCCGTCTCGTTGACGCCCAGCGGGTTCTTCGCGCTGGTCTTGCCCTTCTCGACCTGGTCGTCGCTGCCGCCGTCGCTGCTCGCGCAGGCCGACAGGAAGCTCATCGTCGGGACGGTGATCAGACCGAGTGCGGCAGACCGCTTGATCACATCGCGACGGCCAAGGCCCTCATTGTTGTGGGCGGAGGTGGATCCCATGCTCAAGTCCTCGCCTTCTCCAGGACTCAGGCGGTGTGTACCGGTCGCCCGTCGATATTCGCCTCAGGCGAAGGGCCCCGCCACCGCGGTCAGTTGCGCTTGGGTGGTACAGATTTCAGGCTAGCCATTGCAGTGGGGGGCGCGGGGAGCCCGAACAGCGGACGCACCTGCGGCGCCCTGTTGTCCTGCCCCCGTGTCTCCCCTGACCGCACAGTTGGAAAGAAGCTGTGCAGACGCCGACAGGTATAGTCCACTTGTCGCCAACTGAGCAAGATCGAATGCAGGTTTGGACGGCAGTCTTTCCCGAGTTGAGACCTCGCGGATACCTCGGCACCACACGGCCTCCTTCGGATGTAACGATTTCCGCATTCCGGTCGATTCGCACACCGGCTCTGATCCAACACCCTTGACACCAGCCGACACTTCACTCCCTACTGGTTCCTGCGCCCCCCTCTGACAACGTTGTCCAAGCGCACTTCCTCGGGAGGAATGGCTCGGCATGCAGCCCCGACATGGTTCTCGCAAGAGACAAAGCAGCACGGCCGCACTGATAGCGGCCTCACTCGTCCTGCTCGTGACCGCCCCCACCGCTGCCGCGGCCACCTCGGCCGGAGCGGGTGCACACGGTCAAGAGGCCGCCGGCGACCGGACATTCACCTCATCCTTCGAGGCTGACGAAAAGCAGCCGGACTGGCGCAATACCGTCGAAGAAGGCACTGACGGCAAGAAGCGGTCATCGGGTATCGATGGAGGATTCTCCGCCGGAATACCGGGCAATGTCACCGACAAGGTCACGGACGTCCGCGCCAGCGACGAGAACACCGGCGGCGGCGAGGTGAAGGAGAACCTCGTCGACGGACAGTCCGGGACGAAGTGGCTGTCGTTCGAGCCCGACGCCTGGGTCGAGTTCGACCTCGTGGAGCCGGTCAAGGTCGTGACGTACGCGCTGACCTCGGCCGACGACCACGACGAGCGGGACCCGAAGGACTGGACCCTGCAGGGCTCCGAGGACGGCAAGACCTGGACGGACCTGGACACCCGGACCGGCCAGACGTTCAGCGAGCGCTTCCAGACCAAGTCGTACGACTTCACGACGGACAAGGCCTACCAGCACTTCCGCCTGGACATCACGAAGAACAACGGCGCCTCCGACGCGACCCAGCTCGCCGACGTCCAGTTCTCCGACGGCGACACCTCGGCCCCCGCCCCCGACGACATGCGCAGCCAGATCGACCGCGGCCCCTCCGGCTCCCCCACCGCCAAGGCGGGCGCGGGCTTCACCGGCAAGAAGGCACTGCGTTACGCCGGCACGCACAAGGCCGACGGCAGGGCGTACTCGTACAACAAGATCTTCGACGTCAACACGGCTGTCACCAAGGACACCGAACTTTCCTACCTGGTGTACCCCCAGATGGGCGAGACGGACCTGTCCTACCCGGCCACGCACGTCGCCGTGGACCTCGCGTTCACGGACGGCACCTACCTCAGCGATCTTCACGCCACCGACAGCAACGGCGGTCTGCTGACCCCCGGGGGCCAGGCCGACGCCAAGCGGCTGTACGTCAACCAGTGGAACAAGGTCGACGCGCGGATCGGCACCGTCGCGGCGGGCAGGACCGTCGACCGGATCCTGGTCGCGTACGACTCCCCCAAGGGGCCGTCGAAGTTCCAGGGCTGGATCGACGACGTCAAGATCGCGCCCAAGGCGCCCGAGAAGCGCAAGAAGCACCTCTCGGACTACGCCTCGACCGTGCGCGGCACCAATTCCAGCGGCGGCTTCTCCCGGGGCAACAACTTCCCCGCCACCGCCGTCCCCAACGGCTTCAACTTCTGGACGCCGGTCACCAACGCCGGATCGACCAGCTGGCTGTACGACTACGCGCGCGGCAACAACGACGACAACCTGCCCACCCTGCAGGCCTTCAGCGCCAGCCATGAGCCGAGCCCCTGGATGGGCGACCGGCAGACCTTCCAGCTGATGCCGTCGGCGGCGTCCGGCACCCCGGACGCCTCACGCACGGCGCGCGCGCTGCCGTTCAAGCACGAGAACGAGACGGCGAGGCCCCACTACTACGGGGTGACGTTCGAGAACGGCCTCGAGGCCGAGATGACGCCGACCGACCACGCGGCGCGGATGCGGTTCACGTATCCGGGCAAGGACGCGAGCATGGTCTTCGACAACGTCTCCAACGACGGCGGGCTCACCCTCGACCCGGGGACGAGCTCCTTCACCGGCTTCTCCGACGTGAAGAGCGGCGGTTCGACCGGTGCCACCCGTCTCTTCGTGTACGGCGTCTTCGACGCCCCCGTCACGGACAGCGGCAAGCTCTCCGGCGGCGGCGGTGCCGACGTCACGGGCTACCTGCGCTTCGACGCGGGCAAGGACCGCACCGTCAACCTGCGGCTCGCCACCTCGCTGATCAGCATCGACCAGGCGAAGCAGAACCTCGCCGCCGAGATCCCCGCCTCGCGTTCCTTCGCCCGGGTCGAGGACAAGGCGCAGGACGCCTGGGACGACCTGCTGGGCAAGGTCGAGGTCGAAGGCGCGTCCGCCGACCAGCTGACCACGCTGTACTCCAGCATGTACCGGCTCTACCTGTACCCGAACTCGGGCTTCGAGAAGGTCGGCGGCAAGGACAAGTACGCCTCCCCCTTCTCCCCGCAGGTCGGCTCGGACACCCCGACGCAGACCGGCGCGAAGATCGTCGACGGCAAGGTGTACGTCAACAACGGCTTCTGGGACACCTACCGGACGACATGGCCGGCGTACTCCTTCCTCACGCCGAAGAAGGCCGGCGAGATGGTCGACGGCTTCGTCCAGCAGTACAAGGACGGTGGCTGGATCTCCCGCTGGTCCTCCCCCGGCTACTCGGACCTGATGACCGGCACCTCCTCGGACGTCGCGTTCGCCGACGCGTACGTCAAGGGCGTGAAGTTCGACGCGGAGGCGGCGTACGACGCGGCCCTGAAGAACGCCACGGTCGTTCCGCCGTCCTCGGGCGTCGGCCGCAAGGGCATGGAGACGTCCCCGTTCGCCGGGTACGCCAACACCTCGACCCACGAGGGCCTGTCCTGGTCGCTGGAGGGCTACCTCAACGACTACGGCATCGCGCAGATGGGCCAGGCGCTCTACAAGAAGACGCACAAGCAGCACTACAAGGACGAGTCCGAGTACTTCCTGAACCGGGCCCGCAACTACGTCGAGCTGTTCGACGACAAGGCGGGCTTCTTCCAGGGCAAGGACGCCAAGGGCGACTGGCGGCTCCCGTCCGAGCAGTACGACCCGCGGGTCTGGGGCTACGACTACACGGAGACCAACGGCTGGGGCTACGCCTTCACCGCCCCGCAGGACAGCAAGGGCCTCGCCAACCTGTACGGCGGCCGGGACGGTCTGGCCAAGAAGCTGGACACGTACTTCTCCACCCCCGAGACGGCGGGCCCGGAGTTCGTCGGCAGTTACGGCGGCGTCATCCACGAGATGACGGAGGCGCGTGACGTGCGGATGGGCCAGTACGGCCACAGCAACCAGGTCGCGCACCACGTCACGTACATGTACGACGCGGCCTCGCAGCCGTACAAGACCCAGGAGAAGGTCCGCGAGGTCCTCGGCCGTCTGTACACGGGCAGCGAGATCGGTCAGGGCTACCACGGCGACGAGGACAACGGCGAGCAGTCGGCCTGGTTCCTCTTCTCCTCCCTCGGCTTCTACCCGCTGGTCATGGGCAGTGGCGAGTACGCGATCGGCTCCCCGCTGTTCACCAAGACCACGGTGCACCTGGAGAACGGCCACGACCTGGTCGTCAAGGCGCCGAAGAACAGCGCGAAGAACATCTACGTCCAGGGCCTGAAGGTCAACGGCAAGAAGTGGACCTCCACCTCGCTGCCGCACGACCTGCTGGCCAAGGGCGGGGTGCTGGAGTTCGACATGGGCTCCGAGCCGTCTGCCTGGGGCACCGGCAAGGACGCCGCCCCGGTCTCGATCACCAAGGACGACAAGGTGCCGTCGCCGAAGAAGGACGTGCTGAAGGGCGAGGGCGCACTGTTCGACAACACCTCGGCCACCACGGCCACCGTCTCCACGGTGGAGCTGCCGGCCCCCTCGGCGACGAACGCGGTCCAGTACACGCTGACGTCGGGCGAGGCGGCCAAGGCCCCGAGCGGCTGGGTGCTGCAGGGATCCGTGGACGGCACGACCTGGAAGGACCTCGACAGGCGGTCCGGCCAGTCGTTCGCCTGGAACAAGCAGACGAGGGCCTTCACGGTCGACGCCCCCGGCTTGTACGCGCACTACCGGCTGGTGCTCGGCAGTGAGTCGACGCTCGCGGAGGTGGAGCTGATCTCCTGATCCTGCGCTCGTCACGGCCGGCCGGTACCTCCTCGCGGGGTGCCGGCCGGTCGCGTGTCCACCGCCGCGGTACGGACGGGGCTCCGGCGCCGGTTCCCGTGCTCAGACGTGCTCGGGGGTGTCCGGGACGGCCGCGGGGAACAGGCTCTCCGGCAGGGTCACGTTCCAGGCCGTGATGACCGGCTGGCCGTGCTCCGTGCCGAGCCGGGACACGGCGCCCGTGGCGAGCTGGAAGAGCGTGCCCTCCGCCGGGGGCAGGCCGAGGTACCGGGCCGTCAGAACGCGCAGGAAGTGGGAGTGGGCGACCAGCGCGATGTCCTCGTCACCAGCCCGCTCGGCGGCTTCCCCGACCTCGGCCAGTACCCGGTCGGCCCGCGCCCCGACCTCTGCCGGGGTCTCGCCCGGGTGCGCGTCGGGGCCGGGCGAGACGCCGTCCGTCCAGAGGTTCCAGTCGGGGCGGACGAGATGGATGTCGTGGGTGGTGATGCCCTCGTACCCGCCGTAGTCCCACTCGCGCAGCTCGGGGGTGATGCGGGGCGCGGCCAGTCCGGCGAGCTCGGCGGTGCGCCGGGCCCGTACCGAGGGGCTGACCAGGGTGAGGGCGATGGCGCGGTCGGCGAGCAGGGGGGCGAGAGCGCGGGCCTGTCGCTCACCGAGGGGCGTCAGAGGCAGGTCGGTGTGGCTCGTGTGCTGTCCGTTGCGCGACCACTCGGTCTCGCCGTGCCGGATCAGGATCAACTCGCCCATGTGAAGGCCATCCGCTCTCAGTACTGTTACCGCTCACGTGCTGTCAGTGGTGCGAACCCCCTGGTCCACGATTGCATTCCGGCCGGAGCGAGGCGGGCGGGCGCGCCCGGGAGTGACCTGATGCGGCTAGGGCCTGCCGGTCGGATCGGGCCGGATCAGGGAGCGGGGTCCGGTGCGTGCGGCCGCACGGCGGAGGATCGAGACAACGCGGAGCGTTGGTGCTGGGCGACACCGCAGCGGATGTGCGTGCCGGCCCCCGCGAGCCCGGCATGATCCGAACGACCGGCCCTACGCGCGGTGCCGGTACTCGGCGAGGATCTCCGCGATGACGTGCCGTGCGGTGTCCGCCATGAACGCGTTGGTCCTCCGGTAGTGCTGAAGTTCCATCAGCGCGACGGACAGTGCCCAGCCGGTGCCGCGCGCCCAGGCGGCGTCGTCCGCCCCCGTCGCAGCACGGAAGGTGTCGCGCGCCCCGGCGGGAAGCACGTACCAGGCAACGATCAGGTCGACGGCGGCGTCGCCCAGCCCGAGGCAGCCGAAGTCGATGACGGCGGTGAGCCGCCGGTCGGCCGTGAGCATGTTGCCCGGTTGCAGGTCCGCGTGGATCCAGACGGGCGGGCCGGCCGGTGCGGGTGCGCGCAAGGCCGTCTCCCAGGCTCCGGCGGCCGCCCCGGTGTCGATGTCGGCGTGCAGGTCCGCGAGCGCCGCACGGACTGCGGAGTCCCGGGCGGCCAGGGTCTCGCTGCGGTAGGACCGGGGGCCGTCGGTGGGGTCGACGCGCTGGAGCGCCGTGGTGAAGCGGGCCAGGTCCCGGGCGAGCGGGGCGGCTTCGGTGGTGTCACCGACCGTCGGGCAGTTCCCGCCGATCCACTCGTAGACGGACCAGGGCCATGGGTAGCCCTCGCCGGGCGCGCCCGCGCCCAGCGGGACGGGGACGGCGACCGGGAGCGAGGGCGCGAGGCGCGGAAGCCAGTGGTGCTCCTTGACGGTGTCGTCGGCCGAGCCCGCGGTACGGGGGAGCCGGACGACCAGATCCTCTCCGAGCCGGAACATCGCGTTGCTGGTCCCGGCGACGCCGACGCGTTCGGCGGGGAGACCGGACCAGTGCGGGAACTGCGCGGCGATCAGCCGGTGCACCAGCGCGTCGTCGATTTCGGGCTCGTCCGCGTGCAGCCTGCCTACGCTCATCCCTGCCGTCCTGGAGCGGGTGATTTCCGGTCAGGCGACATACGACCCCGGCCCGGACGCACTCGTCAACCGCATAGGGGCGGGCCCTACACCTCCAGGTCGGCGAAGAGACCGATGAGCCCGCCGACGACGTAGCTCGTGACGTCGGCGGCGGGCGGAATCCACGCCACCCACTCCGGGCACACCTCCTGGACGGGCCCGGTGCCCAGAGGGGAGACGATGTTGGCCAGCGGGCCGAGTCCCGAGCTGACGGCGGCCAGGACGCGGTCGGCGTCCCACTCGCCACCCTCCTCGCAGTCGGCAACGATGTTTACGACAAGATCGACAAGGCCGAGGACCATGTTGAACGCGGACAGGGCGAAAGTCTTCAGCGACTCGGCGTCCGAGGGCGTCGCACCATTGAGGTAGTTGTTCAAATAGTACATTTTGAACAGCTGCCAGCCGACGGTGGAGAGCGAGGCGAAGAGGGCCCCGACGGCCCAGTCGGCGATCGGCCACGCGTTGAGCGTGTCCATGGGGAACGGGATGGTCAGCGCGACCGACAGCAGGTTGCAGCCCACGCCGATCGCGGTGACCACACCGCCGTAGTCCGCCCAGCTGTCCGACCACGACTCGCCGGCCGCCGCGCAGAGATCCAGGTACATGAGGGCGAGGCCCTCGACGACACTGGCCAGAGCCCCGCCGACGTAGTAGATCGACGCCCACGGGCCGGTGGAGCCGGGGACGCCGTCGCCGTGGCGGCGCTGCGCGTCGGACTCCGGGGGCCAGCTCAGGCTCGCGGACTTTCCTTCGATGATGGTGCCGATGACGTGCACGGGCACGGCCGCGAGGAGCGTGAGCCCCTCCAGGATGGTGATGCTCTCGACGAGCGGGTCACCGGCGAGCAGGGCGAAGAAGTTCCAGCCGAGGAGCAGAGGGACCACCAGCGGTCCGGAGAGGTTCGTCCCCAGAAACGTCTTCACATCCTCGATGCAGTCCACGATCAGTCCGAGGAGGTCGACGACCACCTCGTCGAGCAGGGCGAGGAAGGCCTCGATCAGCTCTTCGGCGATCGTGCTGAGCAGGTCTCCGATGCTGACGTTCTGCCACTCGCCCGGGTCGGAGGGGTCGATCTGGGACTTGATCCAGTCGATGACCTGCTGCACGGCTTCGCCGAACGCCCGGAACAGGTCCTTCGCCGCCTCCGATCCGAACAGCTCGCAGCAGAAGTCCCAGAAGGGATCGGGGTCATCGGTCGCACTCCCCTTGCCGGACCCGGTGGCCTGCCGGCCGAGATCCTCGATGAACTCGCTCCATGTGCGCTGAGCGGGCGCGGGCCGGGCCGGGGCCCGGCCGGCGCCGCCGCTGCCGGTCGGTGGGGCGACCGCGCCGAAGGTCTGATGGGTCAGGTAGTGGGCGTGCGGGCTCGCTGCCAGGTCGGCCGGCGAGACCGCCGTACCGCCGGCGCCGGTCTTCGTGATCGTGCTGGTGTTGCCCGTGACGGAGCTCGGTTCGGCGTACTGCTGATACGTGGAGTTGTCGCCCAGCGTCGTGCCGGAACCGATGCCGGTCGCGGCGCTGCCGAACCCGTCCCTGATCGCACCCTGGAGGTCGGCGAAGAACGACGACTGCGGTCCGAGATTCGACCGGGCGTTGGCCAGGGCCTCGGCCACGGAGTCGATGGTGGCGGTCAGCCCCGCCGCCAGGGCCTGCTGGCAGGCGAAGACGGCCTTGCCGTCGAACAGGGCCTTGAGGAAGTCGATGACGTCCTTGACGTACGCCTCGATGGCCGAGAAGACGGCCATCACGACGTTGACCGCGTCCTCGATGCCCTTGATGATGATGCTGCCGATGCTGACGATCGCGTCGCCGATCCTGACCGCGATCTGCACGATGCCGTCGACCAGGTTCGCACCGATGTGATAGACCGCCATCGCGGCCGACTTGATGCCCTGCCAGACGCTGTCCGCGATGCTCTCGATGTCACCCCAGAGGCTCTCGCCGATGAAGGTGTTGTGGAGGGCCAGTTCACGCAGGTAGGCGTCCCGGCCGTAAAACTCCTGGTAGCGGGGCCGGCCCGTGACGACGTCGCGGTTGAGGATGAATCCCGCCAGGGCGCCGTCCGCGTCCGCCGCCCTCGGGACCTGGTTCGACTGCCCGGTCCCCTTGGCCATGAGGCTCTGGACAGCCGTGTGTGCCTGGTCCGCGGACATGACGGGGTTGTCGCCCTGCACGCCGGGAAACAGGCTGCCGGGGCGGTCGGGGTTGGGGTTCTGCGCTCCGGAGATCGTGTCGGAGGTGAAGGTGGTGTTGCCGGCGCCCATGTAGTCGAGGGAGCCGGTGGTGCCGAGGCCTCCGTCGGCGATGCCGTCGGCACTGCCGGCGAGGTACGCCTGCACCGGGGCGGCCGGCGCGACGCTCTGCGCCCCGAACGCGGGCTCGTCGTCGGCGTCGTCGCCGGACTGGCCCGGCGCATCGGTGAAGGTGAGGGTGGCGGGGGCGAAGTCGCTCGCGACGAGGGCGACGGTGGCGGTGCCGCCCGCCGTCGTGGTGACGGTGGCGGACTGGCCGTCGCCGGGCCCGATCATCTGGACGATGCCGTTGAGGACGGCGGCGGTCACCGTCGAGGCGCTGACGTCGACCTTCCGGTTGCTCACCGGCACGCCGTTGACGTCGGTGAGGATGAACTGGGTACGGTACGTCGCCAACTCGTACGTGTTGACCTGGGCCAGCGCCGGCGTGTGGTTCATCCAGCCGCCCGGACCGGCGTCGGTGGCCGCGTTGAGCTGGCGCAGCCGCAGTTCGCCTGCCGCGTTGGCCGTGAACAGCGTGGGCGGGTCGTAGGGGAAGAGCGACGGGTACAGGGCTGCGCAGCCCTCGTTGACTCCGCCGCTGTCGGTGAGGCTGCCGGAGATCGCGACGCTCGGCGCCCACTGGATCGTGTACTTCTCGGGCGCGGCACTGCTGCTGAAGAGCCCGGTCTGGGTCAGGAAGAAGAGGTTCTCGTCCGAGTCGACGAGGAACACCGAGGTCATGCCCGTGTCGTCGGTGACGGCCCGGGCCGATGTGATGGTGCTGCTCGTGTTCACCGGCAGCACGATGCTGCCGTACTCGGCGTCGTAGAGAAAGGGCACGCCGTTGGTGTCGACGTACAGCGGCCGGAAGCCGTACTCCATCCCTTCCCAGCAGACGTCCGCGAACGACTCCGCCGCGGTGACCGGTGGCGGCGAGACCGGTGGACGGGCGCGGGAGTACGGGGACTGGGTGACCACGGTTCCGTCGATCCGCCACACCGAGGTCAGTGACTCACCGGCGGGCAACGACTTGTTGGCGCAGACCATGACCCAGTTGCCGAACTGCTGCGCGATCGGGAACAGCGTCCAGTCCGACGCGGTGTAGGGCGAACCAGGCTCGCCCAGCAGCGCGGAGTCCTGATGCCAGGCGGCTCCGTCGAAGCTCAGCGTGCTGCACAGGGGCAGCCCGGGACCGACGTAGTTCATGTCGGTGACGGAGTAGACGATCGGGAACGGTCCCTCGCCGGTGGTCGGGAGAGGACCGTTGCTCCGGCCCTGGATGACGGGGTTGTAGTAGGCCACCTTGAGGGTCGGCACCGGGTACATGAACTCGAAGGTCTCCGTGACGATGTTGCCGTCACCGTCGAGCCAGCCGTGCCAGAGCATGCGCGACGCGCCGAAGGCGTTTCTCAGGGTGCAGAAGAAGTTCGGGAAACCGACGGCCATGCACGAGACGACTGATACCGGCGTGCAGCCGTCCGGGATGCCGGGGATCGGGGTCAGGGTCCAGCCGTGCACCGCGGTGGGATCCTGGGCGAGGTAGTTCAGCGCGTACGTGCCGTTGTTCGAGGTCCCGTCCGAAGCGGTGTCGGTGATGACGAAGGCCTCGGCCAGCCCGTTCGCGAACGGGTTGCAGAACGTGCCGACCCAGGGGGCCGCACTCTGCGGAAGATCCTGGTCGAGGCTGACCACGACGGTGTTGGTGTTGATGGCGTCCTGGATCAGGACACTGCTGACCTGTGCGCTGAACGGCATCTTGGGGTACGGCGTGCTCACGGGCGGTCTCCGGGAGTTGGCGGCGACTTCGGGTCGGATCGGCGGTCGGCTCGCCGGTCAGCCGGACGGGGGGACGATCCAGAGGCTGTCGCCGTTGTCGTCGACGATGCAGAGAGTGCCGGGGGACTTGTCCACGATGAGCTGGGCGCCGTTCACGCCCGCCTTCCAGATGGCGGTGCCCTGGCCGTCGAGCAGTTGCAGATCGCCGTCGGTGGTGAACACGGCGCCCGATCCGGGCTGCGACCAGTAGTCCGTTCCGACCTGATCCCACAACAGCACCTGCTGCTCCTGCATGAGCAGTTGGGAGCCGTCCCGGCCGGTCATGCCGGTGCCGGGGGTGAACCACCAGCCGGGAGGGCAACCGGTGGCGTCATCGCTGCTGGGCGGCGGCTGGCCGACCCGGAAGACGAGGGCACCGGTGGACGTGATCTCCAGGCAGGGCCCGGGCCCCCTGGACAGGGTGAGGGTGTCGCCGGGACTGCCCCCGAAGGCGGCGGAGCTCCACACCAGGTCCACCCCGGTGCTGTCGTAGACCTCGATCGCGCCCGCCTCGGTGAAAGCGGCCGAGTGTCCGGGGGTGTTGCCGTCACTCCCGTCCGTGCCGGTGTTCCAGACCGGCTGACCGGACCGGTCGAGCAGGACCAGGTCGCCGTCGAGCTGCATGACCAGCACCAATCCGTCGGCGGCGATCTGAGCGCCGGCGGCGATCGGGGTGCCGGCCGGACACGGGGCCTGCGTACGGTTCGAGAACCAGAAGGGGAAGCCGTCGTCACCGACGAGCTGGACGCTGGGCGGGGCGTCGACGATTCTGAGGCTCGCCGTGCCAGCGGTCGTCCCGGTTCCCGACGTCCAGAGCGTGTTGCCGGACATGTCGACAACGGTCAGGTCGGCACTCTGGGTCAGCATCGCACCGCCGACACCGTCGAGGGGCACGGACCACACCGGGGTGTCGCCCGCGGTGAGCAGCAGACCGGCCGGCTGCACGGTCAGCCTGGTGTTCAGAGGCGTGCTGACGCTCGAGCCGAGGGGCAGCGCCGTGCCGGCGGGCATGGGGCTGACCAGCTCGACGGGCGGCAGCGGGACGTTCTGCAGCACCTGGTAGCCGGACCACTGGCCGGTACAGCCGGGGAGCGTGGTGCTGTAGCTGCCGGGCTGGTCGGAGGGTTCGTAGAGCCAGAGACTCCGGTCGTCGCCGATCACGAACAGTGCGGGGGCGTCACCCGGCACCTGGTCCGGGGCGAGCTGCACGGGGTCCGTGCCGGATCCGCCGGCGTAGATCTGCGAGGCCGGGCCCATCATCGGCGTCTGGCCGTTGAAGCACGTGCTGATCTGCGGGATGGCGTAGACACTGTCGTCGGAGCCGATCACGTACAGGGTCGTGTTGACGCCGGCCACGGCCTGCCCGGCGACGGCCAGCCGGCACCCCAGATTCGGCACCGGCAGCGCCATCGCCCCGGTGAACCCGGCCGGCCAGACCATCAGGTTCCGCTCGCCGCCCGGCTCGTTGTCCACGTAGACGCAGGCAGGGATGAGCGGCCCGCTCTCGGCGTAGGCCTGGATCACCGCGACGAGCCCGCCCGGGAAGCCGCCGCCGGCCACGCCCGGCCCGCCGCTGAGCCCGGGAGACGCGAGGGTGTGCCACGGCGTCAGGACGTTGCCGTTCCCCGAGCCGGACAGCTGCGTGACGCTGGGGGTGCCACTCCAGTTGAAGAACACGTTGAAGTGCGGGCAGAAGCTCGTCGCGGTCGCCTCGGTCGGCGCCAGCACCATTCCGTTGTACTGGGGCGCGTAGTCAGGACTGCCGAAGGACTGGTACCGGGTCCAGCCGTTGCCGTCGAACGCGGTGACGCCGACGGTGGAGGAGTCCTGTGCGCCGTACAGGAGAGGGCGCGGCGGGTCGTCGCCGCCCGGCGGGGAGTAGGCGACGCTGAGACCGGTGACGATCGGGACCGAGCCCACCGGGCACTGCGGCGAGTCGCTCCAGCCTTGCGGAGTCAGTTCCAGCTGCCCGAGCGTCCCGGCCCCGTCGGTCCAGAACACGTTGACCCCGGCCGGGTCGCCGGAGCACCCGGTCACGGCCACGATCCCGCCGAAGCGCTCCGCCCCGCCGCCGAGCGTGTACGGACCGCCGGGCAGGTCCTCCACGCCCCAGCACACGCCGCCGTTCGAGGTCAGGTACCGCAGCACCCCGGCCCCGTCCACGAACACCGCTTCGATCGCGCCCGACCCCGCGGGCGCGCCGTGGGGCACCGTGAAGGGGTTCCGGAACGCCGCCACCGGCGAGAACCCGCCCCCCTGGGCAGGAGACGCTACAGACACCGGCGAGGCCGCCACCGCACTTTTCACGGGCCTTGTCTGACACACCGTCACGTGGTCGTGCGGGAGCGACGCGCCCGAAGGGGCTCCCTCGGGTGACTGTTCGCCAGTTTTGCCCGATCGGCCTCGCCCGGCCGGAGCAGCGGGACGGGGCGGCCCGTCCCGCCGCGTTCCGGCGCGTCACCCCTTCGGTCCGGCGCACCCGGCGCTGCGACCGAAGGGGCCGACGGGCCGGCCGCGACCTCAGCCCCGGACGACGTCCAGGGACGTGTCACCGACGACCACGACCTCGTACGGCCGGTCCGTGTCCGTCGTGACGCGGAGCGTGCCGCCCTCGCGGACCAGCTCGTACGTCGCGGCCGGGGCGCCCGTGAGGTCGGGGACCGTCACCGTGCGGGTGAAGTCGCCGAGGCCCTCGGGGGCGTACACGCGCAGCTGGAGGTTCTGCGTCCAGTCGGCGTCGGGACGGGACGCGTCCGCGCCGAGCGGCAGGACGGCGCCGGGGCGGACCAGCAGCGGGAGGCTGTCGAACCCGTGGGTGCCGTGGTGCCAGGCGGGTCCCGCGACGGTCTCACCGGTCAGGAAGTGGGTCCAGGTGCCCTCGGGGACGTAGTACTCGACCTGGCCGTCCTCGCTGAAGACCGGCGCCACAAGGAGGTCCGGGCCGAGCAGGTACTGGCGGTCCACCGTGCGGGTAGCCGGGTCGTCGGGGAACTCCAGCAGCATCGGGCGCATGGTGGGGACGCCGGTGTCGCGGGCCTCGACGGCGGCACCGTACAGGTACGGCATGAGGCGGTGCTTCAGTTCGGTGAACTGCTTGGCGACCGCGACCGCCTCGTCACCGAACTCCCACGGCACCCGGTAGGACGAGGAGCCGTGCAGGCGGCTGTGCGAGGAGAGCAGGCCGAAGGCGAGCCAGCGCTTGAAGACCGCCGGGTCGGGCGTGCCCTCGAAGCCGCCGATGTCGTGGCTCCAGAAGCCGAACCCGGACAGCGACAGGGAGAGCCCACCGCGCAGGGACTCGGCCATGGCGCCGAACGAGGACCAGCAGTCGCCGCCCCAGTGGACCGGGAACTGCTGGCCGCCGGCGGTGGCGGAGCGGGCGAAGAGGACGGCCTCGCCCTGGCCCCGCTCCTTCTCCAGGAGTTCGAAGACGGCCTTGTTGTACAGGTGCGTGTAGTAGTTGTGCATCCGCTCCGGGTCGGAGCCGTCGTGCCAGACGACGTCGGTCGGGATGCGCTCGCCGAAGTCCGTCTTGAAGCCGTCGACGCCCTGGTCGAGGAGGGTCTTCAGCTTGGCCTGGAACCAGGCGGTGGCCTCGGGGTTGGTGAAGTCCACCAGCGCCATGCCGGCCTGCCACTTGTCCCACTGCCAGATGTCGCCCTCGGGGGTGAGGACGAAGTAGCCCTTCTCCGCACCCTCCGCGTACAGGGCGCTCTTCTGCGCGATGTACGGGTTGATCCAGACGCAGATCTTCAGGCCCTTGTCCTTGAGCCGGGCGAGCATGCCGACCGGGTCGGGGAAGGTGTCCGGATCCCATTCGAAGTCGCACCACTGGTACTCGCGCATCCAGAAGCAGTCGAAGTGGAAGACGGAGAGCGGGATGCCGCGCTCGGCCATGCCGTCGACGAACGACGTGACGGTGGCCTCGTCGTAGTTCGTGGTGAAGGAGGTGGTGAGCCAGAGCCCGAACGACCAGGCCGGGGGCAGGGCCGGGCGGCCGGTCAGGGCGGTGTAGCGGGTGAGGACGTCCTTGGGCGTGGGGCCGGCGACGACGAAGTACTCCATCGTCTGGTCCTCGACGCTGAACTGCACCTGGCCGACCGCCTCGGAGCCGACCTCGAAGGAGACCTTGCCGGGGTGGTTGACGAAGACGCCGTAGCCGCGTGAGGAGAGGTAGAACGGGACGTTCTTGTAGGCCTGTTCGCTGCTCGTGCCGCCGTCGGCCTGCCACATGTCGACGACCTGGCCGTTCTTGACGTACGGGGTGAACCGCTCGCCGAGGCCGTGGATCGTCTCGCCGACGCCGAGGGCGAGCTGGGCGACCATGTGGTGGGCGCCGTCCTGGACCGTGGCGAAGGCGGTGCCCTTGCGCCCGGCGGCCGTCAGCAGGCGGCCGTCCGCGTCGAGGAACTCCAGGCCGAAGTCGCCCTCGGTGGGGAGACGCAGGGTGAGCGGACCGCTGGTGAGTTCGGCGGTGGGGCCGTCGTCGCGGGTGGTCGCCGTGGTGTCGCCGGTGGCGCCGGGGAGGCCGAAGTCCGGACCGGGGCGGCGCCTGCCGGCGAGGTGGGTGACACGGACGCCGATGACGCCTTCGGCCGCGGCGTACGCCTCCACCGTGATCAGGGGGGCGTTGAGGGTGTCCCCGCGCCGCGTCACGCGCTTGACGGCGGCGTGGGCGGTGAGGCGGTCGGCGTCGAGGCGCAGGTCGCGGATTTCGGTGGCGTACGAGGCGTTCACACCGTCTCGCATCTGCCAGAAGCCGTCGGTGAACTTCATGGGGGGTCTTCCTTGGCCGGTGGTACGGGGTGTTCGGGGTGTTCGGGGTGCGTCGTCAGGGGTGCGTCGTCAGGAGTGCGGGTGCCGCCCGGTCGAGGACCGAGGTCACCCGGTCCCAGGTCGCCGTGTCCCTGGGCACGGCAGGCAGTTCGCGGCCCTCGCCGGCGCCCCACTCCGTCGCCAGGGCCACCGGGTCGCGGCCGGTGGCGGCGCCGGCGGCCAGGGCGGCCGCTCCGAGGGCGACCAGCTCGGCGGAGTCCGGGAGGATCACCGCACGGCCGGACAGCCGGCGCACGGTCTCCACCCACATCGTGCCGCGCGCTCCCCCGCCGATCAGCCGCAGCGGCGCGCCGGGCGCGTCGAGCGGCAGTTCGTCCAGGGCGCGCAGGACGGCGACGACCGCGCCCTCATAGGCGGCGCCGAGGATCTGCTGCCGGGTCGTGTCGTGCCGCAGCCCGTGCAGGAGGCCGGAGGCGGCGGGGAGGTCCGGGGTGCGTTCGCCGTCCAGGAAGGGCAGCAGCACGGTCTCACCGCCGGGGGCGGCGTCCTCACGGTCCAGGCCGAGCAGCTCGGCGACCTTGTCCACGGCGAGGGTGCAGTTCAGGGTGCAGCCCAGCGGGAGGCGGGTGCCGTCGGTGGCGGCGAATCCGGCGAGCAGCGCGGAGTGCGGGCGGTTGCGGGTGGCGGCGAAGACGGTGCCCGAGGTGCCGAGGCTGACCACGGGGTGGTCGAGGAGTCCCTCGGCCCCCAGGCCCAGGCCGACCGCTGCCGCCATGTTGTCCCCGGTGCCGGCGGCGACCGGGATGCCGGCGGGCAGGCCGAGGGCGCGGGCGGCCTCGGCGGTGAGATGTCCGGCGCGGGTGGCTCCGGTGGCGGCGACCGTGGACAGCATGTCCGCACGGAGACCGGTGAGGGCCAGCAGCTCGGGGTCGTAACCCTGGGTGGCGGGGTCGTACCACAAGGTGCCGGACGCGTCGCCCGGGTCGGTGACCGCGGCGCCGCTCAGCCGCTCGGTGAGGAAGTCGTGCGGGAGGCGGACGGAGGCGGTCGCGGCGGCGGTGGCCGGTTCGTTCTCGCGCAGCCACATCCACTTGGCGGCGGTCATCGAGGCGACGGGGACCGATCCGGTGCGCCTCAGCCAGGCCTCCCGGCCGAGGGCGGCGGTGAGGGCGGCGGCCTGCGGGGCGGAGCGGGTGTCGTTCCACAGGAGGGCGGGGCGCAGCGGGTGGCCGTCGGCGTCCAGGGTGACGAGTCCGTGCTGCTGGCCGGCCACGGCGATCCCGGTGACGGCGGACGGGTCCAGGCCCGATTCCGTGAGGGCGTCGGCGACGGCCGCGCACAGGGCCTGCCACCACTGCTCGGGGTCGCTCTCACGGGCACCGCCCTGCCCGGTCACGGTGTGCGGGGCGCGGCCGACGGCGAGGAGCCGGCCGGTGGCGGTGTCGACGACGGCGGCCTTGGTGGACTGGGTGGAGCTGTCCACGCCGATGACGGCCGATACCGGTGCGGTGTCCGGGTTGCTGGCTGGTCGCGACGGCATGTCGTACCTCGTTCCTGTGGGTCCCGATTTTGATCGTACACAAAACAAATAATTCTTCGAAGCGCTTCGATAGCTTCTGGAGCGGCTCACAACCCGCCCCACATGGGCCTCAAGACCGCCGACAGGCAGCCGTGTTGCCCCTATGTGACGGATGTGTCACTGGGATGGTCTAGAAACTAACGCCGAGATGCCGTATTAGTACTGCCAGCAAACAAATCGGTCGGACGGCAGAGCAGCCGCCCGGGCCATGTCGACAAGAGGCAGCAGAATGTCGAACCGCTTCACCCCCACCCCCGCCGACAGGTTCACCTTCGGGCTCTGGACCGTCGGCTGGCGAGGCAACGACCCCTTCGGTGACGCCACCCGCCCCGCCCTGGACCCGGTCGAGTCCGTCGAGCGCCTCGCGGAACTCGGCGCGCACGGTGTGACGTTCCACGACGACGACCTGATCCCGTTCGGCGCCTCCGACAGTGAGCGCGCCGCGATCGTCACGCGTTTCAAGGCCGCCCTGGACCGCACCGGTCTCAAGGTCCCCATGGCCACCACCAACCTCTTCACGCACCCCGTCTTCAAGGACGGCGGCTTCACCGCCAACGACCGCGACGTCCGCCGCTTCGCGCTGCGCAAGGTCGTCCGCAACATCGACCTCGCCGTCGAGCTGGGCGCCGAGACGTACGTCGCCTGGGGCGGCCGCGAGGGCGCCGAGTCCGGCGGGGCCAAGGACGTGCGGGTCGCGCTGGACCGGATGAAGGAAGCGTTCGACCTGCTCGGCGAGTACGTCGTGGACCAGGGCTACGACCTGAAGTTCGCGATCGAGCCCAAGCCGAACGAGCCGCGCGGCGACATCCTGCTCCCCACCGTCGGACACGCACTGGCCTTCATCGAGCGCCTGGAGCGCCCGGAGATGTACGGCGTGAACCCCGAGGTCGGTCACGAGCAGATGGCCGGGCTGAACTTCGCGCACGGCATCGCGCAGGCGCTGTGGGCGGGCAAGCTCTTCCACATCGACCTCAACGGCCAGTCCGGCATCAAGTACGACCAGGACCTCCGCTTCGGCGCCGGCGACCTGCGCCAGGCCTTCTGGCTCGTCGACCTGCTGGAGAGCTCGGACTACGCGGGCCCGCTGCACTTCGACTTCAAGCCGGTGCGCACCGACGGCATCGACGGGGTCTGGGAGTCCGCGAAGAACTGCATGCGCAACTACCTGATCCTCAAGGAGCGCGCGCTGGCGTTCCGCGCCGACCCGGCCGTCCAGGAGGCGCTGACCGCCTCCCGCCTGGACGAGCTGGCGCAGCCCACCGCCGCCGACGGCGTCAAGGCCCTGCTCGCGGACCGCTCCGCGTACGAGGACTTCGACGTGGACGGTGCCGCCGAGCGCTCGATGGCCTTCGAGGCGCTCGACCAGCTCGCCATGGAGCACCTGCTCGGCGTCAGCTGACCCCACCGGGGGTGTCCGGCGCGGACCTTCGCCGTCGGACACCCCTTCTCCCCGCGCGCGGGCCTGCCGGACCCGCGCCCCGGGCGGACGGATCCACCTCGTCGGGACACAGTGGTCCCCCCGGGCCGGCACCCCTCTCACGCAAGGGCACCATCGTGACAGCACCTTCTCCGGACGGCATGCGCCAGCCGCGCCGCCGCCATCACCGGCGGGTCATCGTCCCGCTCACCGTCGTCTCCGCGCTGCTCGGCGGCGTCGTCCTGTCCGGCTGCGGGCAGCAGCGGGACCCGGACGTGTACACCGTCATGAACTCGTCGACCGACGAGTCCTACCACCGCTGGGACGCCCAGACGCTGGCCCGGTGCAGCAAGGCGCTCGGGGTGAAGATCGAGCAGCAGAGCGTCCCCGCAGCGCAGGTGATGACGAAGGCCCTGCGGATGGCGTCCTCGAAGTCGCTGCCCGACGTGCTCCAGCTGGACGCCTCGGAGATGCCGACGTTCGCCGAGGCCGGCGGGCTGATCCCGCTGAAGGACCTCGGCCTGACGACGAAGGACATCCCCGACGGGATCGTCAACTTCGGTTCGTACGACGGGACGTACTACGGGGCGGCGCGCACCGTGAACACCCTGGCGCTGTTCTACAACAAGGACACCCTCGACAAGGCCGGTCTGAAGGTGCCCACCACCTGGGCCGAGATGCAGGACACCGCGAAGAAGCTCACCCGGGGCAAGCGGTACGGCCTCGCGCTCAGCGCGGGCGGTGCGGAGGACGGCGTCTTCCAGTTCACCCCGTTCATGTGGTCCAACGGCGGCGACGAGACGAAGCTCGACAGTCCGCAGGTGGCCGGGGCGCTGGACTACTGGAAGAGCCTCCTGAAGGACGGCTCCCTGTCCAAGTCCACGGTCAACTGGACCCAGGCCGATGTGAACGACCAGTTCATGGCCGGCAACGCCGCCATGATGATCAACGGCCCCTGGCAGGTGGAGACGCTCAACTCCAAGAAGGGGCTGAACTGGGGTATCGCACAGATCCCGGTCCCGAAGGCGGGCGACGACTCCGTGGGCCCGCTGGGCGGCGGGGTGCTGACCGTGCCGAACACCGGGGACAGCGAGCGGGAGAAGATGTCCGCCCGGATCATCGGCTGCATGTCGGGCGAGCAGGAGCAGATCACCTACGCGATCAACAGCTGGATGGTCCCGGCCAACGAGAAGGCCGCCGCCGTGTGGCGTACGAAGGCGCCGGAACTGGCCGCCCTCGCCGACCAGGTCGCCACGGCCCGTTCGCGTACCGCGAAGCTCGGCGCGCAGTGGTCCTCCGTGTCGCTGGCCCTGCAGAGCGCCTTCCAGTCCGCGCTCACCGGTGAGTCCAGCGAGGCCGCTCTCAAGCGTGCCCAGCAGCAGGTCACGAGCGGGAACTGAGGTAACGAACCATGTCATCCACCACAGCCTCGGCCGCCGCGCTGCCGGCCGACCCGAAGGCGCCCGCCGCCGGTGCGGTCAAGAAGCCCGTGAATCCGCGGAGCGCCAAGCGCCGCAGGGCGCTCGCCCAGTGGGGGTTCATCGCCCCCGCCGTCATCTTCATGGCGCTGTTCTTCGGCTACCCGCTCGTCCGCAACATCGTGATGAGCTTCCAGGACTACTCGCCCTCCACCTTCTTCACCGGTGAGGCGCCGTTCAACGGCTTCGACAACTGGAGCAAGGTCTTCGACGACGGGCTGTTCGGCAAGGCCCTGTGGCAGACGATCCTCTTCACCGTCGGATCGCTCCTCGGCCAGTTCTGCATCGGGCTGGCCCTCGCCGTCTTCTTCACCCGCCGCTTCCCGCTGAACGGCATCCTGCGCTCGCTGATCCTGCTGCCGTGGCTGGTCCCGATGGTGGTCTCCGGCATCGTGTGGCGGCGCATCTTCGACCAGGACACCGGTGTCCTCAACTCCTTCCTGGACACCGTCGGCCTCCCCGGTGACACTCCGTGGCTGACGAGCACCAGCATGGCGCTGATCTCGGTGATCCTGGTGAACATCTGGATCGGCATCCCGTTCAACATGGTGATCCTCTACGGCGGCCTCCAGGAAGTCCCGAAGGAGCTGAACGAGGCCGCCTCGCTCGACGGCGCGTCCGCGTGGCGTACGTTCCGTTCGGTCACCCTGCCCATGCTCAAGCCCGTCATCACCGTGGTGCTCGTGCTCGGCTTCATGTCGACGGTGAAGATCCTCGACCTGGTCCTCGCCCTCACCGACGGCGGGCCTGCCGACTCCACCCAGACGCTCGGCACGCTCACGTACCAGAACTCGTTCGTCCAGATGGACTTCGGGGCCGGTGCCGTGGTCGGCAACATCCTGATCCTGATCTCCGCCGTCTTCGCGGTGTTCTACCTGCGCGTCAACCGCAATGAGGGGAAGTGACCGGCATGGCGACCACCACCCAGATCCCCGCCGCCCCGGCTCCCGCCGTCCACCGGCCGAAGCGCCGTTGGGGTGCGACCGTCTTCGGCGTCGTCGTCCTCGCGGTGATGCTGTTCCCGCTGTACTGGATGATCAACACCGCCCTGCAACCGGACGCGAGCCTGGTCGACGTCGGCCCGGTCCCGACCGGCGTGGACTTCTCCGGCTTCACGTCCGCCCTCACGGAGCAGGGCGGCAACCTGCTGACCTCGCTGGCCGTGGCACTCGGCGCCGTGGCCATCTGCCTGGCGATCTCCGCACCGGCGGCGTACGGCCTGGCGCAGTTCAAACTGCGCGGCAGCAGGACGATCGTCTTCGGCACGCTCATCACCCAGATGGTGCCGGGCATCGTCATCGCGAACGCCCTGTACAGCGCGTACGTGGACCTCGGCCTGGTCAACTCCTACTTCGGCCTGATGCTGGCGGACGCCTCACTCGGCATCCCCTTCGCGATCGTGCTGATGCGCTCGTTCATGGTGTCCATCCCGCGCGAGGTCATCGAGGCCGCCGAGGTCGACGGCGCCGGCCGCATCCGTACGTTCGTCCAGGTCGTCCTGCCGATGAGCCGCAACTCCCTGATCACAGCGGGCCTGTTCTCGTTCCTGTACGCGTGGAGCGACTTCATGTTCGCGCTGACCCTGAACACCACGGACGACGTGAAGCCCGTCACACTGGGCATCTACCAGTACATCGGCGCCCACGTCGGTGACTGGGGTTCGGTCATGGCCGCTTCGGTCCTGTCGGCCGTGCCCGCCGCGGTCCTGCTCGTCCTGTCCCAGAAATACATCGCCGCCGGGATCACCGGCGGCTCGGTCAAGTAAGGGTTTCCATGAGTGACTTCCCGGTGTTCCCGCCCGGCTTCGTCTTCGGCGCGGCCACGGCCTCGTACCAGATCGAGGGCGGCGTGGACGAAGACGGCCGCGGCCCGTCCATCTGGGACACCTACAGCCACACGCCGGGGAAGACCGACGGGGGTGACACGGGTGACGTGGCGTGCGACCACTACCACCGCTATCCCGAGGACGTGGCCCTGCTGCGCGGCCTCGGCGTGGACTCGTACCGCTTCTCGATAGCCTGGTCGCGCATCCAGCCCGAGGGCAGCGGGGCGGTGAACCTCAAGGGACTGGACTTCTACTCCCGGCTGGTCGACGAGCTCCTCGAAGCGGGCATCGAGCCGGCCGCCACCCTCTACCACTGGGACCTCCCGCAGGCCCTGGAGGACAAGGGCGGCTGGCGGGTACGCGAGACCGCCGAACGCTTCGGGGAGTACACGGCGATCATGGCCGAGCACCTGGGCGACCGGGTGCCGCGCTGGATCACGCTGAACGAACCGTGGTGCAGCGCGTTCCTCGGCTACTCGGTCGGGCGGCACGCTCCGGGCGCGAAGGAGGGGCGCGGAGCCCTGGCCGCCGCGCACCACCTGCTCGTCGGCCACGGCCTGGCGATGAAGGAACTGCGGGCGGCGGGGGTCCGCGAGGCGGGGATCACGCTCAACCTCGACCGCAACGTCCCGGCCACCGAGTCGGACGCCGACCTCGCCGCGGTGGTCCGCGCGGACACCCAGCACAACCTGGTGTGGACCGAGCCGATCCTGGCGGGCCGTTACCCGGTCACCGAGGAGGAGACCTGGGGCGAGCTCATCACCGCCCAGGACTTCCGGCGCGAGGGCGACCTGGAGCTGATCTCCCAGCCGATGGACTTCCTGGGCATCAACTACTACCGCCCCATCGTGGTCGCCGCGGCCCCGCACCGCGAGGCCGACCCGGCGCTGCGGGTCGCCACCGACAACCGGTACAGCGAGGGCGAGTACCGGGGCGTCCGCAAGACGGCGATGAACTGGCCGGTCGTGCCCGAGTCGTTCACGGACCTGCTGACCGCGCTGAAGCAGACGTACGGCGACGCGCTGCCGCCGGTGCACATCACGGAGAACGGCTCGGCGGAGTTCGACACCGTGGACGCCGACGGATCGGTGCACGACGCCGACAGGGTCGAGTACCTGCAGACGCACCTGACCGCGCTGCGGGCGGCGATGGACGCGGGCGTGGACGTGCGCGGCTACTACGTCTGGTCGCTGCTGGACAACTTCGAGTGGGCGCTGGGTTACGCGAAGCGGTTCGGGATCATCCGGGTCGACTACGACACGCTGGAGCGCACGCCGAAGGACAGCTACCGCTGGTACCAGCAACTGATCGCCGCGCACCGGAAGTAGTCCGGCACGCCCCTCGGCCGCCCCGTTCGCCGCACCCACGGCGGGCGGGGCGATCTGCTGCGCGGGCCCGTCCGCGGCGGGGCGGGGCGGTCTGCTCCCCGGGCCCGTCCGCGGTGCGGGCGGGGCGGTCTGCTGCGCGGGCCCGTCCGCGGTGCGGGCGGGGCGGTCTGCTGCGCGGGCCCCTCCGCGGCGGGGCGGGGCGGCTCCTCGCTCGTTGCCGGCCGCGGGTGGCGGGGGGGGAGGGGGAAGCGGACCCTGACCCGCCGTCAGTGCGCCGCGTACGCCGCGGGGTCCGCCAGGACCCCGCGCACCACCCGCGCCGCCGCGCCCCGTGCCGCGTCGCCGGAGAGCGAGGAGGCCCGCAGCCCGCTGCCGTCGCTCCGCCACCGGCCCGACACCACCCGGTCCCTGAGCTGCGCCTCGGCCGCCCCGGCGAGCCACGGCATCAGGTCGCGGTAGATGCCGCCGAGGACGACGGTCCCCAGATCGAAGAGGTTGACCGCTCCGGCCAGCACCACGCCCATGCGGTCACCGGCCGCCCGCAGCACCTCCAGCGTGTCCGGGTCGCCCTCCCTCGCACGCTTCTCCAGCTCACCGAGTCCGCGCACACCCGCGGCCGGGTCGATGCCCGCGGCCCGCAGCAGGGCCGCCTGTCCAGCGTACTGCTCCAGGCAGCCCCGGGCGCCGCATCCGCACAGCGGCCCCTCCGGGTCGACGACCACGTGCCCGACCTCCCCCGCGAATCCGTGGGCGCCGCGCAGCAGCTCGCCCTGGAGCACCAGTGCACCGCCGACGCCGATCTCGCCGGTGAGGTAGAGGAAGCAGTGGGCGTCGCCGAGGCCGCCGAACCACAGCTCCGCCAGCGCCGCCAGATTGGCCTCGTTGTCGGAGCTGACCGCCAGTGCCCGCCCGGCCGGCCTCAGCGTGCTGAGCGCCTGTCCGAAGATGCCCTCGGCCGCGACGCGGTACCAGTTCAGGTTGGGTGCCTGGCGGACCATGCCGCCGGAGACGAGTCCGGGCAGGGCCAGTTCCACGCCGACGGCCCTCAGCCCCTGCTCGCCGGTCGAGGTGATGACCCGGTTGGTGAGGCGGGCGGCGTGGGCGAGGACCTCGGCCGGCGGGGTGTTCCGGTTGTCGATGTGCTCGGTGACGCGGACCCGGTCGGTGCCGGTGAGCCCGACCGCGCACACCGAGACGTAGTCGATGTTGATCTCGACCCCGAGTCCCGCCGGGCCGGTCTCCGACACCTTCAGCACGGTGCCGGGGCGTCCCGCGCTTCCGCTGAACGTCTTGCCCGACTCGGTCAGGTGGTCGAGCGCCAGCAGCTCCTCGACGAGCGAGGAGACCGCTGCCCTGGTCAGCCCGACGCGGGCCGCCACCCGGGCGCGGGTCACCTCGCCCTCCTCCAGGACGGCACGCAGGACGAGGCCGAGGTTGTTGCGTCGCACGGACTCGGCTCCGGCCTTGGCGGCGGGCGAGGTGGGTCGGATCGTCGTCATCAGACCTTCGAGCGTAGGGCCTCGTCCGCCGATGTCGCGCCTCCGCCCGCGCACGACCTGCGGTTTCGCGGTGGCCGGGGCCCCGGCCCGCTCTTGCGGTACGGCCTGCGGTCAGCGCCGGGGGCCCGCCGCCCGGTCGAGCACCATCTCGGCCATGCCCCGGGCGGCGAGTGCCGGATGCGCGTCGGGGCGGGTGACCGCGTGGGCCAGCGTGCCGTCGATGAGCACCAGGAGCTGGTCGGCGCCGGACTCCGGATCAGGGTGTCCATGACGGGTCAGCTCCGCCGCGAACAGCTCGTGCAGACCGTCCTTGAAGGCGCGGACCTCCGCGTGGGCGGGGTGCGCCGGATCCGTGAGGGCCACGTCGGCTGACGTGTACCGGCAGCCGTGGAAGCCCGGACGCCGGGTGATCACCTCCAGCTCGTCGAAGACCGCGAGAACGCGCGCCCGCGGGTCGTCACCGGTGCCGTCCATCACCTCGACGTAGCGGGCGTGGGCCGGGTGGCTGCGCAGCACCTCGGCGATCAGCCCGTCCTTGCCGCCGAAGTGCTGGTAGAGGGAGCGTCGCGCGACATCGGCCTGTCTGAGGATCGCGTCCACGCCGACGTGCACGCCATGGGTGTAGGTGAGGTCGCGCGCGGCCTCGACCAGCCGTTCACGGGGACCCGGTCTCGTCTTCGTCACGTCACCGATTCTGACACGGACTTGACGGTAGAACAACCAGTCTATCTACTGGATCCAGCGATGTAGACCGACTGTTCTATTCACCGCTCGGTTCGCCACGAGCCCCCTCTGCTTCCAAGGAGCAGCCATGCCCCGTTCCGGAACTCTGCCGACCGTGCTGGCCGGCGTGTTCATCACGGTTCTCGACTTCTTCATCGTCAATGTGGCCGTCCCGTCCACCCAGCGCGATCTGCACGCCGGCCCGACCGCCATCGAGTGGGTCGTCGCCGGCTACGCCCTGGCCTACGGATCGGGGCTGATCCTCGGCGGGCGGCTCGGGGACGTCCATGGGCGCCGCCGGATGTTCTCGCTCGGGACTGCCCTGTTCACGCTCGCCTCGGTCGCGTGCGGTGTGGCGCCGTCCGCCACCGCACTGGTCGTGGCGCGGGTGGCCCAGGGCGCCGCGGCCGCGCTGCTCTCGCCACAGGTACTCGCCATCATCCGCACGGCGTACTCGGGTGCCGCGCGGGTCAGGGCCATCAACGCCTACGCCCTGACGATGGGGCTCGCGGCGGTGTTCGGGCAGCTGATCGGCGGGGTCCTCATCCATGCCGACCTGTTCGGGCTCGGCTGGCGGGCCTGCTTCCTGCTCAATGTGCCGATCGGCATCACCGTACTGGCGGTCGCCCGGCGGGTGATCCCGGAGAGCCGGGCCGCCGACGCCGCGCGCCTCGACCTGGCCGGCGCCGCTCTGGTCACCGCGGCCCTCGCCGCCACCCTGCTGCCGCTCATCGAGGGCCGTGAACAGGGCTGGCCCGCGTGGACCTGGATGTCGTTCACCGCCTCCGCGGCGCTCTTCACCGCCTTCGGCCGGCGGCGGCTCCCGCGGTCGCCCCTGATCGACCCGGCCCTCTTCCGCCAACGCGGTTTCGTCGCCGGCCTGTTCACCTACCTCGCGTTCACCATGGGCATGGCGGCCTACTTCCTGATCTTCGCGCTGTACGTCCAGCAGGGCCGCGGCCTCGACGCCTTGCAGGCCGGGCTCGCCTTCGTGCCGATCGGTGCCGGATATCTGGCCGCCTCGCTCCTCGCCCCCCGGCTGACGGCCCGTCTCGGCCGGCAGGTGATCGCGATCGGCGGGCTCACGAGGGTCGTCGGCCTCGCCCTGCTGCTGGTCATGGTGGGGCAGGAGGCCCCCGTCGCCTGGCTCGTACCGGCTCTCCTCGTCGACGGGATCGGCATGGGGCTGGCGCTGGGACCGATCATGACCACCGTGCTGGCCGGGGTCGCCCAGGAGCACGCCGGCGCAGCAGCCGGCGCACTCACCACTGCTCAGCAGGTGGGCGGCGCGCTGGGGGTGGGCGCGGTCGGCATCGTCTACTACGGCAGCGTCGGCGACGGGGTCCCCACCGCCTTCCGGCACGGGCTGATCCATCTGATCGTCGTCGCCCTCGTCCTCACCGCCCTCGTCCAACTGCTTCCCCGCAAGGCCGGTAAACCCGGCGCCCCCACCCCGTCCGCCCGAGAAGGAGCCACCGCATGAGCACCGCCGACACCGAAGCCCTGAACGCCCTCGCCCACCGGTACATCGCGATGTGGAACGAGCCCGACCCGGACCTGCGCCGTGCCCTCGTCGACGCGTTGTTCGCCCCCGCGTGCGTGCACTTCACTCCGTCGCGCGAAGTCCGTGGCCGCGCGGGCATGGTGACGCGGGTGACCGACGCCCATGCCCAGTGGGTCGCTCCCGGCAGGCATCGTTTCCGCGCGGTGCCCGACGCCGACGGGCACCACGGAGCCGTCCGCTTCAACTGGGAGATGGCGGAGACCGCGACAGGCGCGGCCGTCTCCGTGGGCTTCGACTTTCTCGTCCTCGACTCGGCGGGCCTCATCATCAGCGACCACCAGTTCATCGACCGGTGAGACCCCGCCACCGGCCGCCCGGCCGCTGTCCCCCGTCCCCTGTCTCCTGTCCCCCGTCCCCTGTCCCCTGTCCCCCGAGTGATCACACACCTGAAACACCGTCGCAGCCGCCCCGCCACATCGCCCGGCTACGTTGGCCGTAGGCGGCCGCCGTTGCCCGCTCCATCCCCCCGGACCCGTGGTCCGGCCGGTGAAAGAGGAGGTCCGCGGTGTACGACAGCACGAGGACGCGGCGACGTGCGCCCGTCTGGCTCACCCACGTACTGCGGCTGCGCCGGGCACCCGTGCCCCGTACGGCGATGGTGCGCGGGGCGTTCGGCGCGGGCCCCCTGCTCATGGCCGGCATCGTCCTCGGGCAGCCGGGGCCCGGTGTCCTCGCCGCGCTCGGAGCCATGCTCGCCGGGGTCAACGACCGCCCGGGGACGCGTCGCAAGGGGCTCGTCCACATAGGGCTGCCGGCCTCGGCAGGATCGCTGGGGCTGTTCGCCGGCGCGCTGGTCGTGGACGCGGCGGGGCGGTGGGCGGCGGTCCCCGTGCTGTTCCTGGTGGGCTGGGTCTCCGGGGCGCTGAGCGCCAGGGGCGCCGTGTGGTCGGCCGCCGCCCTCCAGATGCTGGTCACCACGACGATCGGCATGGGGATGCCCCTGGCCGGCCCGGCGTGGCTGAAGGCGTTGTGGTTCCTGTCCGGGGCGGGCTGGCTGGTCGTTCTGCGACTGCTGCTGCGCGCCCCGCGATCGCCGGGCACACCCCGGTGGAGCGGTGAACGCGAGGCCGTCGCCGCCATGTTCGACGCGCTCGCGGACGCGCTGGGCGCGCTCGGCGGCCCGGGGGCACCGTCCGCCCGGCGCGCCCTGGTCGCCGCGCAGCAGCAGGCCGACGAGGCGCTGCGGCTGATGCGGCTGATGCCGTGGCCCCGCCCGTCCGGCGGGGCCACGCACGCCCTCGCCGAACGCTTCGGCTCGGGGGTCGCACTCTGCGAGGCGAGCATCGCGTTGCTGTGGGAGGGCCGTCCGGTCCCGGACGCCGTGGCCGAGGGCCCCCGGCGGCTGGCCGCGGCAGTCCGTTCCGGCGGACCCGCGGGTACGTTGCCGAGCCCGCGGCCGGACACCGTCGAGCGGCTCGCCTTCGACCGGGCGGTGCTGGAGGCGGCGGTGGTCTTCGACCGGACGACGGCCGGCGCGGGCGCCCCGCAGGACCCCGGGCCCTCCCGTGCGCCAGGCCCGCGCTCCGGTTTCCGCCCGGCTCTGTTCACCTCCGCCGGGCGGGAGTACGGGCTGCGGGTGGCGCTCTGCGTCTCGGCCACTGCGGCTGTCGCGCTGCTGCTGCACGAGGACCACTGGTACTGGCTGCCCGCCACCGCGGCCTTCCTCGTGAAGCCCGACATGGGCCCGCTGTTCTCGCGGGTGGTGAACCGGTTCGCCGGGACCGTGGCCGGAGTTCTGGCCTTCGTCGCGCTCATGGCCGCGCTCGGCGGCCTCGGTTCGGCGGTGGTCGTGGCGGTGGTCGTGGTGGCCGGGGCCCTGGTGCCCCTGTCCACCCGCCACTTCGCGTTCCAGACCGCGGTGATCACCGTGCTGGTGCTGTCGTTCGTGCACACCGCGGGTGACACCGAGGCGGCCGCGTCCCGGCTGCTGGAGACGTTCCTGGCCTGCGTCATCGTGCTGCTCGTCGGCCATCTGCCGCTGGTGGCCGACCCCCGGGTGCGCGTCGGCCACCGGTTCGCCGTCACGCTGCGCTGCACGGAGCGGTATCTGCGCCATGTGCTGGACGCGCCGGACCCGGCCGGGGACCGGCAACGGGGTGACGAGCGGGGCCTGGCGCTGCGCGGCGCCGCCTATCGGGCGCTGGCCGAGGCACGGGCCGCGGCGGAGACCGTCGCGGCGGAGCTGCCGGGCCCCTTCGGCGGGCGGCGCCACGACTGGTCGGCGGTGACGGTGGCCGCCGAACTGGTCGTCGACGCGGCGACCGCGTGCGCGCTGCGGGTCGGGAACGGGGTGCCGCGCCCCTCGTCGGGCGAGGCGGAGCGCGTGACGACGGCGCTCTCCGTGCTGGCGGATGCCCTGGAGGACGGCCACCGCACCGCCCGGCCGGCACCTGGCCCGGGTCCGCGGGACTGCCGGTCGCTGCGGGATGTGATGACGCAGCTGCACGGTATTCACCGGCTGACCACAGCGGGCCACGCCGACGCTGCACCGGCCGGATCTGCCGCTCGGGTCTGACCTGCGCCCATGCCCGCAACGCCGGGACTTCGGGGCGGAGATGTCGCTTTGACGCCTTTGCGTCAAACCCTTGGAGCCGTGAGGGACTCGTGAAAGGATCACCCTCAATTCCGTGGCGTGTCCCCGTATCCCGCGGCGCGTCACGCCTCGACCCACCACCATGGAGAACACACGTGGCCAAGATCTCCGGCCGTGCAACCACCCGCCTCGCCGCAGCCGCGATAACCGCGGCCCTCGTCGGCACCGGCGCCTCCGCCTTCGCCGCGGAGGTGGGCGACGCGCCCATGTACGGCATCGCCGGCGTGGACAGCACGGGCGCCTCGTACTACTACGCCCCGAACGGTGAGGGCGGCCTCGAGACCCGCGTCCCGCTCGACACCGGCTGGAAGGACGTCAAGTTCCTCGGCCGCGTGGACAACAACGCGGACAGCCTCGCCGACGGCCGCTGGCAGACCAACGTGGCAGGGGACCTCCACTACGGCGCCAACGACAACTCCGCCCTCAAGAACGTCGGCCACGGCTGGAACATCTACAACAGCCTCGTGTCCGCGGGCGACCTCGGCGGCGCCGAGGCCGGTGACCTCCTGGGCCGCGACGCCGCCGGATACCTCTACCTGTACCTGGGCTACGGCGACGGCACCGTCACCAAGCGGTACACGGTCGGCGGCGGCTGGAACGCGTACACCCAGATCGCGGGCAACGGCGACCTGACCGGTGACGGCAGGAACGACATCGTCGCCCGTGACAAGTCCGGCGTCCTGTGGCTCTACAAGGGCACCGGCGACTACAAGGCCCCCTTCGCCGCCCGGACCAAGGTCGGTGGCGGCTGGAACACGTACAACACCGTCTTCGCCCCCGGTGACATCGACCTGGACGGCACCACCGACCTCGTCGGCCGGGACGCCAAGGGCGCGCTGTACCTCTACGAGGGCACGGGCAACGCAGCCGCCCCCTTCGGGAGCCGCGTGCAGATCGGAACGGGTGGCTGGAACACCTATCGTCTTATCTTCTGACCAAAATTGAAGGTTTCCCACTCGAAGTCATGACACGATTCGGATGAAACCCGTGGCCTGCCCTCCCTCCGGGGACGGGCGGGCCACCATTCATCTAGATCCATGGAGTACTTCGTGGCCAAAACCACTGGCCGTAAGCACAGACGTATAGCCGCCCGCGTGGCAGCTGCGGCAGTCACCGCCGCCCTCGTCGGCACCGGCACCTCCGCCGTCGCCGCCGACTCCCCGAGCCCGGTGGCTCCGAGCGCGGTCAACTCCGCGCAGCAGCCCGCCGCGGCAGCGGCGGCTGCCACCGTGTCGTCCGCCCTGTACGGAATCGACAAGGCCGGCAACTCGTACGGTTACACGCAGAACCAGGAGGGCGGCTTCCTCGCCCGCAAGTCGAACAGCGATGACAACTGGTCCGACATCAAGGACCTGGGTCAGGTCAACAACGCCGCTGACACCAAGACCGACGGCCTGTGGGCGCGGGACTACTCCGGTTCGCTGTACTACATGCCGTGGGAGCTCTCGGGTTTCCGGGTCGGTGGCGGCTGGAACATCTACAACAAGATGGTCTCCGCGGGCAACTTCGGCGGCGCCGGCGCCGGCGACCTGCTGGCCCGCGACAGCTCCGGTGTGCTCTACATCTACCTGGGCTACGGCAACGGCAAGCTGACGGGCCGGTACAAGGTCGGCAGCGGCTGGAACACGTACAACCAGATCGCGGGCAACGGCGACCTGAGCGGCGACGGCAAGAGCGACCTCGTCGCCCAGGACAAGTCCGGCGTCCTGTGGCTCTACAAGGGCACTGGCAACTACAAGGCCCCGTTCGCCACCCGCACCAAGATCGGCGCGGGATGGAACGCGTACAACGTGCTCATCTCGACGGGTGACCTCGACTACGACGGCAAGGCCGACCTGCTTGCCCGTGACAAGGACGGCATCCTCTGGCGCTACTCCGGCACCGGCAGCGCCGCCTCGCCGTACAAGGCGCGCGTGAAGATCGGTGGCGGCTGGAACACCTACCGGCTGCTCTACTGAGCCTGGTAGTCACCCCCGCTTCATGAGGGAGGGCCGCACCCCCGTCGCCGGGGATGCGGCCCTCTCGCCGTACTGCCGCTGATGCCTAGTTGCGGATCAGGCTGCGGAGCACGTACTGCAGGATGCCGCCGTTGCGGTAGTAGTCCGCCTCACCGGGGGTGTCGATGCGGACGACGCCGTCGAACTCCACACCGGTGTCGGTGGTGACCTTGACGGTGCGCGGGGTGGTGCCGTCGTTCAGCTCGGTCACGCCGGTGAAGGAGAAGGTCTCCTCGCCGGTGAGTCCGAGGGTCTCGGCGGTGTGGCCCTCCGGGAACTGCAGCGGGAGGACGCCCATGCCGATGAGGTTCGAGCGGTGGATGCGCTCGTAGGACTCGGCGATGACGGCCTTGACGCCCAGGAGCGCGGTGCCCTTGGCCGCCCAGTCGCGGGACGAGCCGGAGCCGTACTCCTTGCCCGCGAGGATGACGAGCGGAGTGCCGGCCGCCTGGTAGTTCTGCGAGGCGTCGTAGATGAAGGAGACCGGGCCGTCGGCCTGGGTGAAGTCGCGGGTGAAGCCGCCCTCGGTGCCCGGCGCGATCTGGTTGCGCAGGCGGATGTTGGCGAACGTGCCGCGGATCATGACCTCGTGGTTACCACGGCGCGAGCCGTAGGAGTTGAAGTCACGACGCTCGATGCCGTGCTCCGTGAGGTACTTGCCGGCCGGGGTGTCGGCCTTGATCGCACCGGCCGGGGAGATGTGGTCGGTGGTGACCGAGTCGCCGAGCTTGGCCAGGACACGGGCGCCGGTGATGTCCTCGACCGGAGTCGTCTCCATCGTCATGCCCTCGAAGTACGGGGGCTTGCGCACGTAGGTGGACTCGGAGTCCCACTCGAAGGTGTTGCCGGTGGGGATCGAGAGCGCCTGCCACTGGGCGTCGCCCGCGAAGACGTCCTGGTAGGACTTGTTGAACATGTCCTCGCCGATGGAGTTGGCGACGACGTCGTTCACCTCGGCCTCGGTGGGCCAGATGTCGGCGAGGAAGACGGGCTTGCCGTCCTGGTCGACGCCGAGGGCGTCCTTGGTGATGTCGACCTTCATCGAGCCGGCGATGGCGTACGCGACGACCAGCGGCGGGGACGCCAGGTAGTTCATCTTGACGTCGGGGTTGATCCGGCCCTCGAAGTTACGGTTGCCGGAGAGCACCGAGGTCACGGCCAGGTCGTGCTCGTTGACCGCCTTGGAGACCTCTTCCGGCAACGGGCCGGAGTTGCCGATGCAGGTGGTGCAGCCGTAGCCGACGAGGTTGAAGCCGACCTTGTCGAGGTAGGGGGTCAGACCCGCCTTGTCGAAGTAGTCGGTGACGACCTTCGAGCCCGGCGCGAGGGTGGTCTTGACCCACGGCTTGCGGGTCAGGCCCTTCTCGACGGCCTTCTTCGCCACGAGCGCCGCGGCGACCATGACGTAGGGGTTCGAGGTGTTGGTGCAGGAGGTGATCGCGGCGACGGTGACGGCGCCGTGGTCCAGCTCGTACGTCGTGCCGTCGGGGGCGGTCACGGTGACCGGGTTCGACGGGACGCCGTTGTGGGTGGCCGGGGCGTCGGAGGCCGGGAAGGACTCCTTGCCCGCCTCCTCGTCGTCCGAGACGTAGTTGCGCACGTCCTGGGCGAACTGTGCCTTGGCGTTCGCGAGGACGATGCGGTCCTGCGGGCGCTTCGGTCCGGCGATGGAGGGGACGACCGTGGAGAGGTCGAGCTCCAGCTTCTCGGAGAAGTCCGGCTCGGCGGCCGGGTCGAGCCAGAGGCCCTGCTCCTTGGCGTACGCCTCGACGAGCGCGACCTGCTGGGCGTCGCGGCCGGTCAGGCGGAGGTACTTCAGCGTCTCGTCGTCGATCGGGAAGATCGCGGCGGTGGAGCCGAACTCCGGCGACATGTTGCCGATGGTGGCGCGGTTCGCGAGGGAGGTGGCGGCGACGCCCTCACCGTAGAACTCGACGAACTTGCCGACGACGCCGTGCTTGCGGAGCATCTCGGTGATGGTCAGCACGAGGTCCGTGGCGGTGGTGCCGGCCGGGAGCTCGCCGGTCAGCTTGAAGCCGACGACGCGCGGGATGAGCATGGAGACCGGCTGGCCGAGCATCGCGGCCTCGGCCTCGATGCCGCCGACGCCCCAGCCCAGCACACCGAGGCCGTTGACCATGGTGGTGTGGGAGTCGGTGCCGACGAGGGTGTCGGGGTACGCCTGGCCGCCCCGGACCATGACCGTGCGCGCCAGGTGCTCGATGTTGACCTGGTGGACGATGCCGGTGCCCGGGGGGACGACCTTGAACTCGTCGAAGGCGGTCTGGCCCCAGCGCAGGAACTGGTAGCGCTCCTTGTTGCGGCCGTACTCCAGCTCGACGTTCTGGCCGAAGGCGTCCTTCGTACCGAACTTGTCGGCGATGACGGAGTGGTCGATGACCAGCTCGGCCGGGGCCAGCGGGTTGATCTTCGCCGGGTCGCCGCCGAGCTCCTTGACGGCCTCACGCATGGTGGCGAGGTCCACGACACAGGGCACACCGGTGAAGTCCTGCATGATCACGCGAGCCGGCGTGAACTGGATCTCCTGGCTGGGCTGGGCCTGGGAGTCCCAGCCGCCGAGCGCCCGGATGTGGTCGGCGGTGATGTTCGCGCCGTCCTCCGTGCGGAGCAGGTTCTCCAGCAGCACCTTCAGGCTGTAAGGGAGGCGCGCGGAGCCCTCGACCTTGTCCAGCTTGAAGATCTCGTACGACTCGTCGCCCACGCGCAGCGTGCTGCGGGCGTCGAAGCTGTTCGCCGACACGACAGTCTCCTTCATCAATGTGCGCGTAACTCCGCGCCGCGCCTCACTTCGGCGGGCGCCGCGTGGTGCCGCCTTCGGCGAGCCGGACATCCGCTAAGGTAAGGCTTAGTTAGGTAACCCTTACCGAACGGTGGCCCGCTGTGCGCCTTCGGCATATATCTCGATGTCGAGATAACTCTAGTACATCACCGTGGACGGGTCATGTCAGGGCTTGCCGACAGTGGCCGGCCCCTCGGCTCCAGGGCCCCAGGACGTCACTCTCCGCCGCCCGGTTCCGGGGCACTGAAACCGTCGTGAAACCCGGCTGAATGCGCCCTGCCGCAATCTCCTCGGCATGACGACAACGACTTCGCACTCCCTCGCCATCTCGGCCAGGGGACTTCGTAAGGCCTACGGGGACAAGACGGTCCTCGACGGCATCGACCTCGCCGTGCCGACCGGGACCGTGTTCGCGCTGCTCGGTCCCAACGGTGCCGGCAAGACCACCGCCGTGAAGATCCTCTCCACCCTCGTCACCGCCGACGCCGGCGAGCTGCACGTCGACGGCCACGACCTCGCCAC
>NZ_JBEXXX010000017.1:0-151086 GCF_040630635.1 Streptomyces sp. NPDC005761 | reverse complement strand
GTTGGCGTTCTTCGTGATGTTTTCGTCGGCGGGTGGGTCGGTGTTGGCTGCGGGTCAGGCCAATTACGCGGCTGCGAATGTGTTCCTGGACGCGTTGGCGGTGCGGCGTCGGGCGGAGGGCCTGCCGGCCACTTCCCTCGCGTACGGGCTGTGGGCGGGTGCGGGGATGGGGCAGTGGCTGGGTGAGGCGGATCTGGAGCGGATGAGGCGTCAGGGGTTGCCGGCGTTGGAGCCGGAGCAGGGCCTGGCGCTGTTCGACGCGGGTCTGGCGTCCGGACGGGCCGCTCTGGTCCCGCTGCCGGTCGACGCCACCGCGCTCCGCGCCCGTACCGACACCATCCCCGCGCTCCTCCGCGACCTCGTCCCCACCACCAGGCGACGCAGCACCGTCTCCAGGACCGACGCGACATCTCTGCGCCGGCAATTCGCGCAGGCCGACCGGGCCGGGCAGGAAGCACTCCTCAGGACGCTCGTCATGGAGCGGGCGGCCGCCCTCCTCGGCCACAGCAGCGCGGACGCCCTCGACGCGGAACGGGACTTCCTGGAAGCCGGGTTCGACTCGCTGAGCGCGATGGAACTCCGTAACGCCCTGATGAAGGACACCGGACTGAGGCTGTCTCCCATGGTGGTCTTCGACAGCAAGAGCCCGGCAGAGCTCGCACGGCTGCTGCGCACGGATCTCCTGGCGGCAGGCCCCCTCGCGACCGGCGACACCGACGCATCACGGTCCTCGGCGGGATCACTCGAAGGGCTCGCCGGGACGGAGAGCACAGCGGTCACCGGCGGGGGCGACGCTGCTCCGGCCGGCAGGCCGCCCGAGACGCTCCGCGACCTGTTCCACGCCGCCGTCGTCTCCGGCCGCGCGGACAAGGGATTCGCGCTCCTCCAGGCGGCCGCCGACGTGCGGCCGGGCTTCGGTTCGGTGGACGAGATCGACCGGCTCCCCGCTGCCGTCCGTCTCGCGGACGCACCCGAAGGACCGCATCTCATCTGCCTCAGCACACCCATGGCCACCGGCGGTGTCCACCAGCACGCGCGTCTGGTGTCCCACTTCGGAGGCAGGCACAAGATATCCGCACTGCCCGTGCCGGGATTCCTCGCGGGCGAGAGCCTGCCCACGTCCTCCGACGCGGCCGTCCAGGCACTCGCCCGGAGTGTGCTGGACACGGCCGACGGGAAACCGTTCGTGCTGCTCGGCTATTCGTCCGGAGGCACCCTCGCCTACGCCACCGCAGGGCACCTGGAACGGGAATGCGGGGTGCGCCCCGCGGGTGTCATCCTGCTGGACACGTTCAAGGTGCATGACGGTGGCAGCGACGGCGTCCCCCTCGACGGTCTCGCCCTCGGCATGTTCGACAAGGAAGCCGTCTTCGGCCGGTTCGACAGCAGCAGGCTCTCCGCGATGGGCCGCTGGGTGGAACTGGTTCCGCGACTCCCGCTCACCCCGGTCGAGGCCCCGGTGCTCTTCGTCCAGTGCACCCAGTCCTTCGTCCCGGACGGGGACGACGCGTCCCCCGACCTGGTCGGCGGACGCGCCGAGCCGTGGGAAACCGCCCACACCCTGCGGACCGTCCGCGCCAACCACTTCACCCTCGTCGAGGACCGTGCCGAAGAGACCGCGCAGGTCATCGACGAATGGCTCGCGTCGCGCGAAACGGCTGCCGGCACCGGCGTGACCGAATGACGGAACGACCGAATCGAAACAAGACGGACCGGACCGACCGAATCGAAGCGAGGCGAAGTGACGTGACCGTGGCACCCAGCGCCAAGGGGACCCTGCCGTTCGGCGAGCACGAGACGTGGTACCGGGTGACGGGCGACCTTCGCTCCGACCGGCCCACGCTCGTCGTCGTGCACGGAGGGCCGGGATCCACCCACGACTACCTGCAGAACCTCTCCGACCTGGCCGACGACGGCTGGTCCGTCGTGCACTACGACCAGATCGGCAACGGCGGCTCGACCCATCTGCCCGACCGGGGAGCAGACTTCTGGACGGTGGATCTGTTCGCCGCGGAACTCGACAACCTCCTCACGGGTCTCGGAATCGCCGACAACTACGTCCTGTTCGGCCAGTCCTGGGGCGGCATGCTCATCACGCACCACGCCGCGGCCCGTCCGGCAGGCCTGCGCGGACTGGTCATCGCCAACTCGCCCGCCTCCTACCCGCTCTGGCTCCAGGAGGCCAAGGTCCTCCGGGACCAGCTGCCGCCCGGCGTCAACGAGACGCTGCTCCGGCACGAGGCCGCCGGAACCACCGAGACGGACGAGTACCACGAGGCCATGCGTACGTTCTACGAGCGACACGTCTGCCGTCTCACGCCCTGGCCCCGTGACTACCTGGCCTCGTTCTACGAGGTGTACAACGACCCCACCGTCTACTACGCGATGAACGGCCCCAGTGAGTTCCACGTCAACGGCACCTTGCGCGACTGGTCCGTCATCGACCTCTGCGCCGACGTCGACGTACCCACGCTGCTGATCTCCGGCCGCCACGACGAAGCCACGCCCGCGACGGTCCAGCCCTTCCAGGACCTCATTCCGGGAGCGCGCTGGGAGATCTTCGAGGAGTCCAGCCACCTGCCGCACCTCGAGGAGCCGGAGCACTTCCGTCAGGTCATGCGGACGTTCCTCGACGAGGTGGACCCGGCGGGTGCACGGCCCGGCCCCTCCGGACTGTCCCACCGGCCGTAGGCCGCATAGGGTGCGGACGGACAGGTGTGCCGCCGCAGCGAGGACCCGGATGTCGCCTGGACAGCCCATAGCATCTGGGACGCTGGTGGTCAGGCAGTCGCAAGGCGCGTCCGGAGTGGGTGAACGAGGTCCGGGCGGCCTGCCGCGACAGGGGTGTCCCGGACAGGGGTCCGGGACTCGTTGAGAGGGTGGTTCCCATGGTCATCGGTCGTGTGGTGCGCTTCGACAGCGCCAAGGGTTACGGGTTCATCGCCCCCGACCATGGCGGCGAGGACGTCTTCCTGCATGTGAACGACCTTCGTATGGCCGAGGAATCCCTCCGGCCCGGTCTGATGGTCGAGTTCGAGATCGAGCAGGGCGACCGGGGCCTGAAGGCGTCCTCGGTGCGACCCGCCGCAGGCACCGGTGGCGCGGCTGCGGCGTCGGCTCCGGCCTCCGTCTTCGCGGCGCGCTCCGAGCCCGTGAACCGGCAGATCGCGGACGGCGACGACGTGTTGTGCGACGTGCTCAACGCGGAGGAGTACGTACGGGACGTCACGGAAGTACTGCTGGAATCGGCTCCGGGCCTCACCGCGGCGCACATTCTTCAGGTGCGCCAAGGGTTGCTGCAGTTCGCCAAGAACCACGGCTGGGTCGAGGGCTGAACCGGTAGCCGTGCCGCGGCCCGGGACGACGGTCCCGGGCCTGCGGTGCATGCCGGCTGTGACGAACGGCACCGGCCCCCGGCCTGTCCGCCCGGGCGTTAGCGGCGGTTAACCTGCCTCCCATGACCGTAACCCTCGAAGTAAGCGGCGGCGTCGGCACGATCCGGCTGGACCGTCCTCCGATGAACGCCCTGGACATCGCCACCCAGGACCGGCTGCGCGAGCTCGCCGAAGAGGCGTCCCGGCGCGACGACGTGCGTGCTGTGGTGCTCTACGGCGGTGAGAAGGTGTTCGCGGCCGGCGCGGACATCAAGGAGATGCAGGCGATGGACCACCCGGCCATGGTCGTGCGGTCCAAGGCGCTGCAGGACTCCTTCACCGCGGTGGCCCGGATCCCCAAGCCCGTTGTTGCCGCCGTCACCGGATACGCGCTCGGCGGGGGTTGCGAGCTGGCCCTCTGCGCGGACTTCCGGATCGCAGGGGACAACGCCAAGCTGGGACAGCCGGAGATCATGCTCGGGCTGATCCCCGGTGCGGGCGGCACCCAGCGCCTCGCCCGGCTGGTGGGCCCCGCCAAGGCCAAGGACCTGATCTTCACCGGCCGCCATGTGAAGGCGGACGAGGCCCTGACCATGGGCCTGGTGGACCGCGTCGTGCCTGCCGCCGAGGTGTACGAGCAGGCGCACGCCTGGGCCGCCAAGCTGGCGAAGGGCCCGGCGCTCGCGCTGCGCGCGGCCAAGGAGGCCGTCGACGCAGGACTGGAGACGGACATCGACACCGGCCTCACGATCGAGCGGACCTGGTTCGCCGGCCTCTTCGCCACCGAGGACCGGGAGCGCGGAATGCGCAGCTTCGTGGACGAGGGCCCGGGTAAGGCCAAATTCCTCTGACCGAACGCCAGTTGGGAACGGCCAGGCGTGCGTTCATCCGTGTGGGCGGATTAGCTGAGCCTTAAGGCAACCTTAAGGCTCGGCCTCCCACCCGTCCTGGCAAACTCGTTCGGGCGGGGTATCCATGCAGGTCAGGGTGGCTGTCCGGGAGCGCATTCTGCCAGCGGCATATGACTGGAGCCGACTACGGAACGTCTGATTCCGGGTCAGGGATTCCCGCGGAACGGCCACGGAGGGCCTGCTGTGCAGCCATGATGGTGTCCATGGCGGGCCTGGAGGGTGTGGAGCAGCCGCGACAGCGCAGCAGCGCGACAGCGGCACGGAGGATGCCGGCCGTCGAAGACGAACAGGCGTTCAAAGCGCTGGAGTTGTTCGGAAATCCGACGGAGGACGAAGTCCGGCTGCCCTCCCGCCCGGAATCCGCCGCCACCGCCCGCAGGCTCACCTCCTGTGTGGTGCTGCGTCAGTGGGCCCTCTCCCCGCAGACCGCCGAGCACGCCGTTCTGCTCGTGTCCGAACTCGTCGGGAACGCCGTGCGGCACACCGGTGCCAGGGTCTTCGGGTTACGGATGATGCGCCGTCGCGGCTGGATCAGGATCGAGGTGCGCGACCCGTCGCGCGGACTGCCGTGCCTGATGCCCGTCCAGGAGATGGACATCAGTGGGCGCGGGCTCTTCCTGGTCGACAAGCTCTCCGACCGGTGGGGCGTCGACCTGCTGCCCCGCGGCAAGACCACCTGGTTCGAGATGCGGATCTCCGACCGCTGATCCGACGCCACGGCTCACGGAGTGGACGCACAGAAGCCCCCGGTCGGCCGTGGTGGGGCGCTTCGGGGGCTGCTGTGTGGGGGCCGTGAAATGGGGGGTGTGTTCACGGCCGCTTACGACGACCTGGCCCGGGTCAATGGGGGTCGTGTCCCCGACTATGACAGACGGACGACTCCACAGCCAAAGCCGCGATTCAGTCATATGATGACAGAAGCGGGCATTCTCACAATGAATCACAGGTGGGATGGGTCACGTGCCTGGTAATCGGTGAGCGCGTAGGGGATCTCCCGGCGATTCATTGATCACCGGAGGTGGGGTGGGCATCCGTGTGACCTTCGGCGACCTTCGTGGGTCAGTTGTTATTTTCCTGACATAACGCACTTAATGTTCTGCGCATGAACGCCCCCGACAGTCCGGTGCACCGTCGCAGCGCCCTGCGCGCCGGAGCCGGCGCCGCCCTCGCGGCCGCCCTCGCCGCCGGCTGCGCGGACCCGGACGCCGCCGGCACACCGGCGAAGCCCCTCGCCCGCCCGGAACCGCGGAGGCAGGCTGCGACCACCGGCGCGCACGCCCCCGCGCCCGCCCCGCACCGGGTCCCCGGGCAGCCCGTACAGATCGACCACGGCCCCCGCGACCGGGCTCGCGTCGCCCTCACCTTCCACGGCCAGGGCGATCCCGCCGTGGCCCGCACAGTCCTCGGTGAGGCCGAACGCGCCGGGGCGAGGGTCACGGTGCTCGCCGTGGGCAGTTGGCTGGACGAGCACCCCGAGATGGCCCGCCGGATCCTCGACGGTGGTCACGACCTCGGCAATCACACCCAGCGCCACGTCGACATCTCCTCGATGGACGAGACCCAGGCGTTCGCCGAGATCACCGACTGCGCCCAGAGGCTGCGCCGGCTCACCGGCTCCATCGGCACCTGGTTCCGGCCCTCGCGCACCCGGTACGCCACCCCGCTCGTCCAGCGGCTCGCGGTCCGGGCCGGATACCCGCACGTCCTCTCGTACGACGTGGACTCCCTCGACTTCACCTCGCCCGGCGCCGCGGCCGTCACCCGCAAGGTGGCCGGGGAGATCCGCAACGGATCGGTGGTGAGCATGCACTTCGGCTATGCGGACACGGTCGCCGCGCTGCCCCTCCTCCTCACCGAACTCGACCGCCGCCGACTGCGCGCGGTGACGACCACGGAGTTGCTGACCTGATGCCTCCCTCCACCACACGCGCCGCGGCCCTGCTCGGGGGCGTCCTGCTCGCCGTGCTCACCGGCTGCGGCACCTCGCCCACGGACGGGGGGCCGTCCGGTACCTCCACCGAGGCCGCCGCCCCGCCCGCCAGGCCCAGGCACGTCACCCCGCCCGCGCCGCCGGGACTGCCCGGGATGCCCCCGGTGCTCGACGCCAGGAACGTGTACGCGGCCGACGCCCCGGGGAAGCTCTCGCCGGTCGTCAAGAACTTCCCGTCCCGCGTGTACGTGCCCAACACCAACTCCGACACCGTCTCGGTCATCGACCCCGCCACGTACAAGGTCATCGAGACGATTCCTGTCGGCCGGCAGCCGCAGCACGTCGTCCCGTCCTGGGACCTGAAGACGCTCTGGGTCAACAACGACGTCGGAGACAGCCTCACCGCCATCGACCCGGCGACCGGGAAGGCGGGGAAGACGGTCGACGTCTCCGACCCGTACAACCTCTACTTCACCCCGAACGGCAAGTACTCCATCGTGATGGCCTCGATGGACCGCGAACTCGTCTTCCGCGACGCGCACACGATGAAGACGGCCAAGGCCGTGCCGGTGAGCTGCGCCGGCGTCAACCACGCCGACTTCTCCGCCGACGGCCGCTACTTCATCGTCTCCTGCGAGTTCTCCGGTGAACTCCTCAAGGTCGACACGGCGAAGATGAAGGTCGTGGGCCAGCAGAAGCTGCCGTTCGAAGGCGCGATGCCGCAGGACGTCAAGCTGTCCCCCGACGGCAGCACCTTCTACATCGCGGACATGATCGCCAACGGCATGTGGGTGCTGGACGGGGAGAAGTTCACCACCCCCGAACTGCTGCCCACCGGCAAGGGCTGCCACGGGCTCTACGTCAGCCGCGACGCCAAGGAGATGTACATCTCCAACCGCGGCGAGGGCTCGGTCTCCGTCTTCGACTTCGCGCAGAAGAAGCTGGCCAAGAAGTGGCACCTGCCGAACGGCGGAAGCCCGGACATGGGCGGGGTCTCGGCGGACGGCAAGGTCCTGTGGCTGTCCGGGCGGTACGACGCCGAGGTGTACGCGATCGACACCCACACCGGCAAGCAGCTGGCCCGGATCCCGGTGGGCAGCGGACCGCACGGTCTCGCCGTCTACCCGCAGCCGGGCCGCTACTCGCTCGGCCATACCGGCGTCTTCCGCTGAGGCCGCCCGGGGTCCGGCCGGTGACTCACCCCGCGACCAGCAGGGCCTCCGAGCCCACCGGCCGGTAGCCCGCAGCCTGGAACGTCCGCACACTGCGGGCGTTCCCCGGCGACTGCTGCGCCCACACCACCGTGTCCGGCACCAGCTGCCGGGCCGCCCGTGCCAGCCGCACACCCAGCCGCTGCCCCCGCGCCTCCTCGGCCACCTCGACCGCCGTCTCCCAGCGCCCCGCGACCCCGCGGCCGAGGACCAGCACGCCGCCCTCGGTCCCCCAGACCCGCACCTCGTCGCGGTACTTCATCGCCCGGGCGACCCGGGGGTGTTCCGGGTCGCGGATCTCCCGCAGCTCCAGCTCCGGTGCACCCGGCAGGGCGGGCGCGACCGTGAGGAGGTCGATCGTGTTCATGTGCCGGCCGGTCCGGGTCATCAGCGCGGCCAGGAACCCCGGATTCATCGTCGCGGCGAGCGCGTCGCCGGGGGTGGCGGCGAGCGTGTCACGCACCCAACCAGGGTCCTCGTCGGTGAAGACCACCGAGTGCGCGGTGAACGCCAGCACTCCGGCATCCCGCGCGTTCGGCTGCCGCACCACGGTCGTGGACCCGTCCGGCGGGGGGAACCGTCCGTGTGCCGCGGCGTCCAGGATCCGTGCCAGTGCTTCGCTCATCGTGCCGTGTACTCCCCGCTCGACCCCCGCCCACCGGGCGGCGGGCGGCCCATCCATGATCGACCACCGGCCGCCGCCGGGGCCGGCCGTCGCGCCCGTTAATCTGGCCTCCGTCAGACAGTCATACGAAGGGGCGGAAAAGTGGCGGACATCGAGTCGGCGCGCAAGGCGTTCGAGCGGTACGACCTGAACGGCGACGGGCTGATCTCGGCCGTCGAGTACAAGAGCGTCATGGCTCAGCTGGGTGACCCCTACGTCACCGAGACGGTCGCCCAGGCCGTGATCAACTCCCACGACGCGAACGGGGACGGCCTCCTCACGTTCGACGAGTTCTGGGCCGCACAGAACTGACGTCCGGAGGACCCCCGGCCGCCGGGCCGGGGGCCGCGGGACCGCACGCCGGGGCGCCCTCAGGAGACTGCGGGGGCCACGGGCTCCGCAGTCCGGAAGACCTCGTCCGGGGTCGCCACCGGGCCGAACAGATCGTGCAGCCGGCCGGCCCGCAGCAGGCGCAGGATCCGCGGGCAGGCGCAGACGAGCCAGAACCGCCCCTCGCGGTCCAGCACACGTCGGCGGGCCCGGCACAGCAACGACAGCCCCGAGCAGTCGAGGAAGCTCACCTCCGACAGGTCGACCACCAGCCGGGGCGAGCCGTCCGCCGTAGCATCGTCCAGGGCCGGTGCGATCAGCGCGGCGGTCGCGATGTCGATCTCGTCACGCAGCGCCACCACCGTGCAGCCGTTCCGGCGGTACACCCGGCCGCACGGCTCGGGCAGCAGGGCCGGCACGGGGGTTGCCGTGGAGGCCGGCGTCTCGGTCATTGATGCCTCTCCTCGCAGCGCCGGACGTACCCGGGGCCCGCATGACAGTCGGTGGGGAAACGGCCGGTGAGGTGACAGTCGGTGAACCTAACCCGAGAGTCCGTCAGGTATCTATGCAGAAACGTTCGCGCTTTCCCCAATGACTCCTTCCGGGTGAACGTCCTCTGTTCCCATGGACAGGAGAAGACGACTTCTGTGGTCGTCAGTCAGGGGTGCCCGACCCGGGACGCGGTTCCGGCGGGCGCCGAGCGCTCAGCACGAGGGGAAACGGTCGCGCGGGTCCCTGCGGTGCTGACCACGTCGTACCGGCCCCCCACCGGTGGCATCCGCTGACCGCAGCCACGACCGGCCGGTACCGAGGATTCCGCCGTCGTGCGATGGCCGGTTCGGGCGGCACGGCTTTCCGGCCGCTGTGCGGCGGCCGGAGAGCCTCGTAGCGCGTCGACGACAAATGTCCGGAACTCGCCGTCCTGAACGCGTACTCCCGTGGTGTGCCTTCCGTCAGGCGGCGAAGTTCCGGGACATGGAGCCCACTTCGTCGATCTCCAGGAGGTCGGGACGGGTGTAGCGCTCCGCCCGAGCGTGGTAGTCGAAGTCGCCCCGGACGAGCCCTCGGTAGTCCCGGACGCAGCGCTCCAGGGCGGCTCGCGAAAGCCCTTCGATTCCCGCCGCTTCCATCTCCTCGACCAGTTCCTTCTCGGCCCGCTGGACCCGGTCGGCAATGCGGGACAGCAGAATTCCGGCCTCGTCGACGGCTTCCTGGAGTGTGCCGCCGCGGTCCCGCTGGATGAGCCGGACGGTGTTGTGCTCGTATCCGAGCAAGGCCTCCTTCTCGAAGGAGCAGATGTCGTTGCAGAGCCCCGAATGGTCGGCCACCGCATTACGCAGGGCGATATAGGCGGGAAGGCTCCGGGCGGATTCCGGCAGGTCGATTCCCGCCGTGATCTCGTGCAGATCGAGAAACGGCTGCATGGCCACCGAATCACGGCGGTGCTTCACGAAGTCCGCCGTGCTCGGCACGTGTCCGGCGGCGCGGTCGACGGCTTCCGCGTAGTACGTCCACAGCCAGGCGGCCGTATCGCGGCGGAACTGCCGGACCCAGTGCACCGGCCTGTCCGTACAGGTGCGGACCAGTAGTTCGTCCAGCGCGTGTTCCATGGGGCCGACCGGTGCCCGCGCGCCGTCGAGCACGTCCACCAGCCGGGCGATCGCGCTTTCGCACCGCTGCGGGTCGCGGCCTGCCGGGCCGTCGTCGAACTCGTCGTCCACGAGGAAGGCCCAGAACAGCCACTGGCAGAAGAGGTCGAGGTGTTTCTGTGACGCCTCGGGGAATATCAAAGATATCCAGAGTTCGGGGCGGGTTCGTATCATCTTCTTGCGGGCCACCGGTGACAGGACGAGATCACTGGCCGCCGCCCATTCCCAGGCGGCTGTTCTGGTCTGCTCGATTCCTGGATGACATCCCGCGCTCTCGAACGGCATGTGGAATTCCGGAAGCGCCAACTTGCTCATGGTGCACCTCGTCTGAACGGTACGAACAGGGAAGGGGGATGCGCGAAAGGGCCACGCACGCGCAGGCCGGAGCGGCAGACGATGGACGCGGGGTCGTCGATCGGCGCTTCGACGAAGCCGGGTCATCGGGGGGCAGCTGTCCGATCACCGCAGAGGCGGATCAGGCCCGGCGGGGCGGACGGTCGCAGCGGGCAACCCGCGGCGCACCCCGTGCGCCGTGGCCGGGCCGGACGGCCGGATCCCGCCGAGGGAGCGTCACGGGAAGGGCGGCTGTCATCGCTGTCCTCTTTCCTCCGCAGGGCCGGGCCGTCCGAGCGGGGCCCGCAGGGCCCGGGGCAGCGCGCATCGTCTGACGTGCACGGCGATCGCGTCACCACTCGTCACGACCAGTGAACTCCCAGTATGCGGAGGAGGGAAGCCGCTTGTGACTGAAAATGTGTGTTCGCCATGAACCTCTGCTCAGTTATGAGCAGTTGGTGCACTCCTGGGTTGGCGGGGGCGGGTGACCGCGGTGGCGGTTCTGGCCAATTCGCCCTTGGGCGGGGCCGGTTCACTCCGGCAACGGCCGAGCCCCCTCGGGGTGCGGCCGTTGCCGAAACGCGAAAGGGCGGCCCGCGCCCCTTCCATGGGTATGCGGACCGCCCTCTCCGTGTGTCGGTCAGTTGTAGCCGAAGCCCGCCGGCAGCGGGGTCTGCCGGAACAGGCCGGCCGGGACGGCGCCGGCCAGGGCCCGGTAGCCCGCGGGGTTCAGATGGAGATGGTCGCCGACGTCCAACGAGGCGCGCAGGGCACGGGGATCCTGCGGATCGCGGGCGGTCCGGTCGAAGTCGATCACCGCGTCGAAGCGGCCGCTGGTACGGATCCAGGTGTTGACCGCCTGCCGGGCATCCTCGCGGTAACCGTCCGCGTCGTCGTACCCCGTGTTGCCGCCGAAGGGGGTCAGGGTCGCCCCGTACACCCGGATCCCCAGGGTGTGGGCCCGGGTGATGATCTGGTCGTACGCCGCGATCACGTCGTCCGCCGTCTGCTTCTGGGCGGCGGGGGTGGCGGCCACCGTCCCGATGTCGTTGACGCCCTCGAAGACGATCAGCCGGTCGACGCCGCTCTGGGACAGCACGTCACGGTCGAGCCGGGCCAGCCCGTTCGGGCCCAGGCCGTCGTTGAGCAGGCGGTTCCCGCCGGCTGCCTGGTTGACGACCGAGGTCCGTACCGGGCCCGCACCGGCCGCCAGCCGCTGCTGGAGCACGTCCGGCCAGCGGTCGTTGCCGTTGGTGGTGGATCCCCGGCCGTCGGTCAGCGAGTCGCCGAGCACGGCCGTCGCCGAGGTGCTGCTCCTGGACCAGACCTCGACGCCGCTGAGGAGGTACCAGTGGTCGGTGGTGGTCGCCCCGGGGAGATCCGCGTCCTCGACGTGGTCCCCGGCCCGGAGGTACGAAGTCGTACGGGAGCCGGGGTGCGAGGTGAGAGCGGTGGACGCCTGCCCGGTGGCCAGATAGACCGTCGCCGTCAGGTTGGAGCCGGGTTCCAGCCGGAAGTCCAGCGGATCGGAGACCGCCTGGGTGCCGGCCGGGACGGCCACCGAAGAACCGCCGCCGAAGGTCACCCTGCGCGTGGTGCCCTCCCGGATGGCGCCCGTACCCGCCCGGCCGTCCAGCGGCAGCGCCACGGACACCTTGGTGATGGGCAGTACCGCCCCGCCGAACGCGTTGGAGAACCGCAGCCGGATGTGGTCACCGCCCGCCGAGACGTGGACGGTCTGCCGCAGTGTCGTGTCCGTCAGGACGGAATCGGCCTGGGTGAACGGCGCCGGCGGCATGTTGGACGGCTCCGTCAGCTGCGGCATCGACGTCCAGGCGGCCACCCAGTGCGCATTCCGCTCGGTGGGCGTGGGCGCGCGGTCCGCCCCTGAGGACCCACCCGCTCCCAGTGCCGGCGAGACGGCGGCAAGGGAGGCGAAGAGCGCTCCCGCGGTGATCAGACTGATCAGTGAGGATCTTCGGTTCATGGATGTGTTCCCTCTGTGCGGTGGGGAAACGGGATGAAGCGCAAAGCGTCCACGTACGCGGACGGCATCCCCATCCATGCGCCCGCCGGACCACGCGGCAGGCTAGCTGCTTCGATTGTTGCGGTCAATCATTCGAAATGTTTCGAGATATCGGCCGGGACGGCCACGCGGCAGCCGGGAACCGCACAGGCGCCGGGCCAGGCCGTCGGCGTATTTCTGGCGGGGTCACGCCCGGCCGCGGTCGGGCGCCTTCGGCGGCAGGGCAGCAACAAGGGGCCGACCGGGGTGTACCGGTCGGCCCCTCGTCGCGCACCGAGCACTCTCGGTGCGGGGGTGTCAGTGGTCGGAGTAGCTGAAGTCGCCCATGGTCCAGGCGCTGACGTCTTCGATCGCCACCCGGTACATCCCGCCTGTCTCCGGGATCCCTACGGTGCCCTGCAGGATCCGAGCCACATGGAAGTGCAGATGCGTGGGCGGTCCTTCCCTGGGGGCCGCGGCGGTGAACATGGCGGAGAAGTCGCCCAGGTGGGCCGAGTCCGCCAGGACCTCCGACACCCGCTGCCGCCAGATGGCTTCGGGGGCCAGCCGGCCCGTGATGACAGCTCCACCGGCGACCACGGTCAGGGGCATCTGATTGCTGTGCCCGGACTCCACCAGTGCGGCGACGTCAACGAGCAGCGCGTCAGGCTTCGACATGAGCCCGATTATATGCGTCGGCCGACGGGGTGCTCTCTTGCGGTGCCGGTCTCCGGCGGGGCGGTGCTGCGGCCTGTCGCTGCAGGCGGGGTGTCTGCGGCAGGCGTCCGGGGGATGGCGGTCTCCGTGCTGTTCGTGCGCCCGCCGATCGCTCGTGCCGCGTCGGCCCGCTTGCCCGCTTCCGGCAGCGGTCGCCCCGGGAGGGCGGGGCCGGTGCAGTTTCTCAGTAGTACGGACCACAGGACTTCATTGGCGACACCCCCAGAAAATCTGTCGTGGTGGAAGTAGACATGCGAGTGTCGCTGGGGTTAGTGTCTTGTCCGTAGCCAAGAGATCGAGCAGGCCCGGCAGGGACGAACTGCCGGGAAGTGGCACACGTAAGTGCAGGTCGGTGCGGTGGTGGAGTTCTGAAGCCGGTGAGTGACAAGAAGGCGACAGGACTGACCCCGGACCGGGCGGCCCGCAGGTATGAGGGGCCGCCGCGAGCAGTACCGCAGTACGCAGGTGCAGTCCGCAGTATCAGTGGTTCCTCGGTAAAGGCGTCAGACTGCGGCGCGCGTACCGGGAGGTTCGGCAGTGGGGCTCCGAGCCGGAGCAGACGCAGGACGGGCGAAGGGGCCGGCTGCCGAAGAGTGGCGCTGTCGGAGGCCACCAGCGGTTCGCAGGACCAGCGGGTCAGCAGTTCCCGCTCGGAAGATAGTTGATTCAGAGGGAAGAACGGAGGAGTTGAACGCCATCAGGATCGCCCGGGTGAACGATGTGGGCCCGGGTACCGCAGGACATCGACAGTGAGGTGGTCTCCGGTCAAGCAACCGCGATCCCCGCAACCCCCGGACCTCTTCCCGGTGGGCAGGCGGAAACACAGAGCCGGCGTATCCGATCAGAGCCGGCCGATGGTGTAGCAGTTCCTTCGGGGCCCTGGTGCCAATGGCACCAGGGCCCCTCCGACGCGTGTTCCACAGGAAGGTACAGATGACAGCAGACGACTCCTTCGGCCGCCTCGATGACGACGACTACCCCGCCTACACCATGGGGAGGGCCGCCGAGATGCTGAACACCACTCAGGGCTTCCTCCGCGCCATCGGCGAAGCACGCCTCATCACCCCGCTGCGATCCGCCGGGGGCCACCGCCGCTACTCCCGCTACCAGCTCCGCATCGCCGCCCGTGCCCGTGAACTCGTCGACAACGGGACCCCGATCGAGGCTGCCTGCCGCATCGTCATCCTCGAGGACCAGCTCGAAGAGGCCCAGCGCATCAACGCCGAACACCACCGCACCGACTGAACGCCCCACCCGCCCAAGGCCGGCGGCACGTACGCGCCGCCAGGAGATCGAGAGCCCGCCGCCCGTGGGCGCTTTGCCGTGCTCTGTCCCAGGAACAACGCACAGCCGCGCCGGAAACCAGGTGTGGGGAGGCCCCGGCAGCGCTGAAGGACCCAGAAGCGCTGGTCAGGGCCTACAGCCTCAGCACTCGATGATGTTCACCGCGAGTCCGCCGCGGGCGGTCTCCTTGTACTTGACGCTCATGTCGGCACCCGTCTCCTTCATGGTCTTGATGACCTTGTCGAGGGAGACCTTGTGGCTGCCGTCGCCGCGCAGCGCCATCTTCGCCGCGGTGACGGCCTTCACCGCCGCCATGCCGTTGCGCTCGATGCACGGGATCTGGACGAGTCCGCCCACCGGATCGCAGGTCAGGCCGAGGTTGTGCTCCATGCCGATCTCGGCGGCGTTCTCGACCTGTTCCGGGGTGCCGCCCAGGACCTCGGCGAGGGCACCCGCGGCCATGGAGCAGGCGGAACCGACCTCACCCTGGCAGCCGACCTCGGCGCCGGAGATGGAGGCGTTCTCCTTGAACAGCATGCCGATGGCGCCGGCCGCCAGGAGGAAGCGGACGATGCTGTCGTCCTTCTCCGCCTCGGTGGCTCCGCCGGCCGCGAAGTTCATGTAGTAGTGCAGCACCGCCGGGATGATGCCGGCCGCGCCGTTGGTCGGGGCGGTGACCACGCGGCCGCCCGCGGCGTTCTCCTCGTTGACCGCCATCGCGTAGAGGGTGATCCACTCCATCGCGTGGGTCTGCGGATCGCCCTCGGCGCGCAGCTGGCGGGCGGTGTTCGCCGCGCGGCGGCGGACCTTGAGGCCGCCGGGCAGGATGCCCTCGCGGGACATGCCGCGGGAGACGCACGCCTGCATGGCGCGCCAGATGTCCAGCAGGCCGGAGCGGATCTCGTCCTCGGTGCGCCAGGCGCGCTCGTTCTCCAGCATCAGGGAGGAGATCGACAGCCCGGTGTCCCGGGCGAGGCGCAGCAGCTCGTCGCCGGTGCGGAAGGGGTGCTTGAGGACCGTGTCGTCGGGGACGATCCGGTCCTCGCCCACCGCGTCCTCGTCCACGACGAAGCCGCCGCCGACCGAGTAGTACGTCTTCTCCAGGAGCGGGGCGCCCTCGTGGTCGTACGCGAAGACCGTCATGCCGTTGGCGTGGTACGGCAGCCTCTTGCGCCGGTGCAGCACCAGCTGCTTGTCGGCGTCGAAGGCGATCTCGTGCATGCCGAGGAGGTTGATCCGGCCGGTGGCGCGGATCGCGTCGACCCGGTCGTCCGCCGTCTCGACGTCGACCGTACGGGGGGACTCGCCCTCCAGGCCGAGCAGGACGGCCTTGGGGGTGCCGTGGCCGTGGCCGGTGGCCCCGAGGGAGCCGAAGAGTTCGGCGCGTATCGAGGCCGTGTGGGCCAGCAGGCCCTCGTTCTTCAGCCGGCGCGCGAACATGCGGGCCGCGCGCATCGGGCCGACCGTATGGGAGCTGGACGGGCCGATGCCGATCGAGAACAGGTCGAAGACCGAGATGGCCACGGGGAGACTCCTAAGGATTGGTAGACGCCGTTGTCTGCCGGGTGGTGCGGTACGGGCGGGGGTGGGCCCGAAGAGCGGGGACAAGGGATGGGGCACCGCGCTCACTGTTCAGTGTGCGCGGTGCCCCTCCCCAACGTGCAAATGCGCCGGTTCGGCTACTTCACACCGGGGTACAGCGGGAACTTCCCGGCGAGCGCGACCACGCGGGCCTTCAGGTCGTCCGCGTCGTAGGACGGCTTGAGGGCGGACGCGATGATCTCGGCGACCTCGGTGAAGTCCTCCGCCTGGAAACCACGGGTGGCCAGGGCCGGCGTACCGATCCGCAGACCCGAGGTGACCATGGGCGGCCGCGGGTCGTTGGGGATGGCGTTCCGGTTGACCGTGATGCCCAGCTCGTGCAGCCGGTCCTCGGCCTGCTGGCCGTCCAGCTCCGAGTTGCGCAGGTCGACGAGGACCAGGTGCACGTCCGTGCCGCCGGACAGGACGGAGACGCCGACCTCGGTGACGTCCGGCTGCACCAGGCGCTCGGCCAGGATGCGGGCGCCGTCCAGGGTGCGCTGCTGGCGCTCCTTGAACTCCTCGGTCGCGGCGACCTTGAACGAGACCGCCTTGGCCGCGATCACGTGCTCCAGCGGACCGCCCTGCTGACCCGGGAAGACCGCCGAGTTGATCTTCTTGGCGAGCTCCTGCGTCGACAGGATCACTCCACCGCGCGGACCGCCGAGGGTCTTGTGCGTGGTGGTCGTGACGACGTGGGCGTGCGGCACCGGGTTGGGGTGCAGACCCGCGGCGACCAGACCGGCGAAGTGCGCCATGTCGACCATCAGGTACGCGCCGACCTCGTCCGCGATGCGGCGGAAGGCGGCGAAGTCCAGCTGACGCGGGTAGGCGGACCAGCCGGCCACGATGAGCTTCGGCTTGGACTCCTTGGCGAGGCGCTCGACCTCGGCCATGTCCACGACACCGGTGTCGTCGACGTGGTACGGGACCACGTTGTAGAGCTTGCCGGAGAAGTTGATCTTCATGCCGTGGGTCAGGTGACCACCGTGCGCCAGGTTCAGGCCCATGATGGTGTCGCCCGGCTTCAGCAGCGCGAACATCGCGGCGGCGTTGGCCTGCGCACCGGAGTGCGGCTGCACGTTGGCGGCCTCGGCGCCGAAGAGCGCCTTGATGCGGTCGATCGCGATCTGCTCGACCACGTCGACGTGCTCGCAGCCGCCGTAGTAGCGACGGCCGGGGTAGCCCTCGGCGTACTTGTTGGTCAGGACGGAGCCCTGGGCCTCCATGACCGCGACGGGAGCGAAGTTCTCCGAGGCGATCATCTCGAGGGTGGACTGCTGACGGTGGAGCTCGGCGTCGACAGCGGCGGCGACGTCCGGGTCCAGCTCGTGGAGGGAGGAGTTGAGAAGCGACATCAGGTGGTCCCTTGGGTCTCAGTTACCGGAGAACGCGGTGTACTCGTCGGCGGAGAGCAGGTCCTTCGGCTCCTCCGCGATACGTACCTTGAACAGCCAGCCGCCCTCGAACGGGGCGGAGTTCACCAGCGACGGGTCGTCCACGACGTCCTGGTTCGCGGCCGTGACCTCACCGGTCACCGGCGAGTACAGGTCGCTGACCGACTTGGTCGACTCCAGCTCGCCGCAGGTCTCACCCGCGGTCACCGTGTCACCGACCTCAGGGAGCTGGGCGTAGACGACGTCACCGAGCGCGTTGGCCGCGTACTCCGTGATGCCGATGGTGGCCACGCCGTCCTCGACGGCCGACAGCCACTCGTGCTCCTTGCTGTACCGCAGCTGCTGGGGGTTGCTCATGACCTGAATTCTCCTGTACGCGGGGGAGTGCTGATGAACGATGGTCTTACGGTGTGAGACAGGACTGCGTCACGTACGCGGCGCCCGTGGGCTCTGCGGTTCTACTTCTGCCGCTTGTAGAACGGCAGCGCCACGACCTCGTACGGCTCGTGGCTGCCCCGGATGTCCACGGCGACACCCGCGGTGCCGGGCGTGGCGTGGGCGGCGTCGACGTATGCCATGGCGATCGGCTTGCCGAGCGTGGGCGAGGGCGCGCCCGAGGTGACCTCGCCGATGACCTGGCCCTCCGCGACGACCGGGAAGCCGGCGCGCGGCACCCGGCGGCCTTCGGCCACCAGGCCGACGAGCTTGCGGGGCGGGGCGGTCTCGGCGCGCTCGGCGGCGGCCTCAAGGGCCTTGCGGCCGACGAAGTCGCCCTCCTTCTCGAACTTCACGACCCGGCCCAGACCGGCGTCGAACGGGGTCAGCGCCGTGGTCAGCTCGTGCCCGTACAGCGGCATGCCCGCCTCCAGGCGCAGCGTGTCGCGGCAGGAGAGCCCGCACGGGATCAGGCCACGCGAGGCGCCCGCCTCGGTGAGGGCCTTCCACAGCTGCTCGGCGTGCCCGGGAGCGACGAACAGCTCGAAGCCGTCCTCACCGGTGTAGCCGGTACGGGCGATGAGCGCGGGAACGCCGGCGACCGTGCCGGGCAGGCCGGCGTAGTACTTCAGGCCGTCCAGGTCGGCGTCGGTGACGGCAGCCAGGATGGCGGGGGACTCGGGGCCCTGGACGGCGAGCAGCGCGTACGCGTCGCGGTCGTCGCGGACCTCGGCGTCGAAGCCCTCGGCCCGGGCGGTCAGGGCGTCCAGCACGATCTGCGCGTTGCCCGCGTTGGCGACCACCATGTACTCGGTCTCGCCCAGGCGATAGACGATCAGGTCGTCCAGGATGCCGCCGTCCTCGGCGCAGATCATCGTGTAGCGGGCCCGGCCCGTGGAGACGGTGCCGATGTTGCCGACGAGTGCGAAGTTCAGCAGCGCCACGGCCTCGGGTCCGGTGACGGTGATCTCGCCCATGTGCGAGAGGTCGAAGAGCCCGGCCTTCGTGCGGACGGCGTTGTGCTCGTCGCGCTCACTGGCGTAGCGCAGCGGCATGTCCCAGCCGGCGAAGTCGGTCATGGTCGCGCCCAGCGAACGGTGCAGGGCATCGAGGGCTGTGAGACGGGGGGCGGTGCTCATGGATAAGGCTCCCAGGGCATGACGACGAGGACGATCCCTCCCCATCTGTCATCGGAACCTGAGAGGTTCGCCGAGAGACCCCGCAGGGGTTCGGCTTGCACCTTGGGTGGAGCCGCAGAGCGGCCCGCTTTTCAGATCTGCCTCATCCACGCGGTACGGGGCCTGAGAGATTCAAGGGAGGATCTTGCTCCTTCGGCGCCCGGCACGGGGCCGGGACTCTCCCGCGCGGATTCGAGCGGCCTTTATGCAGTTGACGGGGTCATCATCGCACGCATTGCGGGAGAGTGGGGGGCCGGTACCGATGCCGGTCCGCTGGGGGAATCCGGCGGGTCGGACGGTTGTGCCGCATTACCTTTTCTTTACACTTCTTGGGCAGGTGTGGGTAGCCGACAGGGGGAGGGCGATGACGTTGCAGCGGTACGCGACGACCGCGGGGGTCGCGCACGGCGCACTGCCCGCGCAGCCGGGTGCGCCGGCCAGGGAGAAGGCGGGCCCGCACGCGCCGGTCGTACGGGATCTGCGCCAGCGCGACGGGCGCAGCCCGCGCGGCCTGCACTTCGCGGCGGGCGACGTGGTGGTGGTCTCCGGGCTGCCCGGCAGCGGCAAATCGACGCTCATCGCACGGGCCGTCTCGGCACACGCCATCGACTCCCAGGACACCAGGGACCGCTGGGCGGCCCGGCTGCCCCGCTTACTCCCGTACGCCCTCTACCGCCCGCTCGTCCGCGTCGCCCACTACTGGGGGCTGTGGCGGGTGCTGCGCTCCGGCGCCTCCGTCGTCGTCCACGACTGCGGCACCCAGGCCTGGGTGCGCGGCTGGCTGGCCCGCGACGCCCGGCGCCGCGGCCACACCCTGCACCTCGTGTTGCTCGACGTCACCCCGCAGACGGCGAGGGAGGGACAGCTCGAGCGCGGGCGCGGAGTCTCCGGCTACGCCTTCGCCCGGCACCGCCGGGCCGTGGGGCGGCTGCTCCGGGACACCGAGTCGGGCCTGCTGCCCCTCGGGTGCGCCTCGGCGGTGCTGCTGGACCGGGAGGCGGCGGGCCTGGTCGCGCGGATCACATTCGCAGACGCACAGAGTGAGGCCTGAAAAATGGCTGTCCGATGGCTGGACAGCCCGTGTGCGACTGGCGGGTATCCAGGGACACGGCGTTAACCTCTTGCTGCACGACATGGGGTGAGAGAGGGAGACAGTGGACATTCCGGCACCGGCCCGGACCCATCCGCAGGGCGGATGGCCGGCCAACGAGCTCGAAGAAGTGCTGAGCGCCTCGCTCGGCAGCCCCGAGGCGGGCGGCCGACTGGTGGAGGTGCTCGGCCGCAGCCACCTCTGGGTGCCCCTGCCCAACGGCGGCTCGCCGGACGCCACCGATCTGGATCTGCCGACGCTGGACGTCGAGGGCGCTCCGTACGTCCCCGTGTTCAGCTCCGAACAGCAGTTCCTCACCTGTGTCGGTGCGCACATGTCGTTCACCGTGGCTCCCGCCCGGGAGTTCGCCCGCGGCCTGCCCCCGCAGCTCGGCATCGCCGTGAACCCGGGCGGCGCGGTCGGTATGCCGCTGCCGCCGCCCGCCGTCGCCGAGCTCTGCCGGGCCGGCCGCACCGTGCTGGACGGGCCGGCCACCGGCGGCCGCGTCCGGCTGTACGAGCCGGACTGGCAGGAGGAACCCGTCGACTTCCTCGCCGCCGCGGCCGGGGAGTTCGAGGAGAGCGGCGTCGTGCTCAGCGCCCGCCGCGCCCTGGCCAGCATCGAGGGCGGCGACCCCGTCCTCTTCGTCGGCATCGAGTTCTCCACCTGGGACGGAGCCGGACGCAACGCGCCCATGGACGCCCTGGGGCGGGCACTGGGGCGCGTCGAGGTGCCGTGGCCGGTCAACCTGGTGCTGCTCGACGTCGCCCAGGACCCGGTCGCCGACTGGATGCGGGCACGGGTGCGGCCGTTCTATCAGCGCCCCGCCGAGTAGCGGCACCGCAGGGCACCGGCGCCGCGGGGCGACGCCGGTGCCCGTGGAGTCAAGTCGGTGTCAGGCCCGACGCATAAGCTGGTTTGATGGCTGGTGCCTCGGCACCGCGCCGTCCCCGAGAGCCCGGGTAACGGCAGGCCGACACGTTGGATCGAAGAGGGGCGGGACCCAGGGTGAGTGCGTCAGGCACGGCGGCGGCCGGGCAGGTCGAGCACATGCTGCGACAGGTGACGCCCGGGCGCTACGACGCGTACGAGGCGCTGCTCCAGGCGCTGGCGGCCGACCGCATCTGGATGCTGCTGTGGCACGGCCGGGCCGGCTCGCCCGACTCCCAGTACGGGAGCATGGAGATCGACGGCCTCGGCTACGCCCCCTGTGTCACCTCCGCCCAGGAACTCTCCGCCAGCGGCTGGAACCGCGACCACGAGGTCGTGGGAGGCCGCGACATCGCCCGCGCACTGTTCCCCGACCGCTGGGGCATCTGGCTGAATCCGCACGCCCCGGGGGGCGGCGTGGGCATCCCCTGGCTGGACCTGCGCCGGATCGCCACCGGCCTGGACCGGATGCCCGCCGGCCCGCTGCGGATCAGCGACCCCGCCATCGAGATCCCGCAGTTCTACGCCCAGCTGACCCAGAACGCCCATCACACCCCCGCGATCCGCTCGCTGCGCCGCGCCTGGGTGCAGCCCGCGCTCGGCGTCCCGTACCTCGCCATCGGTCTCGATCTGTACGACACGAGCGGCCCCTCCGTCGACGCCGTGCGGGCGATGATGCAGCAGTCCATCGGCTCGGTTCCGAAGGGTCTTCCGGTCTCGACGGTCGCGATGGCCGACGATCACGACCCGGTTGCGATGTGGCTGCGCGCCAACTCCCGTCCGTTCTACGACCGCGATCCGCACGCCCCGGCCGGCCGTGGTGCGGTCGTCGCTCCGGGTTACGGATACCCGCAGGCACCCGGCCCCGCCCCGCGCGCCTACTAGGCCCGCCCGGGCCCCGTCCCAGGACCGGACAAACGGCTCCCCGAGGGACATCTCGTCTGTCTCTGTCACCCAAATAGCCACTCAATAGCGCATGTTGGGCGTCATGTCCGTTCTGGTGGATTAGTGGCCGAGTAGTCCGCTCACTCGATCAAGGTGTCCGGATAACGGAAGCTCACTGACCGCATCACGGTTGAGCAAACATTCCCCGTCAGGTCTGGCGGGTGATCGCAATGCCGTTGAAGACTCCCGGCTAGTGGGGATCGTCCGCCCTTTGTACGAGGTTGCACCGGCGGTCATTCCACAGACGCATTCATCGCACCGAAAAACATCAGCCGCAGGAAGCGCCGCGGCTGACACGCGCCAGGCCGTCACCGCGGCGAGTAAGGGCCGGCCACCGCCGGCGGGAGGGGTCAGAGGCACTGTGACCGCACCGATCGAGACCACCGGTTCGGCTGCCGAGGCGCAGCCGGAGGCAGTACTCACGGGAGTCAAACAGAGCCAGATCGAAGGCCGTTCGCTCGGACAGATCGCCTGGACGCGCTTCAAGCGCGACAAGGTGGCGGTGGCGGGCGGCATCGTTGTCATCCTGCTGATCCTGCTCGCCGTGCTCTCCAAGCCGATCCAGGCCGTCTTCGGCCTGGACCCCAACGAGTTCCACCAGGACCTCATCGACCCCGCGCTGCTCGCGCCCAAGGGCGACTGGGGCGGCATCAGCTGGAGCCACCCGTTCGGCGTCGAACCGCAGTACGGCCGCGACATCATGTCCCGGATCATCGAGGGCTCCTGGGTGTCCCTGGTCGTCGCGGTCGGAGCCACCCTGCTCTCCGTGGTGATCGGCGTCTTCTTCGGTGTCGTGTCCGGCTTCTACGGCGGCTGGGTGGACACCGTCATCAGCCGCATGATGGACACCTTCCTGGCGTTCCCGCTGCTGCTCTTCGCGATCTCCATCTCGGCGGCGCTGCAGGACGGCGCGTTCGGTCTGGAGGGGCTGCCGCTGAGGATCGCGGTACTGATCTTCGTGATCGGCTTCTTCAGCTGGCCGTACATGGGCCGCATCGTCCGAGCCCAGACCATGAGCCTGCGCAATCGCGAATTCGTCGAAGCGGCACGGTCGTTGGGCGCCCGCGGACCCTTCATTCTCTTCCGGGAGCTGCTGCCGAACCTGGTGGCCCCCATTCTGGTCTACTCCACGCTGCTCATCCCCTCGAACATCCTCTTCGAGGCGGGACTCAGCTATCTGGGTGTCGGTATCGCACCGCCGCAGTCCTCCTGGGGCGGGATGCTCACCAACGCGATCGACTTCTACGAGAACGACCCGATGTACATGATCGTGCCGGGCGTGGCCATCTTCGTCACGGTGCTGGCGTTCAACCTGCTGGGAGACGGGCTGCGTGATGCGCTCGATCCTCGTAGTAAGTAGTGCCCGGGTGCTCGTCACGACGACGTGCGACATGCCACGGCAACCATCGATTGAGGGGGATTTCCTCAGGTGAAGACCAGTAAAACGACAGCGGTGGTCGCCACAGCTGTGGTCCTGATGCTCGGAGCATCCGCGTGCGGCGGCTCGGACGACGACAACGGCAGCGGCAAGGGCGGCAACGGTGGCTCCTCCGCCACCGACGCCGCGCTGACGTCGGTCGTCAACAAGTCGGACAAGAAGGGTGGGACCTTCAAGCTCGAGATGTCGGACGAGCCCGACTCCCTCGACCCCGGCAACACGTACTACGGCTGGGTGCAGAACTTCTCCCGCCTGTACGGCCGGACCCTGACGTCCTTCAAGCCGGCAGCCGGCAAGGAGGGCCTCGAGGTCGTCCCGGACCTCGCGGAGAGCCTCGGCAAGGCGAGCCCGGACGCGAAGACCTGGACGTACACGCTGAAGAAGGGTCTCAAGTTCGAGGACGGGACCCCGATCACCTCGAAGGACGTCAAGTACGCCGTCGAGCGCTCCAACTTCGCGCCGGAGGCCCTGTCCAACGGCCCGACGTACTTCAAGGCCCACCTCCTCGGTGGCGACAAGTACAAGGGTCCGTACAAGGACAAGAACCCGGACGGCATCGCCTCCATCGAGACGCCGGACGACTCCACGATCATCTTCAAGCTGAAGGACGCCTTCGCGGACTTCGACTACCTGGCGACGTTCTCGCAGACGGCCCCCGTGCCGGCCGCGAAGGACAAGGGCGCCGACTACGTGAAGAACATCGTGTCCTCGGGCCCGTACAAGTTCGAGTCGTACGACGAGGGCCGCGGCGCGACCCTCGTGCGCAACCCGAACTGGGACGCCAAGACGGACACGCTGCGCCCGGCCCTGCCGGACAAGGTGACGATCCGCTTCAAGGTGAAGCAGGAGACGGTCGACAACAACCTGCTCTCCGACAACATCACCGTCGACGGTGCCGGCACCGGTGTCGCCCCGGCGACCCAGCCGAAGGTCCTCACCAAGGCCGCGCTGAAGAAGCAGACCGACAACTCGTACGCGGGTGCCACCTCGTACATCGGTCTGAACGTCAACGTCGCGCCGTTCGACAACGTCCACTGCCGCAAGGCCGTGCAGTGGGGCATCGACAAGGCGTCGGTCCAGGCCGCACAGGGTGGCGACCCCAAGGGTGACGTCGCCACGACGCTGCTGCCGCCGACGGTCAACGGTTACTCGAAGTTCGACCTGTACGAGTCCGCCGGCCACAAGGGCGACGAGGCCAAGGCCAAGGACGAGCTGAAGCAGTGTGGCAAGCCGAACGGCTTCGACACCAAGATCTCGGCCCGTTCCGACCGCCCGGCCGAGATGGCCATGGTCACCGCGGTGCAGGCCTCGCTGAAGAAGATCGGCGTCAACGCCGAGATCAAGACCTTCCCGGCGGGCAAGTACTTCCAGAACTTCGCGGGCAACCCGAGCTACGTGCACGCCAACAAGCTCGGCATGATCATGAGCGCCTGGGGTGCCGACTGGCCGACCGGCTTCGGCTTCCTGGACCAGATCATCAACGGCTCGGCCATCAAGCCGTCCGGTGGTAACAACGTCCAGGAACTGAACGACCCGAAGATCAACAAGATGCTCAACGACGGCATCGCCACCACCGATGACGCCGCCCGCGCGAAGGCCTGGGGCGACATCGACAAGGCTGTCGCCGAAGGCGCCACCGCTGTGCCGCTGATCTACCGCAAGAACCTGCTGCTCCGCCCGGAGTCCGCGACGAACGTCACGGTCACCCAGGCCTACCTCGGCATGTACGACTACGTGCTGATGGGTTCCGCCAAGTAGGAACGGTCCCGCCTCCCGGGCCGCGCACGCGGCCCGGGAGGCGGCCTCCGGACCCCCAGAATTGTCCCGAAAGGCAGGTGAAGGCACGGTGTCCGAACGCATGGGTAACCCCCGGCGAGCAGATACCGGCGCCGGATAGCTGTGGCTGCGTACATCATCCGACGCGTCTTCGGCGCGGTACTGCTGCTGTTGATCGTCAGCGCAGTCACCTTCGCGATCTTCTTCCTCGTCCCCCGACTGGCCGGGCAGACGATGGACCAATTGGCGGCCCAGTACGTGGGCAAGGACGCCAATCCGCAGTCCATCCTCGCGGTCAAGCAGAACCTCGGCCTCGACCAGCCGCTGTACATCCAGTACTGGCACTTCCTGAAGCAGCTCTTCGTCGGCGCCGACTTCCAGTTCGGCCCCGAGGCCACCCACTGTGGTGTTCCGTGCTTCGGATACTCCTTCAAGCGTCACATCGAGGTGTGGCCCGAGCTGACCGCGCGCATTCCGGTCACGTTCTCGCTCGCCATCGGTGCCGCCGTGATCTGGCTGCTCAGCGGTGTGGCCATCGGCGTCGTATCCGCGCTGAAGCGGGGCTCGATCCTCGACCGCTTCTTCATGGGTGTCGCGCTCGCCGGCGTCTCCCTGCCGATCTTCTTCACCGGCATGCTCGCGCTCGGCGTGCTGACCGTGCAATGGCCCATCTGGGAAGCCATCACCTACGTCCCCTTCACGGAGAATCCGCTGGACTGGGCGTGGAACATGCTGATCCCGTGGTGTTCGCTGGCCTTCCTCTACTCCGCGCTCTACGCCCGCATCACCAGAGCCGGGATGCTGGAGACGATGGGCGAGGACTACATCCGTACGGCCCGTGCCAAGGGCCTCAAGGAGAGCCGCGTCATCGGGAAGCACGGTCTGCGGGCCGCGCTCACTCCGATCGTGACCATCTTCGGCATGGACTTCGGCCTGCTGGTCGGAGGTGCCGTCATCACCGAGACCGTGTTCTCCTTCCCCGGACTCGGCCAGTACGCCATCAAGAGCGTGCAGGAGAACGATCTTCCGATCGTCATGGGCGTGACCCTCGTCGCCGCCTTCTTCATCGTCGTATGCAATCTGCTGGTGGATCTGGTGTACGCCGCCATCGACCCCAGGGTGAGGCTCTCGTGAGTGAGGTTTCCAAGGCACAGACCGCGGTGATGGGCGAGTCCGCCACCACCGCGCGGGCCGGCAGCGACGATGCCTTCCTCTCCGTACGGGACCTGCGCATCCACTTCAAGACCGACGACGGGCTGGTCAAGTCGGTCGACGGGGTCAGCTTCGACGTGAAGCCCGGACAGACCCTCGGCATCGTGGGCGAGTCCGGCTCCGGCAAGTCCGTCACCTCGCTCGGCGTGCTCGGTCTGCACCGCACGGCTCCCAACGCCCGTATCTCCGGCGAGGTCTGGCTGGACGGCGAGGAGCTGATCGGCGCGTCCGACGACCGCGTGCGCGAGCTGCGCGGCCGCAAGATGGCCATGATCTTCCAGGACCCGCTCTCCGCGATGCACCCGTACTTCTCGGTCGGCGCGCAGATCGTGGAGGCGTACCGGGTCCACAACAAGGTCAGCAAGAAGGTCGCCCGCACCCGTGCCATCGAGATGCTCGACCGCGTCGGCATCCCCGAGCCGCACAAGCGGGTCGACTCCCATCCGCACGAGTTCTCCGGCGGTATGCGCCAGCGCGCCATGATCGCGATGGCCCTGGTGAACAACCCGGAACTGCTCATCGCCGACGAGCCGACCACCGCTCTGGACGTCACCGTCCAGGCGCAGATCCTGGACCTGATCCGGGACCTGCAGAAGGAGTTCGGCTCCGCCGTCATCATGATCACCCATGACCTCGGGGTCGTCGCCGAAATGGCCGACGAGCTCCTGGTGATGTACGGCGGCCGGTGCATCGAGCGCGGGCCGGCGGAGAAGGTCTTCTACGAGGCCCAGCACCCGTACACCTGGGGCCTGCTCACCTCGATGCCGCGCATCGACCGCGAGCAGACCGAGCGGCTGATCCCCGTCAAGGGTCAGCCGCCGTCGCTGATCAACGTCCCGAGCGGCTGCGCCTTCAACCCGCGCTGCCCGTACGCGGACATCCCCAAGGACAACGTCACCCGCACGACGCGTCCCGAACTGGAACTGGTCGGCGACGGCCACTTCTCCGCCTGCCACATGGCACCGGAGGAGCGGACCAGGATCTGGACCGAAGAGATTGCGCCGAAGCTGTGAGCGAGGCGAGTGATGTGAGCGACGTGAGCGAGAAGAAGGATCCCCCGGTGCTGGAGAAGGACGTGAAGATCCCGGAGCAGGCGACTTCCTCGCGCGAGCCGCTGCTCCGCGTCGAGGGCCTGGTCAAGCACTTCCCGATCCGCAAGGGCCTGCTGGGACGGCAGACCGCCGCGGTCAAGGCCGTGGACGGCATCGACTTCGAGGTGTACCCGGGGGAGACCCTGGGCGTCGTCGGCGAGTCGGGCTGCGGCAAGTCGACGATGGGGCGGCTCATCACCCGGCTCATCGAACCGACGGGCGGCAAGGTCGAGTTCGAGGGCCGGGACATCACGCACCTGTCCATGGGCAAGCTGCGGCCGATGCGCCGCGACGTCCAGATGATCTTCCAGGACCCGTACTCCTCGCTGAACCCGCGGCACACGATCGGCACCATCGTCAGCGCGCCGTTCAAGCTCCAGGGCGTCGAGCCCGAGGGCGGTCTCAAGAACCACGTCCAGGAGCTGCTGTCGCTGGTCGGGCTCAGCCCCGAGCACTACAACCGCTACCCGCACGAGTTCTCCGGCGGTCAGCGCCAGCGCATCGGCATCGCCCGCGCGCTCGCCCTGCGCCCGAAGCTGGTCGTCGCCGACGAGCCGGTCTCGGCGCTGGACGTGTCGATCCAGGCGCAGGTCGTCAACCTGCTGGACGACCTCCAGGACGAGCTCGGGCTCACGTACGTGATCATCGCGCACGACCTCTCCGTCATCCGCCATGTGTCGGACCGCATCGCGGTCATGTACCTGGGCAAGATCGTCGAGCTGGCCGACCGCAAGTCGCTGTACTCGGCGCCCATGCACCCCTACACCAAGGCCCTGATGTCCGCGGTGCCGGTGCCGGACCCGCGGCGGCGCGGAGCGAAGAGCGAGCGCATCCTGCTCAAGGGCGATGTGCCCTCGCCGATCTCGCCGCCCAGCGGCTGCCGCTTCCACACCCGGTGCTGGAAGGCGACGGAGATCTGCAAGACGCAGGAGCCGCCGCTGATCGCGCTGAAGACCGGTCACCAGGTCGCCTGCCACCACCCGGAGAACGCCGAGGACCAGGTACCGGGCCAGCAGGTGCTGGCCGGAGCCCGGGAAGCGGTCGAGCTGGTCTCGGTCGCGAAGGCGGAGCCGGACGTCGAGGCCGTCGCCGAGCCCGAGCCGGACGCGGTCGCTGAGCCGGACGCGAAGCCGGACGCGGTTGCTGAGCCGGACGCGAAGCCCGACGCCGCAACACCCTCGGAAGCCTCCGGGGACAGCCCCAAGGAGTAGTACCGGCACAATTGCCCGGTGCTCAACGAACTGTTCACGCCCTCCGTCCAGCATGCGCTCGACATCGTCGGAATCTTCGTCTTCGCGATCTCCGGCGCTCTGCTCGCCGTACGCAAGAACTTCGATGTCTTCGGCATCGCGGTGCTCGCCGAGGTGACCGCGCTGGGCGGGGGGCTGTTCCGTGACGTGATCATCGGCGCGGTACCGCCCGCCGCCTTCACCGACCTCGGGTACTTCACCACCCCGCTGCTCGCCGCCGGCCTGGTCTTCTTCCTGCACCCGCAGGTCGAGCGGATCCAGGTCGGCGTCAACGTCTTCGACGCCGCCGGGCTCGGGCTCTTCTGCGTCACCGGCACGGTGAAGGCGTACGACTACGGCCTCGGACTGACCGCGTCGGCGGCGCTGGGCCTGACGACCGCGGTCGGCGGCGGTGTGCTGCGCGACGTGCTGGCCAACGAGGTGCCGTCGCTGCTGCGCTGGGACCGCGACCTGTACGCGGTGCCCGCCATCGTCGGGGCGGCCATGATCGTGCTCTGCATCCGCTTCGACGCGCTCAACGCCTTCACCAGCGGCTGCGCGGTGATCACGGCCTTCGTTCTGCGGCTGCTGGCGCTGCGCTTCCACTGGCGGGCCCCGCGGGCCTACAACCGGCGCTCGGCGACGCCGGACGAGGGGTAGCCCGGACCAGGGCCGCTCCGGAGCCGTCATCTCGCCGACCCGAAAAAGCTACCGCTCAGTAATAGCATCGGTGTACGGTGCATTCCATGGCACAGGCAGCAACGCAGGCGGCTCCGACCGCGCAGGCATCCATCGGCGACAGCGAGTTCGACCGGGACACCGCCGTCACCCTCCGCGAGGAAGGCGTGTACGACGCCGAACTCTCCGCGGGCTGGACGATCATCCACGCCGTCAACGGCGGCTATCTGCTGGCCATGCTCGGCCGCGCACTCGGCGAAGCCCTGCCGCACACGGACCCGTTCTCGGTCTCGGCGCACTACCTCACCGCGTCCGTCCCCGGCCCGGCGGTGATCCGCACCCAGACCGTCCGCACCGGACGCACGCTCTCCACCGGGCAGGCCTCCCTCTTCCAGTACGCCGAGGACGGCACCGAGGTCGAGCGCATCCGGGTCATCGCCACCTACGGCGACCTGGACGCCCTGACCGACGACATCCGCACGTCGGCCGAGCCTCCGGCCATCCCGCCCCGCGAGCACTGCCTGGGCCCGTCCGACGGCCCCGCCCCGATCCCCGGGAGCTCCGCCATCACCGAGCGGCTCGACATCAAGCTCGACCCGGCGACCATCGGCTGGGCCGTCGGGCAGCCCTCCGGCAAGGGCGAGATGCGCGGCTGGTTCGGGCTCGCGGACGGCCGCGACGCCGACCCGCTCTCGCTGCTCCTCACCGTCGACGCGCTGCCGCCGACCTCGTTCGAGCTCGGGCTCAAGGGCTGGACGCCGACCATCGAGCTCACCACCCACATCCGCTGCCGCCCCGCCCCCGGCCCTCTGCGCGTCTCCATCACCACCCGCAACCTGGCGGGCGGCTTCCTGGAGGAGGACGCGGACGTCTGGGACAGCGCCGACCGACTGGTCGCCCAGTCCCGCCAGCTGGCCCGCGCACCGCGCAGCTGATCCTGGTTCTCGTCCGGGGCCGCCACTTTCCGCCGGTCGGCGCACCGCGCGGCTGCTGATCCTGGTTCTCGTTCGGGTCTCCGCCCCGTCCGCCGGTCGCGCGCCGCGCGGCTGGCGACCGCGCGCCGACCGGGCCGTGGGGTGCCGGTCCGGTGTATTACGGCCGGCGGCTCTCTATCCTGCTGCGGCTCGGCCCCACGGGCCGGTGCCCGCCACCGGGCCGGCCGGCCGCAGGCTCCGCGTCGAGCCGTGCGCTGGACGAGGCGGCCGACGCGACGCCGCCGGCGTCGTCGACGCGTCGGCCGCGGTCATGGCGCTGTACGGGGATCCGGGGCCGGGCGAGTCCGCAGGAAACGGGTGAGCGCGGCGGTCAGCTCCGCCGGGCGGTCCTCCTGCACGAGATGCCCGGCCCCTTCGATGATCCGCAGTTCGCAGCCGGGGACCAGCGCGGCCAGTTCGCGACCGCGGGCGACCGGGATCCAGGTGTCGTCGGCGCCCCAGCAGATCAGCACCGGCATGTCGATCTCCCCGTACCGGTGCTGGATCTCGTCGGTGAACCGCTGGTCGTTCTGGCTGATCTGCCGGTAGAAGGCGGGCTGGCCCGCCTCGGTGCACCAGGGCGCGACGAGCCGGTCCAGGACCGCCGGGGCCAGTCCGGGGCTGCTGGCGGAGCTCACGTACTCCCGTACCAGTGCGCGATGCAGCGCCGGTGGCAACTGCCCGAAGACCTCCGGGTGTCCGCCGAGCAGCCGGTAGGCGGGCGAGCCCCAGGGCGCCAGTGCCACCGGGTCCACCAGGGCGAGGCGACGGTAGCGGGCGCCGTGCAGGAGATGGGCGCGCAGGGCTACGCAGCCGCCGAAGTCATGGGCCACCACGACCGGTTCGGTCAGCTGCCAGTGTCCGAGGAGCTCGCCGAGGATCCGGGCCTGGGCTCCGAGCGAGACGTCCTGGCCCTCGAACTGTGCGGAGTCGCCGTACCCGGGCAGGTCCCAGACGAACACCCGGTACTCCTGGGCCAGCGCCCGGGCCACGCCGCGCCAGACGTACGAGGAGAAGGGCGTGCCGTGCACCAGCACGACGGGCGGCGCCCCGGCCCGGCCCAGGGCGGCCCAGCGGACCTGCCCGGAGGAGCTGTGGAACGCACGGTCCAGGACCCATGGTGTTGCGTCGCCCATGCCGGACAGCCTAAGGGTCTCCCGCAATTCCTTGCGGGCGCGCGACGACGGCGATGGCACCTCGCCGCGTTGTCTGAACGCCCGAATACGTCCAGTAATGCGGGCGCCTCGGCGCCTCGCCGCCTTGCGATGCACCGCATCCGACGGCGCGCTCCGATCCACCAGGGATTGCGGGACGCCCTCGGGGGCTCGCCTCAGGCCCCGGCATCCGGCGCGGGCTCGTCCAGCCAGTGCAGGCGGCCGAGTGTGACGAGCCGCAGGCGGCGCCGGGCGACGCGGGCGACCTGTGCGTCACCACCGGGGCCCGCGTCCAGCATGGCCGACGCGGTGATCACCATGTGGTCGACGTAGAGACCGCCCAGCATCAGCAGATCCGCCTCGTCCCAGCCCTGTGACTCGGGCTCGCCGGCGAGCGCCGCCGCCACCTCCTCGGCGAACAGCCGGAGCTGCGCCGCGATGGCTTCTCGGACCCGGCCGACCCCGCCGTGCTGCTCGCGGGCGATGAAGCGGAAGTGGGCAGGCTGCTGCCGGACATGGCGTGTTATCAGGTCGACACTGCGGTCCAGCCGGACCTCGCTGTCGCCGGTCTCGGCGAGGATCGCGCCGATCATTCCGTGCAGGCTGCCCAGAGTCTGCTCGACCAGGGCCACCCCGAGAGCGGCGATGTCGTCGAAGTGCCGGTAGAAGGCCGTGGGTGTGACGCCCACGGCACGCGTCACCTCGCGCAGGCCCAGGCTGCTCAGGCTCTGGTCCTCCAGCAGTCCGAGGGCGGCGTCCAGCAGGGCCTGCCGTGTCTTCAGCTTCTGGGTCTGGCGGATGCCGGCGGTGTGACTCATGCCATTCAGTAAACAACTGTTCTCCGGGGCGGGGAAGCGGCATGCGGGTCTAGACTGATGAGTCAGTGAACAGTCGTACTCTCAATCGTGGAAAGGCTGACCATGATCGTCCTTGTCGCCGCCCTGCTCCTGCTGGGGATCGTGCTGGGAGCAGTGGTCCAGATTCCGCTTCCGTTGTCCCTGACGCTCGGCGCCCTGATCGGCTGCTGGCTGCTGGTCTTCACCGTGCGCGAGCGAGCGGGTGCGCGCCGCCGCTCCCGGTGAGCCGGATCCCGAGCCCGTCGGCCGTCCACCTCTGCATCCAGATCCGAAGGAGTCCGCACGATGACACTCACCGCACACTCCCGTCGCTCCGAGGCCGCCGCCCGGCCGGCCGACGGTGACCCCGGCGTCCCGGCTGCCGCGCCCTCGACGGTCCGACGCTCCGCCCGGGACGCGGACGGTCTCGCCGTCGCGTCCTTCGTGCTCGGCCTCGTCGGCCTTCTGGTGATGAACCTGCTGCTCGGACCTGCGGCCATCGTCATGGCCGTCGTGGCCCTGGCCCGCTCCACCACCCGCCGCGGCCGCGCCCTGCTCGGCCTTGCGCTCGGCATCGCCGACCTGGTGGTCCTTGCCTTCCTGGTCACCGGGAACGGCGTCGTCGCCTGGAATTTCAGCGGCTGACGGACCGCTGACCGCGGCCCTCGCGCCACCGGAACGGGGCGGCCGGGCCTGCCCTTCCAGGGTGCGCGGGCCCCAGAACCCCATGCGCCCGCCGTACGCCCCGCCGCGGGCTCGTAGAATCGAGCCCACCATGGCTTACCTCGACCACGCCGCGACCACGCCGATGCTTCCGGAGGCGATCGCGGCGATGACCGCGCATCTCGCCGTCACCGGCAACGCGTCCTCACTCCACGCCGCCGGGCGCCGGGCCCGCCGTACCGTCGAGGAGTCCAGAGAGACCCTCGCCGACGCCCTCGGCGCCCGCCCCAGCGAGGTGGTCCTCACCTCCGGCGGCACCGAGTCGGACAACCTCGCCGTGAAGGGCCTGTACTGGGCCCGCCGCGACGCCGACCCCCGGCGTACCCGGGTCCTCGCCAGCCCCGTCGAGCACCACGCGGTGCTGGACGCCGTCGACTGGCTCGCCGAGCACGAGGGCGCCACCGTCGAATACCTCCCGGTCGACGGATACGGCCGCGTCCACCCCGACGCGCTGCGCGAGGCCTTGGCCCGCAACCCCGACGATGTCGCGATGATCACCGTGATGTGGGCGAACAACGAGATCGGCACCGTCATGCCGATACGTGAACTGGCCGCGGTCGCCCGCGAGTTCGACGTCCCCATGCATGCCGACGCGGTACAGGCCTTCGGCCAGCTCGAAGTCGACTTCGCCCGCTCCGGGCTGGCCGCGATGACCGTGAGCGCGCACAAGATCGGCGGCCCGTTCGGGGTCGGCGCCCTGCTCCTCGGCCGTGAGTACACCCCCGTACCCGTCCTGCACGGCGGCGGTCAGGAGCGCCATGTGCGCTCCGGCACCCTGGATGTGCCCGGCGTCGCCGCGTTCGCCGTCGCGGGACGGCTCGCCGCCGACGGGCGCGAGGACTTCGCCCGGGAGATCGGCGGGCTCCGCGACGAGCTGGCAGCGGCCGTCCTGGCCCAGGTCCCCGACGCAGTCCTGGGCGGTGACCCGGCACCCGGCGGGCGGCTGCCGGCCAACGCGCACTTCACCTTCCCTGGCTGCGAGGGCGACTCGCTGCTGCTGTTGCTGGACGCACAGGGCATCGAGTGCTCCACCGGCTCCGCCTGCACGGCCGGGATCGCCCAGCCCAGCCACGTCCTGCTGGCCACCGGCACCGACCCGGACCTGGCCCGCGGCACCCTGCGCTTCTCGCTGGGCCACACCTCGACCAAGCAGGACGTCGAGGACGTGGCGCGGGCGATCGGCCCGGCGGTGGAGCGGGCGAGGACGGCGGGACTCAGCTGACGGCGCCGGGTCCGGCCGTTCGCCGGCGCCGGCGTCATTCACGGATCGCTCGCCTGCCTCCTCGGCAGACAACTCCTGCGGCCGGTCCGAGGTCCCGCCTCGGCGGACAATTGCTGCGGGTGCCCCGTCAGGCGCCGGCAGGCAACTCCTGCGGCCGGTCCTCAGGCCTTCGCCGCCCGGACCAGCTTCATGTACCGGTCCCAGTCCCAGTGCTTCCCGGGGTCGGTGTGGTCGGTCCCCGGAACCTCCACGTGACCGATGACGTGTTCGCGGTCCACCGGGATGTCGTACCTCGCGCATATCGCCGCGGTGAGCCGGGCGGACGCCCCGTACATCGCGGCGGTGAAGCCCTGCGGACGGTCGACGAAGCCCTCGTGCTCGATGCCCACGCTGCGCTCGTTGTACGAGCGGTTGCCAGCGTGGAACGCCACGTCCAGCTCGCGGATCATCTGCGTCACATGCCCGTCCTTGCGCACCACGTAGTGCGCCGCGGCCCCGTGCGCCGGGTCCTGGAAGACCCGTACCGCGCTGTTGAAGCCGCCCTGTGTGATGTGGATGACCACGCGGTCGATGTCGTAGTCGTCGGGGCGGTCCGCCCGCCGCCAGTTCGCCTCGGAGGCCGCCGTCCATGTGGCCCGGGCGTAATCCACCTCACCCGGTGTACGCGGCTTCTCCACCCCGGGCAGCCGCCACCACGCCCGTTTCAGCTGGTCCCGCGCCAGCGCCGCCGTGCCCGCCGCCGTGACGACACCGCCGATCAGCACCGCGCGCCGGCTGATGCCGCTGCCGGTCCCCGATCCTGCGGGGCCCTTGGCGCCCGCCGTCCCCTTGGTCCCCATGTGATCGACAACGCTTATCCGCGAGCTTTCGGTTCCCGGCGACCCGTACCCTGGTGGAGCTATGACTCAGACTTCCCAGCGCCCCCTCCGTGTGCTCGCCGCCATGTCGGGCGGTGTCGACTCCGCCGTGGCCGCGGCCCGCGCCGCCGAGGCGGGCCACGACGTGACCGGTGTGCACCTCGCCCTCTCCGCGAACCCGCAGTCCTTCCGGACCGGGGCCCGCGGCTGTTGCACCATCGAGGACTCCCGTGACGCCCGCCGCGCCGCGGACGTCATCGGTATCCCCTTCTACGTCTGGGACCTCGCGGAACGCTTCCGCGAGGACGTCGTGGAGGACTTCGTCGCGGAGTACGAGGCGGGGCGCACCCCCAATCCGTGCCTGCGCTGCAACGAGAAGATCAAGTTCGCGGCCCTGCTCGACAAGGCCCTGGCGCTCGGCTTCGACGCGGTCTGCACCGGCCACTACGCCACCGTGGTCCTCGGCGACGACGGCAGCCGTGAGCTGCACCGCGCCTCGGACATGGCCAAGGACCAGAGCTATGTGCTGGGCGTCCTGGACGAGCGTCAGCTCGCCCACGCGATGTTCCCGCTCGGCGACACCCTCACCACGAAGGACGAGATCCGTGCCGAGGCCGAGCGCCGCGGTCTCGCCGTGGCCAAGAAGCCCGACAGCCACGACATCTGCTTCATCGCCGACGGCGACACCCAGGGCTTCCTGGCGGACCGCCTCGGCGGCAAGGCGGAGGGCGACATCCTCGACGAGTCCGGTACGAAGCTCGGCACCCACGAGGGCGCCTTCGGCTTCACCATCGGCCAGCGCAAGGGCCTGCGCATCGGCCACCCGGCCGCCGACGGCAAGCCGCGCTACGTCCTGGACATCTCCCCGGTGAACAACACGGTGACCGTCGGCCCCGTCGAGGCCCTCGACGTGACCGCCCTCACCGCGATCAGGCCCCGCTGGTGCGGCACCCCGCCGTCCGGCCCCGGCACGTACACCGCCCAGCTGCGCGCCCACGGCGGCGAGACCGGGGTGAGCGCCGAGCTCCTCGACGACACGCTCCACGTCACGTTCACCGAGCCGGTACGGGGCGTGGCCCCCGGCCAGGCGATCGTGCTCTACGACGGGACCCGGGTGGTCGGCTCGGCGACGATCGCGACGACGGTGCGGCGGGAGACGGCGGCGGCGGCTTCCGACTGAGGGTCAATCTGAGGGTCAATACACCTAGCGCCGCGCGAGCCTGTGCCCGGCGAAGTCGGCGACATGGATGTACCCGATGCGCTGGTAGAGGGCGTTGCTGGTGGGGTTGTCCGGGTCCGTGAACAGGACGACGTCCGTCGCGCCCGCGGCCAGGGCCGCCCTGCTTGCCTCGGCCGTCACGGCTCCCGCGTAGCCGTGGCCGCGGAGGCGGGCCGGGGTGTAGACGGGGTCCACGCGGACCATGCCGCCGACGAGCGAGGTCGCGGCCGCCATCGAGACGGTAGTGCCGTCCGGGGTCTCCCAGAACGTGAAGTGCCGGTCGCCGAACCGCGAGTCGTCCCAGTTCCCGGCGTCGATCAGGTCGATGGAGGGCTGCTCCCCGACATCGACGCAGAACTCGCGGCACCAGCGCACGACCTGATCGCGCTCCCTGACGCCCACGACCCGCCCCCGGCCCTCCGGCCGCGGCAGCGGGGGAGTGAGCGTGCCGAGACGGTAGAGATGCGTGCGCCAGAAGGGCAGGGACACCGCCCCCGTGTGCCGCTGCCACGACTCGGTGAAGGCGCCGGCGGTGTCGTGGTCCGCGATGACGTGGGCGGGGGAGAGGCCGAGGCCGCCCAGGTGAGCTGCGAGGGCGTCGGTCTGCTCGGGGGACAGGGGAGTGAGACCCAGGCGGCCGTGCGGGGTGAGGTAGAGGATCGCGCGGACCCTGCCTCCTGACTCCAGTCGGCCGAACACGGCGGCTTCGGCGTCGTGACCGGCGACCTCTCGTGTCCGCAGCTTCTCGATGTCCGTCAGGGGCGTGTTGTGCAGGGCGGGGCGCGAGCGCAGGAAGTCTCCGGCCCTGGCGAGGAAGTCGTCAACGTCTTGGGTGAGGTGCCAGCCGTCCGGGAGCATGCCCCATGATCTCGGACGGCCCGCACCAGATGCACGCCTGGGCGCCCCGCGCGGCAACGCCCGACCCCTGGGGGGCGTGACCGCGCAGGGTGCTCGGCCCCCGGCAGGGCGTCCGCCGGCAGCCGGGTCGACGCCCTCGTGGTGGCCGGGGGCGCCGTGTTGTACGTCGACGGCGGCACGGACGCCGCGATGCGCCCGACGGCCCAGCCTTCCGCGCTGCGCCGCTGACCAATGGCGTTCCAACACGGCGGCGGCGGGCTGAGAGGGCCGGGGCTGGCACGCCCGGAGCCCGCGTCATAGGCTGCACGTGCGGATCGTCCGCATGCGGTGTACGTACGACGGGGTCAGCCTCCCCGTCCTGTCGGGAGGCCGAGGGTGCTACTGCGTTTCCGGGTGGCCAATCACCGCTCGATCCGCGATGAGTGCGAGCTGTCGCTCATCGGACCGGATCACGGTGACGGCAATGCCCGAGTGACCGGGCTCCGTCACGACGGGCAGGACGTGTCCGCTCTGCCGGTGCTGGGCATCTTCGGCTCCAACGCGGCGGGCAAGAGCAACATGCTCAGTGCGCTGTCCGACATGCGCCATGCGGTCCGCACGTCGTTCGCCGACTGGACGAAGTCGCCCGGCGTGCCGCGCGAGCCCTTCAAGCTCGACCCCGCATGCGCGGAGGAGACCAGTCTGTTCGAGGTCGATCTCTCCCTCGGCCGGAGCGCTACCCGCTTCACGTACGGCTTCGAGCTCTCGGACGAGCGCGTCGAGGCCGAATGGCTGCACGCCTACCCCGGGGGTAAGCGGGAGACCTGGTTCGACCGCGAAGCGGGTCGTCCCGAGGAGGAAGGCGGGGAGTTCGTCTTCGAGGGCGAGGGCTTCACCGGGAATCGCGAACTCCTGGAGTCCGTCACGCGGCCCGATTCCTTGTTCCTGTCCACCGCCGCCACCCTGAACGACCGCCAACTCTCCGCGTTGCACCGCTGGTTCCTGGACAACCTGTGGCTGGTGACACCCGGCGAGGATGTCGGACACCGCACCAAGTGGACGCTGGACCTCATCGAGCAGAACGCGAAGGACGGATACCGCGAGCGGGTCCTGCATCTGCTGGCCGCCGCCGATCTCGGCGTCACCGGCATGGAGGTCGACCCGGAGACCGGAGCGGTCAGGCTGCGGCACCGCACCGGCGACGGCACCGACACCCCGCTGGACTTTCTCACGGAGGAGTCCTTCGGCACCCACGCATGGTTCGCCTTCCTCGGGCCGATGTTCACCGTGCTCGACAAGGGCGCGGTGCTGCTCGTGGACGAGCTGGACTCCTCCCTGCACCCGACGCTGGCGGCGGAGGTCGTGCGGATCTTCCACGATCCGAAGGCCAACCCGCGTAACGCGCAGCTGATCTTCACCACGCACGACGCCACCCTCCTGGGCAGTGAGGTGCTGGACCGGCCGCTGGGCCGTGACCAGGTCTGGATCGCGGCCAAGGACCGGTCGGGGGCGACGGAGATCTATCCGCTCACCGCCGCCCACCCGAAGGACGGCGAGAACCTGGAGCGCGGCTATCTGCGTGGGCGCTATGGCGGGGTGCCCCGCGTCAGCGCGGGCGAGATCGCCCGCGAACTGTCCTGGCAGGAGGAGAAGGCAACAGCGTGAGTACGCGGGGCGGGCAGCAGGGACAGCACGGTGCCGAGGAGCAGGCGGACGAGCCGCCCCGGCGGAAGCGTAAGAGCCGCAAGGGCGAAGAGAAGCCCCTCGTGGCTCCCGCGCCACCGCCTCCGGCCGATACGCGGGCGCAACGGGTGCTGTACGTCGGCTGCGAGGGCGAGTCCACCGAGCCGGACTATCTCAACTACCTCAACGAACGCTTTGGGGACGGCAGTCTCACCGGCGGACGGCGGTTCCGCATCCAGCCGGTGTTCGCCAAGAACGGGCTGACGCCGGCCAGGGCGGTCGCCAAGGTCCAGGAGAAGGCGGAGGAGGACGAGGCATGGGCCCTCTTTGACAGGGACCAGCACCACGACATTCCCGAGGCGCTGGAACTGGCGGCTGAGACGGGCACCGAGGTCTGCTTCTCGCATCCTTCGTTCGACCTGTGGCTGCTGCTCCACTTCCAGGCGTTCGGCGGCAAGCGCAGTGGCAGCAGCAAGGACGTGGTGGACGCGTTGCGGCAGGCGGACCCGGCCTTCAAGAACTTCGACAAGCGGAATGACAAGAGCGTCAAGGACGGGCGTCGTGAGGCACTGAAAAAGAAGGAGTCCGCCGCCGTCAGCCACGCGCGGAGCCTCGTCAAGCAGTGCGAGCACGGCAGATGCAAGGCGGAGTCCACCCGGAAGGACCGCTACCGGTGGGAAAGGGCGCCCGAGCGCCCCGATCCGCTGATCCCGCACCCGGGCCACGCCACCGACTGCCCGGTCCTCGACCGCGACCCGTCCACCGATGTCTGGCGGCTGCTGGTGAGCCTCGAAATCGTGGACGCCTGATCGCTCGGGAGGCAGCCCGATCCGGCCATCGGTCCGCACCGGATCCGAGGGACGTCTACGCTTCCCTGAGCATCCCGATCCGCTCACCGTACGTACGAAGGAATGGCGCGTGGCCAGAATCACCCTGCCCGAGCTCGAACGGCACCTGTATTCGGCCGCCGACATCCTGCGGGGCCGGATGGACGCCTCCGAGTACCGGGACTACATCTTCGGGATGCTCTTCCTGAAGCGCGCCTCGGACGAGTTCCAGCCGGAGTGGGAGCGGGTGCACCGCGAGCACCTGGAGCGGACGAAGGACGAGACGAAGGCGCTGACGAGGGCCAACGACCCGGATTCGTACACCAGCGTCTTCTACGTCCCGCCCCGGGCGCGCTGGTGGAACGGCCCCCACGTCGACCCTGCGGCCCCGGACAGTCCCGCGCCCGGCATCCAGACCCTCACCGACAAGGTCGGCGAGCGGCTCGACCAGGCAATGGTCGCGCTGAGCGAGGGTAACGAGCGTCTCGCCGGTGTGACCACCCACATCAGCTTCAACGAGGTCGTCGGCACCAAGCCCCGCTTCACCGATGCCGAACTGTCCCAGCTGATCCGCCACTTCACGCTCTACCGGCTGCGCAACGAGGACTTCGAGTTCCCCGACATGCTGGGCGCTGCCTACGAGTATTTGCTGGGAGAGTTCGCCGACTCGGCCGGGCAGAAGGGCGGGGAGTTCTACACCCCGCGTGCTGTCGTACGCATGATGGTCCGACTCGTCGACCCGAAGGCCCAGGAGTCCGTCTACGACCCGTGCGCCGGCTCCGGCGGCATGTTGATCGCGGCCCGCGAGCATGTGGAGGAGCACGGCGAGGACCCGACGCACCTCTCGGTCAACGGCCAGGACAAGAACGGCCCCTCCTGGTCCATGGCCAGCATGAACATGGTGCTGCACGGCATCAGGGAGTTCGACCTCAAGCACGGTGACACCCTCACCGAACCGCTGCACTTCCAGCCGGGTACCACGCAGCTGCGCCGGTTCACGAAGGTCCTCTCCAACCCGCCGTTCTCCCTGAACTACGACGCCTCTCTGGTCAGGAAGGCTGATGAAGACCACGGGAAGCGGATGAAGCACTGGGCGCCGGAGGGCGGCAAGAAGGCCGACCTCATGTTCGTCCAGCACATGGTGGCGGTGCTGGAGGAACGGGGCGTCGCGGCGATCGTCATGCCGCACGGGGTGCTGTTCCGGGGCGGCAAGGAACGCGACATCCGCGAGCAGCTCCTCAGGGACGACTGCATCGAGGCGGTCATCGGCCTCGGCCCGAACCTGTTCTACGGGACGGGCATCCCGGCCTGCGTGCTGGTGCTCCGCCGCCCGCACCGCAAGCGCACGGGCCGGGCGGACAAGGTTCTGTTCATCAACGCCGACCGGGACTTCACGGTGGGCCGGAACCAGAACGAGCTCCGTCCGGAACACGTGGAGAAGATCGTCACCACGTACGAGCAGTGGCGCCAGATCCCCCGGTACTCGCGCGAGGTCGAGGTGGAGGACCTGCTGGCGGCGGAGGCCAATCTCAACATCCGCCGCTGGGTGGACAACTCGCCGCCCGCCGAGCCGCAGGACGTACGGGCGCACCTCTACGGCGGGGTCCCGGTGACCGAGGTCGCGGACCGGGCGGAACTGTTCAGCTCGTTCGGTGTGGACGCGACGGAGCTGTTCGCGGTACGGGACGGCGACCCGGACTACTACGACTTCCTGCCGGAGGGACCGGACGCGACGGCGGCCCGCATCCCGTGGCTGGCGGAGAAGAAGAAGTCCGAGCTGGACGAGGTGTACGCCACGTGGTGGGAGGCCCACGCGCCGCTGTTCGCGGGGCTTGCGGCGGACCGTGAGCTGATGAAGCTGCGGAGCGGGCTGCTGGACTCGTTCAAGCGGGACATCGGCGCCGTCGGCGTGATCGACGAGTTCACCACGGCCGGCATCATCGCCGACTGGTGGGCCACCAACCGCTACGACATGAAGGCGCTGGCCGCGGGCGGGTTCGAGCGGGTGCTGACGGGGTGGGTCGACTCGGTCGAGGCGATCGTCGAGCCGGTGATCTCGGACGACGACAGCACGACCCGTAGGACGACGGTCACGGCACTCGACCGCCGTCGCGCCATGGACCAGCCCGTCGTGCGCGTGTTGATCCCGGAGTTCCTGGATGCGGTGACGGCGGCGGACAAGACGGTCGCCGAGGCGGATGTGGCGTACAAGACGGCGCTGGAGGCGTTGGCCGAGGCGAAGGGGCCGGTGCCGGCGGACGGGGACGAGGACGCGGCTGCGGAGGACGCGGACGGAGTCGAGCCGGAGGAGGACGCCGCTCCGGTGGCCTCGGCGGAGAAGCTTGCTGAGCTGGCCGACGATGTCGCCGCGTGCAAGAAGGCGCTGGCGGCGGTCAGGAAGAAGCGGAAGGCCCTGGATGAGGTGTTCCTGCGCCAGCTGCGGGCCGCGCGGGACGTGGTGAGGAACGCGGAGAAGGGTGGCCCGGAGCGGGTGGTCCTGGAGGTCCTGGACACTGACCTCTCCGGGCGCCTGGACTCGGCTGCGGCGGGGCGTCGGCGCGAGTTGGTGGCGGCGTTCCGTGGGTGGGCGGACAAGTACGCGGTGTCGCTTGCCGACCTGGAGGCGGAGAGCGATGGGGCTGCGGGCGAGTTGGGAAAGTGGCTGGAGGAGCTGGGCTATGCGCGTTGAGACTGAGCGCAAGCGCGCTTCTCTGCCGGCTGGCTGGCGGCGGCTGCGACTCGCAGATGCGGGACAGTGGCGGTCGGGCGGGACTCCCAGCACGTCGAACGGTGCCTACTGGGGCGGTGATATCCCGTGGATCAGTGGCGCAAGCATGAAGGACTTCCACGTCACGGACTCCGCACGCCGCCTTACCCTGCTAGGCGCGAAGAACGGGTCGAGACTGGCTGAACCGGGTACGACACTCTTCGTAGTGCGGGGCATGAGCCTCAAGTCGGAGTTCAGAATCGGTGTTGCTGAGCGGCAGGTGGCATTCGGACAAGACGTCAAGGCCTTGATCCCCGCCGACGGTATTGATCCCCATTTCCTTGCTTACGCGATCCGGGTTCGTACGCCGGAGATCCTGAGCATGGTCGAAGAGACCAGCCATGGCACGGGCCGTTTGGACACTGCACGCCTCAAGGAACTGGAAATCGGCGTCCCGTCGATGGACGAGCAGCGCCGGATCGTCGCCGTGAACGTCGCCTTCGAGCGGCGGATCGGCGGGCTGGAACGACTGCTGGCCAAACTCAGAGACGTCAGTGACTCGTTTGCCACCCAGGCGATGGCTGCGGCTCCAGGTGTAGTGCCGTTCGGCACGTGGCTTCAGCGTATCGAAGCAGGCAAGAGCCCGATGGCTGAGGACACTCCCGCTGGCGACGAGCAGTGGGGAGTTCTCAAAGTAAGCGCAGTGCAACCTGGCCAGTTCAGGGCGACAGAGAACAAGGTTGTTCACGACTCCGGCTTGATCAATCCGCAGTATGAGGTCAGAGCAGGCGACCTACTCATGACACGAGCCAACACTGAGCAACTGGTTGGCTTGGCGTGTATCGCTAGGAACCCGCCTCCACACCTCATGTTGAGCGACAAGACCTTGAGGCTTGTCCCGGATGAGACGGTCGCTGAACCGCAGTTCATGGAGCTGACACTGCTGAGTCCTTCGGTTCGCAGACAGATTAGAGCGATGGCGACTGGCACGAGCGGCAGCATGAAGAACATTGGGCAAGATGCAGTGCGACGGCTACTAGTCCCGGACGTGCCCGCGAAGGAGCAGAAGCGGGTCGTTGCGGTTGTCGCAGCCAGTCGGCGGCGCGCCGAGGCGGTGATGAATCAGATCGCGAAGACGCGCGTTGCCCAGCGCGCAGTGTCCGAAGAATTGCTCAGAGGCGCTGTGTGAACGTCAGGGCGTAAGTGAGTCTGGCTCGTGATGTTGCCTGGACGGAGTCGCGAGTCGGCCCGCCTTGAGCTCTCGTGTGAGTGCCCCTAGCGCGGACGGACTCGCCACCAGGAAGTTGGCGGGCCTGTCGCTTTCGCGGAGCGCGACCTGCTCGCTGTCTACTGCGGCGACCTCGACACAGTTGTTCCCACCTGCATCGGAGAACGACGACTTCACCCAGTGCAGGTCGGACACGTGAGGCACCTCTTACAACTCCTTGACGACGGAGCGGATGAAGCTCCTGGACTCGGAAGGAGTCAACGCCACCTTCTCGACCAAGTCCAGTTTGGTGCGGAAGTTGGCCAGCTGTGTAGGCGAGTCGATGAACACCGCTCCGGTCGGCGAGTCCATCTGCACTGTGTCCAAGTGGTGGTTGGGAGCCTCCACGTAAAGAACGGAAGCGTCACCGAGGAGCGGGTAACCGCCCGCTGCGAACGGGATGACCTGGAGCGTTACGTTGGCGCGCTCGCCGGCGTCCAGCAGGTGCAGCAGTTGGGCGCGTGCGGCGCTCCGACCCCCGAGCTGCATCCTGATTGCAGCCTCGTGGATCACGCCGGAGTACGGGACTCCGCGGTCCTTCGTGATCACGGACTGGCGGGCCATGCGGTGTGCCACTCGTAGTTCAACTTCCAGGCGGGGGAGTGCCGGGACGAAGAGTTCGAAGATGGCGCGTGCGTGGTCTTCCGTGTGGAACAGGCCAGGCAGGTGCGCTGTCTGGACCGTGCGTAGGCGAACGGCGTAATTCTCCAGGGCCGAGACGTCCAGAAAGCCCGGCGGGATCTTGCCGCGGTACTCCTCCCACCAGCCCGTCCTGCGTCCACCGGTCAGTCCTGCCAGTGCGTCGATCAGATCAGGTTCGTCACATTCGTAGATGCTGCCCAGACGCCTCAGGCGCTCCTCGCTGATGCCGAACCTTCCAGCCTCCACGTTGGAGATGACCGTCCGATCGGTTCCCAGTAGGCCTGCAGCCTCCGGCGCTGTCATGCCGGCAGCTTCGCGAAGCCGCCTCAACTCGATGCCGAACCGGCGCTGAAGGATGGTGGGGGCGTGTCGTGGTGCCATGTGTCGTCCTCGTTCTCTGCTGGACCCGCGCACAGTGTTTCGGGCGGAAACGGCGCGGTCCACCGAAACCGGCAAGTTAACCCTTCGGAGTGACTTGGTAGCACTGTTATGAGTTCGACCTCTACTCTCTGATGAGCGCCACTTGCTCACCGTTATCGACGGAAGTGCACCGATCCACCCTGCCCGCCCGGGAAGCAGGCCAGGACCGGCATTGCCACCGCAACTCGCGGCTCACCAACCGCAACCACCCCTGGCGCAAGCCCACTTCACCCACCACTCGCACCCCAGGAGGTGCCCGTGAGGACCAATCCCACCCCCACCGCCCCGCACGCCCCGTACGACGACGCCCCGTACGCGCTCCACCCCGCCCCCATCCCCTTCGCCGACCCCTGGAGCTACGAACTTGTCTTCCCTCATGACCCGCGCGGCCCCCGCATCGCCCGCACCATCCTCCGAGCTGTCCTCGGGGCGCACGAGCTGACCGAACTCAGCTACCGTGCCGAGCTGTTGACCTCCGAGCTGACCACTAACTCCGTGCGGCACTCCCAGGGGCACGCCGGGGTGCGGCTCCAGTGGCAGCATCCGGTGCTCAGGGTCAGCGTCTGGGATCTGAGCCCGGACCTTCCCAAGCCCTACAGGCCGGCCGTCGGTGCCGAGGCCGAAGCGGGGCGGGGCATGGCCATCCTCGAACTTGTCGCCGACCGCTGGGGCGGATGTGCCATAGGGGAAGGGGAGTTGGGTTCGGGCGGCAAGACCATCTGGTTCGAGCTGGCCCTCGCGACCTGACCGCCGCCCCTCCCTGCCCGCTGGACCCATGGCGCCCTTCGCCCCTGGCTCGTCCGGTGTTGCGCCGCCGGTACCGGCATGGTTCGGTGCGGGGCCCCGGCGGCGACTGGCGTCATGCGAGCCGACAGCCCCCGCCCGAGTCCGGGCAAGCGGCATGGTTTATTCCGTCACGGGAGGGCGGAATATCGCATACATGTCAAAACCGTTGGGTTGGGTGGTCATCCTTGCCTTAGTGATCTGGAGCGTGTTCGCGTTTCAGTGGATGGATAAGGGGTGCGACGTCGTGCAGGCGTACAAGGCCGTCTTCACGTACGGGACACCGGAGGGGCTGGAGTTCCTGCCGGCGTGCAACACCTGAGCGGCCTCATGGTCTGAGGCGAACCACTCGCCAGGCATCGGCGGACCGCCACTTCCCTCCCCGCCGCCCTGCCTCGCCCCCCCGCTCTCCGCCCCTGGCTGATCCGGCCCCCGCCGGTAGAGTTCCGCGTACACCCATACGGGTGCGGGTGGGACGTACGGTGACGGGCGCGCGGGGAGACCAGGCATGGGGCAGCCGGAGTACGACAAGACCGAGAAGCCGCTGACCAGGCAGCTGACCGCCATGGGGTGGACGCACCTCGAAGGCGGCACGCCGCGCGGCACGGTCACCGAGCCGGGCTCTTCCGGGCGGACGGGCTTCGATCAGGTCGTCTACGCGCAGCGGTTCCGGGACGCCGTGGCCCGGATCAACCCGGGCCCGCACGGCAAGACCTGGCTGTCCGACGCCCAACTGGATCACCTCCTCGCCCGGGTGCTGGGCAAGGCGCCGGGATTCGGAAGCCCGGGGAGGGGTGTTGCGGGCAACCTCGATGCGACCGAGCTCCTGCGCAAGGGGATCCCCTCCCGGACCGTCCCCGGCTGGACCAAGGGCAAGCCGGAGCACATCAAGCTCGTCGACTGGGACGGCGAGTTCGAGCACGGCAACGACTTCCTCGCCGTCTCGCAGTTCCGGGTGGAGCGTAAGGACGCCGAATCCGTCATCCCAGACATCGTCCTGTTCGTCAACGGTCTGCCCTGGGTCGTCATCGAGTGCAAGGCCCCCCTGGTGTCCGCCCGGCGGGAACAGCGCGCGGCGCTGGACGCCGCCGTCGAGCAGGTCATCGGCTACGCCGGTGTGGACGCGCCCCAGCCCGTCGCGGAGTTCGTACGCTTCGCCCAGATGCTGATCGGAACGGACCGGGACCACGCCGAGCTCGGCACCGTCACCGCCGACTCGCTGCACTTCGCCCCCTGGCGCACCACTCTGCCCGCCACCGAGGAACAGGTACGCGAGGAGGCCGGCAGGAGCCGCGGCACCGCGCTCAGTGACCAGGACGTCCTGGTGGCCGGTGTGCTGAGACCGGCCCACCTGCTCTCCCTGGTTCGGGACTTCACCACGCAGGCTGGCAGCGGTCCTCGTACAGTCAAGATCATCGGGCGCTACCCGCAGTTCAAGGCCGTGCACAAACTGGCCCAGCGCCTGCTGGAACGGCGCAGGAAGATCGATGCCGGTGAGCCGGTCGACCAGCGGGGCGGAGTCGTCTGGCACACCCAGGGCTCGGGCAAGAGCCTCACCATGGCCTTCCTCGTCCGGCATCTCCGCAGCACAGCCGGGCTCAAGAACCACAAGGTCGTCGTCGTGACGGACCGGCTCGACCTGGAGAAGCAGATCCGGGGGAGTCTCGCGTCGAGCAACCAGAAGATCTACCGGGCGTCCAGCGTGGCGCAGGCGCGCAGCTACCTCGCTGTGCCCGTGCCCGACCTCGTACTCGTCACCCTGCAGAAGGCGCGCAGAGACGACACGGAGTACGACGGCCGGGAAGAGAAGCTTCCCGAGGTGGACGACGACGGCCACCTTTACAACAAGGCGGAGAACACGAGCTCCGAGATCGTCGTCCTGATCGACGAGGCCCACCGGGGGCAGGCCCAGTGGCAGCACGCGCGACTGCGTGCCATGCTGCCGAACGCCATGATGGTCGGCTTCACCGGAACCCCGATTCTCAGCGAGGACCGGAAGACCACCGAAGACATCTTCGGCCCGTTCGCCGACCTCTACACCCTGCGCGACGCCGAGCGGGACGGTGCAGTGGTTCCTGTGCGCTACGAGGCGTACAGCGTCCCGCTGGAAGTGATCGAGAAGGCGGCGCTGGACGCCGAGTTCGACGAGAAGGTGCCCGAGGACCCCAAGCAGCGCGAGCGCGTCCTGGAAAAGTTCGCGCGGCGCAAGGAGATCCTCGAAGCGCCCTCCGTGATCGAGGCGAAGGCCGACTACATGCTGCGGCACTGGGCGAGGAACGCGCTGCCCGACCGCTTCGGCGCCCAGCTCGCAGCCGTCTCACGACTCGCGGCCGTCCGCTACCGGGACGCCCTTCTTGCGGCACGCGACCGTCTGGTGGAGCGGATCGACGCCCTCGATCCAGCAGACGTCCACGATCCGATGGCGGCCTTCCAGGCCGAGGCGGAGAAGCGTGAGCTGCTGGATCTGGTCGCTCACCGGGACCTGCTCCGGTCCATCGATGCCGCCGTGGTGATCTCCGAAGCTCAGCCGAACAGCGGGCGTAAGGACCCCAGGACATGGAAGTGCTGGACCTCGAAGTCACAGCAGGACGGCTACATCGAGCGCTTCCAGAAGGGCCTCGGTGACCCGTTCGCCGCTGCCGATGACCCCGCGTGGAAAGTGTCCGCCCACGGGACCTCGGCTTCCGGTCTTGGCACGCCCGGCGGGGCGAGGGAGGAGTGGCACCCGGATGGGCAGCAGCCGGCCCCGCCGGTGAACGAGAGCGAGGAACCGGGTGAGGCTCCCATGGCTTTCCTGGTCGTGCAGTCGATGCTGCTCACCGGCTTCGACGCCCCCGTCGAGCAGGTGCTCTACCTCGACCGCGCGCTGTCCGGCGCGGGGCTGCTCCAAGCGGTCGCCCGCACCAACCGCCCGTACCGGAACAAGCGTTGGGGGCAGGTGGTCGACTTCGTCGGAATCGGCCCGGAGCTGGCCCGTTCGCTCGGGGAGTACGAAAAGGCGCACCTTCGCGAGCTGTACGGCTACGACACGTCCGTCGACCACCTCGACAAGAAGACGTTCACGGGCGGCCAGCCGGTCCGGGACCGTCTGCTGCTCCAGGCCGACGCGGCTGCCGACGCCCTGCTCGCGGATCTGCATACCCATGTCTCCGGCTTCCTGGACCGGCTGGGCATCACCTCCCTCAAGGTGGAGGAGCAGCGGGAGGATCTGCTGGCCGCGCTTGAGGACCCGTTGCTGCGCGCCGATTTCGACGAGCTCGCACGTGACTTCCTCAGCGCCCTCAACGCCGTACTGCCGCGACCCGAGGCCCTGAAGTACGAAGCGTTCGCAGGGCTCCTCGGCGAGGTCCAGTACCTGGCCCGCCGCCGCTACCTCGACGGCCGTGACGACTTCAGTCCGCGCCGCTACGGTGCCAAGATCCGGCAGCTGATGGCACGGCACCTGAAGGTGACGAACATCGAGCAGCGAGTTCCTCCCATCGAGCTCACCGCCCCCGACTTCATGGAGCGGGTCAACGCCAACAGCGATGCCCGTACCCGGGTCTCGTACATGTCCAGCTCGGTGAAGGTGCGCATCGCAGCCGAGATCGGCTCCGACCGAGCCCGTTACACCCGCTTCAGCCGACGCCTCGACGAGATCCTTGAGCAGATGCGGGACGACTTCGAGAAGGCCGCCTCAGAGCTCACGCGGCTGGTCGGCGACATGAACGAGAACGAGGCCGTGGAGGCAAGCGAGGGAAGCGGTCTCGACCCGTGGACCGAGCGGCCGGTCCACGGACTGCTCGTGCAGGAACTGGAGGAGGGTGCACTGACTCCGCCGGGTGCCGACCTGACGGCAGCTGCGCGTGCCCTCACCGTGGAGATCGCGGGGCATGTGCGCTCACCGGACATCGTGCACCTGGCGGATACGAGGGACCGTGTCCGCAAGCACCTTCGGGACAGTCTGGAGAGGCATGTCTCCCTGGACTGGGAGGACACCGGCCCGCTGGCCGGACTCCTGGTGGAACTGGCCGTCGAGCGCCGTGACGACTTCCTGCGGTACGGGGAGCGTCATGAGCGCTGAGTGAGGGGCGTCGCAGGGAATCCGTGTTGTCGGATGGTAGGAATGCTTCGTGAGTACTCCCGTCCACCAGGCGATCGCGGCACTCCCCGTGCCCGGGGAGTGGACGTGGCAGGTCGTCGTAAGGCCCCGACGGCGCACTCTGGGCATTGAGGTCGACGAGAGCGGCGACGTCCTGTTCGCCGTACCGCCGAACGCGGACCCGGCCGCCGTCGCACGGGCCGTGCGGACGAGGCTGCCACGCCTGGCGCGCGAGGTACGGGACAGGCGCACGAGACCGGACGAGCCGGCCAAGGAACTCGTCGGCGGCACGGGTTTCAGTTACCTGGGACGACGCCACCGTTTGAAGCTTTTGCCCCCGGGAGAGGGTGGCCGGGTGAGGCTGTACCGGGGATGGCTGGAGATGCCCAGGCCCCGTACGGCAGACGAAGGCGCACGTCGGCTCGCCCAGTGGTACGAGGTGTGCGGCACCCGGTGGCTTTCCGGGCGGCTGCCCTCGTACGCATCACGCGTCGGACTGCCGACTCCCCGCGTCGAGGCCCGCGACCTCGGCCCCAGGTGGGGGGCGCTGGGACAGGACGGTGCCATCACGGTGCACTGGGCGGTGCTGCAATTGCCGCCCTCGTTGGTGGACCTCGTCCTGGTCCACGAACTCTGCCACCTGCGCGCACCCGGTCATGGAGTCGCGTTCCGTCGGCAGCTGAGACTTGTGTTCCCGGACGTCGACGCCCGGGAGACACTGTTCGGTGATGCCGAACCAGCCCTGTGGCGTGGGGCGATTCGGTGACCTCGTATCGCTGAGGAGCATCGTCCGGCCCCGCGCGGCAACGCCCGACCCCTGTACGGGCGTGGCCGCGCGGGGTGCTCTCGGCCCCCCGGCCCCGCCCGTGTGTTCTCGAGGCGCCTGGCCCCCGTACCCGCCCCGGTTCAGGACGCCTGGCGTACGTGCACGTCCCGGCTGAAGAACTCCGTCAGCACCGGAGCGATCGCCTGTGGTGCCAACTCCCGTGTCTGACCCGTCAGGGTGCGGTGCCGGCCCCGCGGGAGGGCGTCCGCGAGCAGACGGGTCGACGTCCTCGCGGTGGCGGAGCTGGAGCCGCCGCAGACCACCAGGGTCCGCGCCGTCACCGAGGCCAACCGCTCGGCCGGAACCGCGCCGTTGCCCAGCACCGCGTCGTCGTAGGCCAATGTGTGCGCCACGGATTCCAGGGTCCGCCACAGCGGCGCCCTCCGCATCCTGGCGATCACGTCGGCCGCGACCCCCGTCACGGACAGGAACAGTTCCACCGCCCCGCCCCGGTCCCCGGCGGACAGCAGCCGGTGCAGCCGGGCCGTGCAGCCGGCCTTGAACAGCAGGCCCGCGGCGCCCGGGGTGTAGGGCGGCTCGTACACCGCGAGCCGGGCGGCAGGGAGGCCGGCCGCCCGGGCCTCCAGGGCCAGCGCGCCGCCGGCCCCGACACCGAACACCGAGGGCCGGCCGCCCACCGTCTCCGCGACCGCCGCCAGATCCTCGATCTCGCGCTCCACCGCGTACGGCGACCCGTCCCCGCTGGAGCCCCGGCCGCGCCGGTCGTACGTGACGACCTCGAAGTGCGGCGCGAGCAGACGGGCCAGCGGTTCCTCGGTCGCCGCGGTGCACAACGCTCCGCCCACCAGGATCAACGGCGGTCCTTCGCCCCGGCGCCGGTGGGCGATCAGAGTGCCGTCGCGGGAGAGGGTCTTGTCCATGTGGAGGTGGACTGCGCGCCCTCGGGAAACTCATCGCTTTCGGCGAGAAGTTTTTGTATTTTCCCTTCTTCGCAGTCCGCAGGGGTTGTTGACGGTGTGCCGACCGTCAGTCCGTCAGTGTCTCGGTGTCGTAGAAGCAGAAGTGGCCCTTGATCGCGGCCACTTCGTCCTTCGGCTCCGGGTACGCCCAGACGAGGTCGGCCGCCTCCGGCCGCGACCAGTAGGAGGCGTCCCCCTTGAAAGGGCAGTGCGTGCGGGTGTCCGACGCCGTCAGCAGTTCCGTACGGACATCCTCGGGCGGCAGGTAGTAGCGGACCGGACAGCCCGTCTCGCGCAGGACGAGCGGGCGCCGGCTCTCGGCGAGCAGTACGCCGTCGCGGACCACGCGCACATGCTCGGTGCCGGGCTCGACGGTGATGCGGTGTCCTCGGGTGGCAGTCATGTACTTCTCAGCCCCGGGGGCCGCCGGATTCTTCCCCGGGTTTCGGCGCCGGCGGTTCCGGGCTCTAACGTGGCAGCCATGAAGATCTGCGTTTTCCTCTCCGCCGCCGACCTCGACGACCGCTACACCGTGCCCGCCCGTGAGTTTGCCGAGCTGATCGGCCGCGGCGGCCACACCCTGGTCTGGGGCGGCTCGGAGAGCGGGCTGATGAAGGTCGTCGCGGACGGCGTGCAGGGCGCCGGGGGCAAGCTGGTCGGGGTGTCGGTGGACTTCCTGGCCGCGAAGGCGCGGACCAACGCGGACGAGATGGTGATCGCCCGGGACCTCGCCGAGCGCAAGGCGCTGCTCCTGGAGAAGTCCGACGCGATCGTGATCATGGTGGGCGGCACCGGCACGCTCGACGAGGCCACCGAGATCCTCGAGCTCAAGAAGCACGGCAAGCACACCAAGCCGGTCGTGCTGCTCAACACGGCGGGCTTCTACGACGGTCTGCGCCAGCAGTTCCAGCGTATGGAGGACGAGGGCTTCCTGCCGGTCCCGCTGACCGACCTGGTGTTCTTCGCGAAGGACGGGGTCGGCGCCCTGGCCTACCTGGAGGAGTGGGCCGGCCTGCAGTGATGTGCCGGCGGTGAGGTGACGGGTGCGACGATGGGGGGCATGTCCACTCACCTCATCACCGGTGCCGGTTCCGGCATCGGCGCAGCCGTCGCCCGCCGTCTCGCGGAGCGCGGGGACGAGCTCGTCCTCCTGGCCCGTGACGCGGGCCGCGCCAAGGAACTCGCCGCGCTCCACCCTGGCGCGCGTACGCTCGTCGGCGACCTGTCGAACCCCGACCGGCTCTCCTGGGCCTTCGGCCAGCAGCCGATGCCGGAGCGGCTGGACTCCCTGCTGCACATCGCGGGCGTCGTCGAGCTCGGCCGTATCGGCGAGCTCACCCCCAAGGCCTGGCACTTCCAGCTCAACGCCAACCTCGTCGCCCCGGCCGAGCTGACCCGCCTCCTCCTGCCGCAGCTGCGCGTCGCCGCGGGCCACGTCCTCTTCGTCAACTCCGGCGCCGGGCTCGCCGCGCACGCCGAGTGGGGTGCCTACGCGGCGAGCAAGCACGGACTGAAGGCGCTGGCGGACTCGCTGCGCCACGAGGAGCACGAGAACGGGGTACGGGTGACGTCCGTGTACCCCGGGCGCACCGCCAGCCCCATGCAGGCCAAGGTCCACCAGCAGGAGGGCAAGGAGTACGACGCCTCCCGCTGGATCGACCCGGAGTCCGTCGCCACCACGATCCTGATGGCTCTCGACCTGCCGCGCGACGCCGAGGTCAACGACCTCACGGTGCGTCCCGGCCGCTGAGGGGGCGGGGCACGGCTGTCCCCCGGCCCGGGCGGGGGAGCCGTGGCCCCACGTCGCCCCGGCCGCTGACGGCCCGGGCGCCGGACCGCCGTAGGCTTCCCGCGTGAGCGAGAAGAGCAAGTTCAGCGGGTGCCCGGCCACCGGAATCGGTTCGATGCCCGGAGGGGACGCGCGCGAGGCGGCGAAGACCGTCACCGGCTCCTTCGGGGACGGCCAGGGCGTGCCGTATCTGGCGGAGCTGCCGGCGCGCGGCCCCGGCGCGGACATGATCGGGCGGACCATCGGGCTGCTCGTCGAGATGTACGGACACGTCGAACCGAGCGGCTGGCGGATCAGCGACCGGCCGGGGCGCGACACCCGCCGTGCCCGGTCCTGGCTGGGCGAGGACCTCGACGCCCTGGAGGAGTTCACCCAGGGGTACGAGGGCCCGCTCAAGGTCCAGGCCGTCGGGCCGTGGACGCTGGCCGCCGCTCTGGAGCGCCGCAGCGGGGAGGCCGTTCTCGGCGACCCCGGAGCCTGCCGTGACCTGGCGGGCTCGCTCGCGGAGGGGCTGCGCGACCACCTTGCCGAGGTGCGGCGCCGGATGCCCGGTGCGCGCGTGATCCTCCAGCTCGACGAACCGTCGCTGACCGGCGTCCTGCTCGGCCGGATCCGGACGGCGAGCGGCTACCGGACCTACCGGGCCGTGGACCGTCAGCTCGTGGAGGACACGCTGCGCGAGGTGCTGGGCGTAGCGGGCCCGGCCGCCACGGTCGTGCACACCTGCGCCCCCGACGTGCCGTTCGCCCTGCTGCGCCGCGCGGGCACCGACGGGATCTCGTTCGATTTCTCTCTGCTCACCGAGCGTGAGGAGGAGGCGATCGGGGAAGCCGTCGAGGGCGGCACCCAGCTCTTCCTCGGGGTGGTGCCGGGCACCGACCCGGCCTCAGGCGGATTGTCGGACCCGGGCGGTAGCGTCATGGGTGTCAGGACGCTGTGGCGCAGGCTGGGACTGAATCCGGGGACTCTGACCGAGTCCGTGGCGATCACCCCCTCGTGCGGTCTCGCGGGTGCCTCACCCGCGTACGCACGTGCCGCGCTCGCCCACTGCGCCCGGGCCGCGAAATCGCTCGCAGACAACCCTGAGTAACGGGGTACTGGGTAACGGGAGGACGGGACGATGGCCGGCGAACAGCAGACGTCACTGCCAGGCGAACAGGAGACGGCGGTGCCGGCGGAGGCACGGGAGCGGCACGCGCTCCTCGCCGAGCAGGTCGAGGAGCACCGCTTCCGCTACTACGTGAGAGACCAGCCGGTCGTCAGCGACGCGGAGTTCGACCGGCTGATGCGTGAGCTGGAGGCCCTGGAGGACGAGCACCCGCCGCTGCGCACGCCCGACTCGCCGACCCAGAAGGTCGCGGGGCCCTACCGGACGGAATTCACCTCCGTCGCGCACCGCGAGCGGATGCTGTCCCTGGACAACGCCTTCGACGACGAGGAGCTGACCGCCTGGGGCGAGCGGATCGCCCGGGACGTGGGCGCCACCGGCTACCACTTCCTGTGCGAGCTCAAGATCGACGGCCTCGCGGTCAACCTCACCTACGAGCACGGCCTGCTGACCCGCGCCGCGACCCGCGGCGACGGCCGCACCGGCGAGGACATCACGCCCAACGTCCGTACGATCGCGGAGATCCCGCACCGGCTGAAGGGCGACCGGATCCCGGAGCTCGTCGAGATCCGCGGCGAGGTCTTCTTCCCCATGGAGGGATTCGAGGAGCTGAACGCCCGGCTGGTGGAAGCGGACGACAAGCCCTTCGCCAACCCGCGCAACGCGGCGGCCGGTTCCCTGCGCCAGAAGGACCCCAAGGTCACCGCCACCCGGCCGCTGCACATGGTGGTCCACGGCATCGGCGCCCGCGAGGGCTTCGACATCGACCGCCTCTCGCACGCCTACGAGCTGCTCCACGAGTGGGGTCTGCCCACCGCCAAGTACAACAAGGTGGTGGATTCCCTTTCCGGTGTGCGGGAGTTCATCGCCCACTTCGGCGAGCACCGGCACTCCGTGGAGCACGAGATCGACGGAGTCGTCGTCAAGCTCGACGAGATCCCGCTCCAGGGCCGGCTCGGCTCCACCTCCCGCGCACCGCGCTGGGCGATCGCCTGGAAGTACGCGCCGGAGGAGGTGAACACCAAGCTGGTCAACATCCGTGTCGGTGTCGGCCGCACCGGCCGCATCACTCCGTACGCCCAGGTCGAACCGGTCGAAGTGGCCGGGTCCGAGGTGGAGTTCGCGACCCTGCACAACCAGAACGTGGTCCGCGCGAAGGGTGTCCTGATCGGCGACACCGTTGTGCTCCGCAAGGCCGGAGACGTGATCCCGGAGATCCTCGGCCCGGTCGTGGACCTCCGTGACGGCACGGAGCGGGCCTTCGTCATGCCCACCCACTGCCCCGAGTGCGGGACGGAGCTGCGGCCGATGAAGGAGGCCGACATCGACGTCCGCTGCCCCAACGCCCGCTCCTGCCCGGCGCAGCTGCGGGAGCGGGTCGCCTATCTGGCCGGGCGCAAGTGCCTGGACATCGACCACTTCGGATACGTCGCAGCCGCGGCCCTGACCCGGCCGCTGGAGCCCGCCGACCCGCCGCTGCGGGACGAGGGCGACCTCTTCGGACTGACCGCCGAGCAGCTGCTGCCCATCCGCGCCTACGTCCTCGACATGGACAGCGGGCTGCCCAAGCGGGATCCGAAGACCGGCGAGGAGAAGATCGCGACGGTCTTCGCGAACCAGCAGGGCGAACCGAAGAAGAACGCCCTCGGCATGCTGGACGCCATCACCGCGGCGAAGGAGGCCCCGCTGGCCCGGATCCTCACAGGACTCTCCATCCGCCATGTCGGGCCGGTCGCCGCCCAGGAGCTGGCCCGCCAGTTCCGGTCCATGGACCGGATCGAGGAGGCCACCGAGCAGGAGCTGTCCGACGCCGACGGGGTCGGGCCGATCATCGCCGCCTCGGTCAAGCAGTGGTTCGCCGAGGAGTGGCACCGCGAGATCCTGCGCAAGTGGCGGGAGGCCGGAGTCCGCATGGAGGACGAGGGTGCCGGCGAGGAGGAAGGGCCGAGGCCCCTCGAAGGACTCACCGTCGTCGTCACCGGCACCCTGGCCGGGCACACCAGGGACGGTGCGAAGGAGGCCCTGCAGAGCCGCGGGGCCAAGGTCACCGGTTCCGTCTCGAAGAAGACCTCCTTCGTCGTCGTCGGTGACAACCCCGGGTCGAAGTACGACAAGGCGATGCAGGTGAAGGTGCCCGTGCTCGACGAGGACGGCTTCGCGGTGCTGCTCGAACAGGGACCCGACGCGGCACGCGAGGCCGCGGTCCCGCCCGAGGAGCAGTAGCGGGAGTCGGCGCAGGCCACGGGGGGACGGCAGCGGGGGAGGAGAGGTGACACGTTGTCGGATTCACCCGATCGGCGCATACCAGATGCTGACGGGTGGTCGGTTCGCATTCGGGCAAGAGCTGTAGACCGCTGCCCGTGAACCCCCTCGGCGGCCTACTGTTGGGAGATGCGCCTGCGGTACCCGGCCTTTGCGCGGGACGGGCGCGGTGGCACATACCGGAACCATCAGGTGACATCGGCACCGCCGGCTGTGAGAGGGACGGAATGAAACCGACCGAGAACGCCGCACCGGTGTCGCGGCTGCAAGGTTTCGCCGGCCTCACGCCCAAAGTGGGTGCTGTTGTCGTGGCCCTCGCCACGGTGCAGCTGGCAACCGGCTTCTACCGGACCGTGAGCAGCGGACACGCCCTCTTCCCGGACGGGAGGGCCGGCTGGTCCCTCGCCGTCCTCACGGGGATCATCGTCGGTCATCTGGTCGCGCTCGGCCGGGACCGCTGGTGGGGCGGCACGGGTTCCGGAGCCGCCCTCACCCTCGCCGTGCTGCTCCTCTACGGCTGGGTGCCCGCGGGCCTCGTCAGCCTGGTCGTGGTCGTGCTCGTCGGCGTGGCCCGCCGGCACCGCTGGTGGCAGGGGCTGCTGCACGGGGCGGTGGACATCATGGGCGTGGGTGCGGCGGCCCTGGTCCTGGCGGCGTTCGGCGAGGTGCAGTCCGTCGAGTCACCCTGGCAGCCACTCGACTGGGGTATCGACGCCGTCCCGGAGGTCCTCCTCGCGGCCTCCACGTATCTGCTCGTCACCCGGGTCCTGCTGTGGTACGCCCGGTCCCCGCAGGGCGGCGGACTGCCGACGGCCGCCCGCACGGCGCTGCTGCGGCAGGGCCTGGTCGCCGTCGCGCTCCTCGGCATCGCACCGCTGATCTGTGTCGTCGCGATGGCGATGCCCGTTCTGCTGCCCCTCTTCGCGGTCCCGCTGATCGCTCTGGACTCCACACTCTGGATCGCCCGCGCGCGGGCGGAGGAACAGCTGCGGGACCCGCTGACCGGACTGCCGAACCGGCAGTGGCTGCTGGAGCGCACCTGGACGGCCCTGGAGGAGGCCGAGAGCCTCGGCAGCCGGGTCGGGCTCGTCCTGATCGACCTCGACCGCTTCCGGGCGGTCAACGACACCCTCGGCCATCTCGCCGGGGACCGGCTGCTGCTGCAGATAGCGGACCGGCTGCGGCTCGCCCTGCCGCGCGGCGCGGAGGCGGCCAGACTCGGCGGCGACGAGTTCGCCGTTCTCCTGCCGACCGCGGACTCCACCACCAGCACCCAGCGCGTCGCCCGCCATCTGGTGGCCGAGCTGTCCTCTCCGCTGGACCTCGACGGCCTCACGCTGGTCCTGGAGGCCAGCGCCGGAGTCGCCGTCCACCCCGACCACGCGCTGGACGCGGAGGGCCTGCTCCGGCGTGCGGACGTGGCGATGTACCAGGCCAAGCGTGACCGGACGGGCGTGGAGGTGTACGAGTCGAAGCGCGACAGCAACACCCCGGACCGGCTCGGCCTGCTCGGTGATCTGCGGCGCGCGCTGGACGCCGGCGAGGTGGAGCTGCACTACCAGCCGAAGGTCCGCTTCGACGGTCAGGTGGCGGGACTGGAGGCACTGGTCCGCTGGGTGCATCCGGAGCGGGGGAGGGTCCCCCCGGACGAGTTCATCGCCATAGCCGAGTCGTCGGGGCTGATGCCGCACCTCACGGAGTACGTACTGGAGACCGCCCTCGCGCAGGTCGCCCGGTGGCGGGCGCAGGGCCTCTTCGTCCCCGTCGCGGTCAACGTGTCCCCGCGCGATGTGCACACCCCCGGGTTCGCGGGCGGCGTCGCGGCCCGGCTGGCCCGGCACGGTGTCCCGGCCGGGGCGCTGCAGCTGGAGATAACGGAACACGTGCTGCTGGAGGACCCGCAGCGGGCGGCGGACACGCTGGCGGGACTGACCGGGCACGGCGTGAAGATGTCCCTGGACGACTTCGGCACGGGGTACTCCTCCCTGGTCCACCTGCGCCGGCTGCCGGTCAGCGAGCTCAAGATCGACCGCTCGTTCGTGGCCAGGCTCGCCATCGACCACGAGGACGCGGAGATCGTCCGCTGCACGATCGACCTTGCGCATTCGCTCGGCCTGCTGGTGGTCGCCGAGGGCGTCGAGGACGACGAGACGTGGGAGCGGCTGCGGGACCTGCACTGCGACGCGGTCCAGGGCTGGCTGGTGGCGGCCGCGATGCCGCCCCAGGAGACGACCGCGTGGCTGCGGGCGCGCGGTGAGCACGGATGGCGGCGGCCGGCGGAGCTGGCGGCGGCTGCCGCGGCGGCCGCGGCCGCGGGGGCGGCCGCCACCGCGGTGACGCCCGAGCTGGAGCACCGGCCGTCCGGGCGGGCGGTCGACTCGCGGCCTGCGACGACGACGTAGGGCGGGGCGCGGGCCCGAGGTGAGGTGCCGGAGGCGCCCGGCGGCCGCTTCGTCCTCAATCGCCGGACGGGCTGGGTGGCCGCCTCGTCGGGCTCGGTCACGCCCGGCCGGTGGCGCCCGTCCTTGGCCCGGGCGGGTTCGGGCGCCCCCAGGTGGCGGCCTCGTCCTCGATCGCCGGAGGGGCCGGCATCACGCCCGGTGGCCGCGTCGCCGAGGCGGGTGTTCCACGGGTGGCCGTGGCCGGTGCGGGCGACACCATAGGATTGGGGGCCGGCGGCACATTTCCACCTGCCGCGCGACGCCTGGCACGCACGCTCGCCGCGTCGCCGAAACGCCCACGTGGCTCCGCCACGAGGGCGCTCCGGCGCCTTGCGATCGCACGCACGGGACGCCGCGTGGCCCGTCCTTCGGATGGACGGTGGAAATGTGCAGTCGGCCCGGCCAAAACCACACACCAACCCCTGAGGATCGCTGCATGCCTGGCATCACGCGCGAGGAGGTCGCCCACCTCGCCCGGCTGGCGCGTCTGGAGCTGAAGGGCGAAGAGCTCGATCACTTCGCCGGTCAGCTCGACGACATCATCGGCGCGGTCGCCCGCGTCTCCGAGGTCGCCGACCAAGACGTACCGCCGACCTCCCACCCGCTGCCGCTGACCAACGTCATGCGGGCGGACGAGGTCCGTCCGTCGCTCACCCCCGCGCAGGCGCTCTCCGGCGCCCCGGCCCAGGAGCAGCAGCGTTTCAAGGTGCCGCAGATCCTGGGGGAGGACTAAAAGTCATGACGGACATCAGCACCATCATCAAGCTCACCGCCGCCGAGATCGCCGCGAAGATCGCCTCCGGTGAGCTCACGGCCGTCGAGGTCACCGAGGCCCACCTGGCCCGGATCGAGGCCGTGGACGAGAAGGTCCACGCCTTCCTGCACATCGACCGCGAGGGCGCGCTCGCGCAGGCCCGTGCCGTCGACGCCAAGAAGGCGGCCGGCGAGAAGCTGGGCCCGCTGGCCGGCGTCCCGCTCGCGCTGAAGGACATCTTCACCACCGAGGACATGCCGACCACCGTCGGTTCGAAGATCCTCGAAGGCTGGGTCCCGCCGTACGACGCGACCGTCACCAAGCGGCTGAAGGCCGCCGACGTCGTCATCCTTGGCAAGACCAACATGGACGAGTTCGCCATGGGGTCCTCCACCGAGAACAGCGCGTACGGCCCGACCGGCAACCCGTGGGACCTCACCCGCATCCCGGGCGGCTCCGGCGGCGGTTCCTCGGCGGCCCTCGCGTCCTTCGAGGCCCCGCTCGCCATCGGCACGGACACCGGCGGCTCCATCCGCCAGCCCGCTGCCGTCACCGGCACCGTCGGCGTCAAGCCCACCTACGGCGGCGTCTCCCGCTACGGCATGGTGGCCTTCTCGTCCTCCCTCGACCAGGGCGGTCCCTGCGCCCGTACGGTCCTGGACGCGGCCCTGCTGCACGAGGCCATCGCCGGGCACGACCCGCTCGACTCGACCTCCATCGACGCCCCGGTGCCGCCGGTCGTCGAGGCCGCGCGCAACGGCTCCGTACAGGGCATGCGCGTCGGTGTCGTGAAGCAGTTCTCGGGCGAGGGCTACCAGGCCGGTGTCGTCCAGCGCTTCAACGAGTCGGTCGAACTGCTGAAGTCGCTCGGCGCCACGGTCGTCGAGCTGGACTGCCCGTCCTTCGACCTCGGCCTGTCGGCGTACTACCTCATCGCGCCGTCCGAGTGCTCCTCGAACCTCGCCCGCTTCGACGCCATGCGCTACGGCCTGCGGGTCGGCGACGACGGCACGAAGTCCGCCGAGGACGTCACCGCGCTCACCCGTGAGGCCGGCTTCGGTGACGAGGTCAAGCGCCGCATCATCCTCGGTACGTACGCGCTGAGCTCCGGTTACTACGACGCGTACTACGGCTCGGCGCAGAAGGTCCGCACCCTGATCACGCGGGACTTCGAGAAGGTGTTCGAGCAGGTGGACGTCATCGTCTCGCCGACGACGCCCACCACCGCCTTCCCGATCGGCGAGCGCGCCGACGACCCGATGGCGATGTACCTCGCGGACCTGTGCACCATTCCGACCAACCTGGCCGGCAACGCCGCCATGTCGCTGCCGTGCGGCCTGGCGCCGGAGGACGGCCTGCCGGTCGGGCTGCAGATCATCGCCCCCGCCATGAAGGACGACCGGCTGTACAAGGTCGGAGCCGCCGTCGAGGCCGCCTTCGTGGAAAGGTGGGGGCACCCGCTGCTTGAGGAGGCTCCGTCGCTATGAGCGCAATGGCTAAGAAGGCCAAGAACTTCAAGAAGTCCAAGACCGGCGCGTACGTGTCCATGGGCACCACCGCCTTCGGCGCGCTGAGCGTGTTCAAGCAGGTGAAGATGGCCCGCCAGGACAACGACACACTGCGGCTGATCGACGCCGCCGTATCCGCCGCCGCGATCGTGACCGGACTCGCGATCCTTTACCGCGAGCTCAAGCGTCTCGGCGACGACGACGTCCTGCTGGGCTGAGAGGGAAAGTTTCAGTGACTGTCATTGACCTGGAGTCGTACGAGGACGCCCTCGCGACGTACGACCCCGTCATGGGCCTCGAGGTCCATGTCGAGCTCGGCACCAAGACCAAGATGTTCTGCGGCTGCTCCACCGAGCTCAAGCAGGACGCCAACTCGCAGACCTGCCCGGTCTGCCTCGGCCTGCCCGGCGCGCTGCCGGTCGTGAACGAGATCGGCGTCGAGTCCGCCATCAAGATCGGACTCGCGCTGAACTGCGAGATCGCCGAGTGGTGCCGCTTCGCCCGGAAGAACTACTTCTATCCGGACATGCCGAAGAACTTCCAGACCTCGCAGTACGACGAGCCGATCGCCTTCGACGGCTATCTGGACGTCCAGCTGGAGGACGGGGAGATCTTCCGGGTGCAGATCGAGCGCGCCCACATGGAGGAGGACACCGGCAAGTCGACGCACGTCGGCGGTGCCACCGGCCGCATCCACGGCGCGTCCCACTCCCTGCTCGACTACAACCGCGCGGGCATCCCGCTCATCGAGATCGTCACCAAGCCGATCGAGGGAGCGGGCGCCCGCGCCCCCGAGGTCGCCAAGGCGTACGTCGCCGAGCTCCGCGAGCTCATCAAGGCGCTCGGCGTCTCGGAGGCCCGCATGGAGATGGGCCAGATGCGCTGCGACGTGAACCTGTCGCTGCGCCCGCACGGCCGCGAGGCGTTCGGGACCCGCTCCGAGACGAAGAACGTGAACTCGCTGCGTTCCGTCGAGCGGGCCGCCCGCTTCGAGATCCAGCGCCACGCCGCGGTGCTGAACTCGGGCGGCACGATCGTGCAGGAGACCCGGCACTTCCACGAGGAGGACGGCTCCACCACGGCCGGCCGCATCAAGGACAACGCCGAGGACTACCGCTACTTCCCCGAGCCCGACCTGGTGCCGGTCGCGCCGGCCCGGGAGTGGGTCGAGGAGCTCCGCAAGGGGCTCCCCGAGCTGCCGCGGCTGCGCCGCGCTCGGCTCAAGGAGGAGTGGGGCGTCTCCGAGCACGACATGCAGTCCATCCTCAACGCGGGCGCGGTCGACCTGATCGTGGCCACGACCGAGGCGGGCGCCCCGTCGGACCAGGCCCGCAAGTGGTGGATGGGCGAGCTCGCCCGTAACGCCAACGAGACCGGCCGTGGTCTCGACGAGCTGGGTGTCACGCCGGCGCAGGTCGCCAGGGTCGCCGAGCTCGTCGCCTCCGGCGATCTCAACGACAAGCTGGCCCGTCAGGTCCTTGAGGGTGTCCTCGCGGGCGAGGGCGACCCGGACACCGTCGTCGAGAAGCGCGGCCTGAAGGTCGTCTCGGACGAGGGTGCCCTGTCCACGGCCGTGGACGAGGCCATCGCGGGCAACGCGGCCATCGCGGACAAGATCCGCGGCGGCAAGGTCGCGGCCGCCGGCGCGCTCGTCGGCGCCGTCATGAAGGCCACCCGTGGCCAGGCGGACGCGGCGCGCGTGCGCGAGCTGATCCTGGAGAAGCTCGGCGTCGAGGGCTGAGCCCTTTCCGCAGGTCCCCCGAGGGGCGGTGCATCCGGTTCTCCACCGGGCGCACCGCCCCTCGGCGCGTGAGCGGCCCGCGGACTACTTCTTCGGCGTCGGCCCGGACACCGGGACCGGATCCCGTGGACCGCCCCTTCCCGCCGGGAGCGCCGTGCGTGCGCCCCCGCCGTACGGCGGTGCTCATGTCGCTCATATGTGGACCTGGCCCTTGTGAGTAAGCCCACGAAAGGGACAAACGATCACAGTTGGCTGTCAGAGTGACGGTTCTCAAGGTCATGCGTTCTCACGCGGACGGTTCTGCCGAACCTCCGCGGAGGCCACGAACCCGCAGGGAGTACGTCCCTTGGCTGCCATCGCGCGCTGGTGCGTCACGCACCGCCTCCTCGCCGTCCTCATCTGGTTGCTCGCTCTCGGCGGCACGGCGGCCGCAGCCGGATTCGCGGGTTCTGCCTACTCCAACGACTACGAGGCTCCGGGCACCGAGTCCGGGCAGGCGGCCGAGCTGCTGAAGAGCGGCTTCACGGATCTCGGCGGTGACACCGACACCATCGTCTGGCACACCGACGACTCCACCGTGCGGGCCACCGACGTCACCCAGCGGATGACGACCACCCTGCACGCCGTCGAGCGGCTGCCCGGGGTGGGAGCGGTCGACGGGCCGTACGCGGACCCCGGCTCCGGGCAGATCAGCGCCGACGGACACACCGCCTACGCCACCGTCACCTTCGACCGGCAGGCGGACGACGTTCCGGCCGGGCAGGTCCGGGCCGTGGTCGACACCGCGAAGGCCGCCGAGGGTGAGCACCTCCAGGTCGAACTGGGCGGCTCCGCCATAGCCCTCACCGAGGCACCGGCCGCGCACGTCAGCGAGGCCGTCGGGGTGGTCGTCGCCGCGGTCGTGCTCTTCCTCGCCTTCGGCTCTCTCGCCGCCAGCGCGCTGCCCATCGCCACCGCGCTCGTCTCGGTCGGCACGGCGTACGCGGGCATCGTGCTGCTCGGACACGTGATGACCGTCGCCGACTTCGCCCCCATGCTGGGCATGCTCATCGGACTCGGCGTCGGGATCGACTACGCGCTCTTCATCGTCACCCGGCACCGCAGAGGGCTGCGGCGCGGCATGCCCGTGGCCGAGGCGGCGCAGCATGCCGTCGCCACGACCGGGCGGGCCGTCGTCTTCGCCGGGGCCACCGTCTGCATCGCGCTCCTCGGCATGCTGATCCTGCGGCTGAGCTTCCTCAACGGCGTCGCCATCGCCGCCTCGCTCACCGTCGTCCTGACCGTCGCGGCCTCCGTGACCCTGCTGCCCGCCCTGCTGTCCCTCATCGGCATGCGGGCCCTGAGCCGGCGCGAGCGCAGACGGCTGGCCGAGCACGGCCCGCAGCCCGAGACCGCGACGGGCTTCGCCGCCCGCTGGTCCGCCTTCGTGGAGCGGCACCCCAAACTGCTCGGCGCTCTCGCCGCCGTCGTGATGCTGGTCCTCGCGCTCCCCACCCTCTCGCTCCACCTGGGCAGCTCCGACCAGGGCAACAACGCGCAGACCTCGACGACCCGCCAGGCGTACGACCTCCTCGCCGACGGCTTCGGCCCCGGCGTCAACGGCCCGCTCACCGTCGCCGCGCACCTGGACGGCGCCGACGACCGGCTCGCGATGGACTCCCTGCCCGCGATGCTGCGCGCGACCGCCGGGGTCGCGTGGGCCCATCCGGTGACGTACAACTCCAGCGGCGACACCGCGTACGTCACCGTCGTCCCGGACTCGGCGCCGCAGTCCCGGCAGACCAGCGAGCTCGTCGAACGGCTGCGGACGGACGTCCTGCCGAAGGCATCCGAGAACACCTCCCTCCAGGCCCATGTGGGCGGGGTGACGGCCAGCTACGACGACTTCGCGCAGATCATCATCGGCAAGCTCCCGCTCTTCATCGGCGTCGTCGTGGGACTCGGCTGTCTGCTCCTGCTGATCGCCTTCAGATCGGTGGGCATTCCGCTGAAGGCCGCGGCGATGAACGTGGCGGCGGTGGCCTCGTCGTTCGGCGTCGTCGTGGCCGTCTTCCAGTGGGGCTGGGGGAGCGAGCTGCTGGGTCTGGGCAGTGCGGGGCCCATCGAGCCCTTCCTGCCGGTGATCATGGTGTCCGTGCTCTTCGGCCTGTCCATGGACTACCAGGTGTTCCTGGTCGGCCGGATGTACGAGGAGTGGCTGGAGACCGGCGACAACCGGCGGGCGGTCAGGGTCGGCCTGGCCGAGACCAGCCGGGTGATCAACTCGGCCGCTGTGATCATGATCTCGGTCTTCCTCGCCTTCGTGCTCAGCGGCGACCGGGTCATCGCGATGTTCGGCATCGCGCTGGCCGCGGCCGTGGCCCTGGACGCCTTCGTCCTGCGCACCCTGCTGGTCCCCGCCCTGATGCACCTGCTGGGCGGGGCGAACTGGTGGCTGCCCGGCTGGCTGGACCGACGGCTGCCGCGCATCAGCATCGAACCGCCCGACCGCGGGGCCCCGCGAGCGAAGATCCCGGCGGTGTGCGCGGGCGAGGCCGGGGGCCACGAGGCCGAAGCGGTCCCCCAGCGCGTGCGCTGAGCGGCGAGCGGGACAGAGCTGATACCGGGTGGGGGAGCCGGGGGCGGACGGGACGTTAAGAGGGTTCTCATCTGCTCCCCCTAGCGTGCGGCAGATGAACCCCACCACCCCCACTACTCCCACCGCTCCCGTCGCCGAGGGCGACGGCGAGGCGAGGACCACCGAGAACACGACCGCCGGAAAGGGCGGCGCGCAAACCGCTGAGAACACCACCGACAAGGCCGTCACCGACGCCGCCGCGACCGAGAGCTCGGCAACGCGGCTCGACAAGGCGGGCCCGGAGTCCGGTGCCGACGCGGAACAGGACCTCGGCCCGGAGCAGGACCTGGACCTCGGCCCGGAGGACGACGAGGCGGACAAGGAGTCCTCCGGCCTCGCCACCGCCGCCGCGGCCGTCGTCTCCGTCGGGCTCGGCATCGTCTCCCTCAGCGGTGCCTGGAGCGGCCGGATCGCCGCCGAGCGCGAAACGCTGATCGGCCAGTTCAAGACCTCGTCCGGCGCCTCGGCCGCACAGCAGATCTCCGAGATCTACGGTGACGCGTGGCACGCCACCGCACTGGTCAACGGCCTCTTCGGCCTGCTCGCGCTGCTCGTCGGCGTCTACGTCCTGGTCCGGCCGGCGTTCGGCACGCCCTCCGTACACCCCCAGCCGGGCTGGATCCGTGCGGTCGCCAAGGGCGGAATCGCCCTTGGCGTGCTGGGTGTGCTGATCGCCGTGTGCATGTACTTCGACCTCGTCGTCGCGCTGCCCACGGCGCCGGCCACGGCGGGCTAGTGCCGCGGCAGTCAAGGTTTGCCCGGTAAGGAGCGGCGTCAGGTGCGTGCTCTCGGCGCGCCGGCCGGAAGCCCTCGTACTGGACGTACTCGGGCTTTTGGCCGGTGCGGCGAGAGTGCGTGCATGGCGTCGCGACGGGGCGAACCTTGGCTGACGCGGCACTAGAACCCGCTCCGGCCGGCCGTGGAGGGCACCGGCCCCTCCGCGTACGCCGCCCCGCGGCGCTTCCTAAGGCATCTGCGAGCACCCCGGACGGGCCCGTGCGGCGGCGTAAGCCCCTTCCTAAGGCCCCCGGCCGCCACAGATGCGGAACTCGCCCGATGCGGCACCACCCCCTGGGGGACGACAGTGGTGGCACGGCAGAAGCACTGCCGCCACCGAGGCCCAACGGGCCCATCCCCAGGGGGAATCACATGTACCAGCTGGAACTCCACAAGATCCGGGCAGCCGAACTCGTCCGCCGCGCCGACAACGCGCGACTGGTCCGGGAGGCCCGCCGCGCCCGCAAGGCGCAGGCCCGCGGTTCCGTGCGCCAGGAGAGCGAGAGGACGGTGAGTGCGGGCACTGACCGGGAGCGGTTCGCACACGCCGCGTAAGGGCGGACGAACCGTGCCTGTCCGGCTCAACGGCTCCGCGCTGTCGGACCCGTGTGCGATGCTCGGCGACGTGGAGACCAGGTCAGTCAGTCCCGTGTTCGTCGGCCGCGCAGGTGAACTCACCGCACTCACCGATGCGCTTGCCCGTGCCACCGCCGCCACCGCCCCGGCCGGCGGTGGCGGCGGGGAGCCGCAGGCGCTCCTCCTCGGAGGCGAGGCGGGCGTCGGCAAGACCCGGCTGGTCGAGGAGTTCCTCGCGGTGGCGGTCCGCCGTGCAGCCGTCGTCGCCGTCGGCGGCTGCGTCGAGATCGGAGCCGACGGCCTGCCGTACGCCCCCTTCTCCACCGCCCTGCGTGCCCTGCACCACACCCTGCCCGACGAGATGGCGGCGGCCTGCGCGGGCCAGGAGAGCGAGCTGGCCCGGCTCCTTCCGGAACTCGGCGAGGCCGGCCGGGACGCGGCCGACGAACACGGCACCGCCCGCCTCTTCGAGCTCACCGCCAGGCTGCTGGAACGCATCTCCGCGGACCGTACCGTCGTGCTCGTCCTGGAGGACCTGCACTGGGCCGACTCCTCCACCAGACACCTGCTGGCCTACCTCTTCCGTACGCTGCGCAGCGGTCGCCTCGTCGTGATCGGCACCTACCGCGCCGACGACATCCACCGCCGCCACCCGCTGCGCCCTCTGCTGGCCGAACTGGACCGGCTGCGCACCGTCCGCCGCATCGAGCTCGCCCGGTTCAACCGGGCCGAGGTCCGCCGCCAGCTCACCGGCATCCTCGCGGGAAGCCCCGAACCCGCCCTGGTGGACGAGATATTCGAGCGCTCCGACGGCAACGCCTTCTTCGTCGAGGAGCTCGCCTGCAGTCTGGAGTGCGGTGACGGGGCCGCAGGGATGTCCGGCTCCCTGCGCGACCTCCTCCTCGTCCGCGTCGAGGCACTGTCCGACGACGCCCAGAGGGTCGCCCGCATCATCGCCGAAGGCGGCTCGGCGGTCGAGTACGAACTGCTGGCCGCCGTCGCCGGCCTCGCCGAGGACGAACTCATCGAGGCCCTGCGCGGAGCGGTCGGCGCCAATCTGCTGCTCGCCACCTCGGAGGGCAACGGGTACCGCTTCCGGCACTCCCTGGTCCGCGAAGCCGTCAGCGACGACCTCCTCCCCGGCGAACGCTCCCGGCTCAACCGCCGTTACGCCCAGGCCCTGGAGGCGGACCCCACCCTCGTGCGCGACGGCGAGCGCGCCACGCGTCTGGCCAGCTACTGGTACGGGGCCCACGATCCGGCCAAGGCCCTGCCCGCCGTACTGAAAGCCTCCGTCGAGGCCCGCCACCGCAACGCCTACGCCGAACAACTGCGGCTGCTGGAACGGGCGATGGAGCTGTGGGACGACACTCCCGAGGCGATACGTGGCACGCTGCGCCCCATCGACTACGCCGAGGTCTATCCGGCTTGCGGCCGCGACGGATCCGCCCCGCTGAGCCATCTGGACCTGCTGGCCGAAGCCACCGTGGCCGCCCGCTTCGGCGGCGAGCGCGAACGGGCCCTCACCATCTGCAAGAAGGCCCTGCGGATCCTGGAGAGCGAGGACGACGCCCTGCGCGCCGCGTGGTTCTGGGTCCAGCGCTCCCGTCTGGTCCAGGACCTCACCCGCGGCGACGGCTGGGACGAACTGGCCACGGCGGAGGAGCTCGTCCGCGGTCTGCCCCCGTCGGCCGTGCACGCGGACGTCCTGACGAGCGTGGCCGGCTGGGGCGCCCTGCACCGGCCCGGCGCCGGAACCCTCGCCGCCGCCGACCGGGCCGTCGAGTACGCCCGGCTGGTCGGCGACGAGTCCATCGAACTGCACGCACGGCTCACCCGCGGCTGGCTGAACGCCGACGCCGGAGCGGTCGACGAGGGCATCGCCGAGATGTACGCGGTCCGGGACCGGGCCTATGAGCTGGGGATCGTCGGCATCATGGGCCGCGCGTCCATCAATCTGCCCTCCATCCTGGAAGGCACGGGCAGGTCGCTGGAGGCGGTGGCCGCCGCCGACCGCGGCATCGAGGCCTGCCACCGTCACGGCGTCGCGGACATGGAGTCCTGGGTCCGCACCAATCAGGCGATGTCGCTGTTCTCCCTCGGCCGCTGGGACGAGGCCCTGGCCACCACCGAGGCCGCCTCCCGCAAGGCGCTCTCCCACAAGTCCCAGGGACTGGTCGCCAGTCGCAGCATCGAAGTCGCTCTGGCGCGGGGCGACATGGCCGAAGCCGAGCACCAACTCGCGGTGGCCAGAAGGAGCTTCGGGTCCAGTGACCCGCAGCCGCAGCACTTCATCAACCTCGTCCGCCACACCGTCTCCATCGCCGTGCTGCAGGGGAACCTCCCCGAGGCGCGGGCGGCCTTCGAGGCCCAGGCGGAGCAGGGATTCCCGCCCGGCACCCAGCGGTACGCCTTCCCGCTGCTGCACGTCGTCGCGGCGGCGGAGGCCGATGCCAGGGGGCTGCCCGCCACCGAACCGGGCCGGCCGGGCATCCTCGCGCTCGTCCGCGGCCACCTCAAGCGGCTGCCGGCACTCGTCCCCGTATGGGCCGCCCACAGTGTGCTGATCGATGCCGAACTGGCCCGGGCCGAGGGACTCGACACTCCGGACCACTGGTGCCGCGCCGCCCAGGCGTTCGCCCCTCTGCACCGCCCCTACGAACTGGCGCAGGTCCGCCATCGCTGGGCCGAAGCCCTCCTCATCGCCTCCGGCGACCGGACCGCGGCCACCACTTTGCTGCGCGACGCCCACGGCACCGCCCGGCGGCTCGGGGCGCGCCCGCTGACCGAGACCATCGAGCTGCTGGCAGGCCGCGCTCGTATCACCCTCACCGGCCCCGACGCCCCTGCCGGCGACGGGATCCCGGTCGCCGTCACCGTCCCGGACCACGGCGACGAGCAGGGGGGCCAGGACCGCTCGGAGGAGCAGCTGAGGGCTGCGGCGGCCGCCGCCGTGGAGTCCTTCGGGCTGACCCCGCGCGAGCAGGAGGTGCACCGGCTCGTGGCCGCCGGCCACACCAACCGCAAAATCGCCGAGGAGCTCTACATCTCACCCAAGACCGCGAGCGTGCACGTATCCAACATTCTGGCCAAGCTCGGTGTCACGGGCCGGGGCGAGGCGGCCGCGCTCGCCCACCGGCTGCGGCTGTACCGGGTGCCGAGCAAGTCGTAGGGCCGCGGACCGGGGGCCCTGCGGGCGAGCACGGCCAAATCAGGCCCCGTCGCCTCCGTCCGCGTCGCCGCCGGATCCGCCGCCCTCGTCCGCGTCGCCGCGGTCTCCGTCCGGCTCGCCGGGGTCCCCGTCGTCGTCCTCGTCACGGCGGCGGACCACGACCTTGCCCGAGGTCAGGTCGATGGGGCCGCGCGCGGGGTCGGCGACACCGAGGTCCACCCGGGTCAGCTCCAGCCGCTTCTGCTCCTCGGCGGCGTGCCTGCGACCGGGTGCGAAGAGTTCCTCGAAGAAGTTGAACACGGGTCGCGCACCCTTCCGCCTGCTGTAGCCGCCGGGGCCTCTCGTCCGGATCAGGTCGGTCTCGATCCGGACGAGAGGCCTCATCGCACCTCGACCACCAGGATCCTGTCGTCGCCCGGCTTCGGGGTGCCCCGCGTGTCCGTCTCGCTCGTCACGAGCCAGAGCTTGTTGCCGCCCGCCGCGAGCACGGTGCGCAGACGGCCGTACTTCCCGTCCAGGAACGACTGGGGTGACGCCAGAGGTTCCTCGTTGGCGGTACCGGACAGCGGAATCCGCCAGAGTCGCTCACCACGGAGGCCGGCCATCCAGATCGAACCCTTGGCGAAGGCGATGCCGCTCGGGGACGCCTCCGACGTCTTCCACTCTGCCACGGGATCGAGGAAACCGGCCCGGCCCGCCTTGCCCTCGGCCTCCGGCCAGCCGTAGTTCCCCCCGGGCACGATGCGGTTCAGCTCGTCCCAGGTGTCCTGGCCGAATTCGGCCGCCCACAGCTGCTTGTGCCCGTCCCAGGCGAGTCCCTGCACATTGCGGTGACCGTACGAATACACCACGGAGTCGGCCTGCGGATTGCCGTGCAACGGCTCACCGTCCGGGGTCATCCGCAGGATCTTGCCGGCCAGCGACTCCTTGTCCTGGGCGAGACCGTCGTCCCCCGTCTCACCCGTGCCCGCGTACAGCATGCGGTCCGGGCCGAAGGCGATCCGGCCGCCGTTGTGGACGGCACCCTTCGGGATGCCGCGCAGAATCGTGTCGGGGGCGCCCAGCAGCTGGCCGGGGTTCGTACCGTCCTCGTCGTAGAGCATGCGGGCGATGCGGTTGTCCGAGGCGGTGGTGAAATAGGCATACACCAGATGGTCCGTGCCGTAGTCGGGGGAGACCGCGAGGCCGAGCAGCCCGCCCTCGCCCGCCGCCGCCACCCCCGGCACGGTGCCCAGCAGCGTCTTCTTCCCGCTCTTCGCGTCGATCCGGGTGATCGTCCCCTTGTCGCGCGACGAGACCAGCAGATCGCCGTCCGGCAGCTCCGCGAGGCCCCACGGAGAGTCCAGACCCTCCGTGAGGGTCGACACCACCTTCACCGAGCCCTTCGCCGGCGGCAGCCCCACCGCGGGCCGCGAGGCCGAGGGCGAAGCGGACGGCGAGGCCGCCCGGCCCGACGGGGCCGCGGGTGAGCCGGCCGGTGAAGACCCCTGGCCCGCACCGCTCTCGGCCCCTTCCTGCGAGGAACACCCCGTGAGCATCAGGGCGCCGGCCGCCAGCACGGCCACCGCGCCCCGCCGCGCACCGCGGCCGCTCCCGCGGGGCGCCGTGCGACGCCCCACCGGTTCCCGCAAAGATCCGAACCTCGCACCGAGCACAGCACCGACCCCTTCGACGACCGCCTGTCCACTGTTCTTACACCGCTGCCGCGCCCAGGGTTCCCGAAGCCAGGTGACTTTCTCGCTCGGCGATCAAACTTCACACGCCGACGCCGGTGCGGGAGCTCAGTCCCACGACTCCCGGGGGGCGGGAAGCCGGTCGATCTCGTCGAGGTCCTGGGCCGTCAGCGTCAGCCCGGCCGCCCCCGCGTTCTCGACGGCCCACCGCTCCTGCTTGGTCCCGGGCACCGGCACCACCTGAGGTCCCTGCCGCAGCACCCAGGCCAGTGCCACCTGCGCAGGCGTCGCCCCGTACCGCTCCGCGATCCGTCGCAGCCCCACCACCACCGGCTGGTTCGCGGCCATCACCTCGGCGGTGAACCGCGGATGCCTGGCCCGCAGATCCTCGGGCTCGAAGCCCTGCCCCGGGGTGAGCGTGCCCGTCAGGTAACCGCTGCCCAGCGGCATGGCGGCCAGCACCCCGACCCCGCGCGCCGCACACCACGGCACCAGCGCCTCCAATGCCTGCGGTGACCATACGGAGAGCTCCGCCTGCACCGCGCTCACCGGAAAGACCTGCTGGACCCGCTCCAGCTGCCGGATCGTTTCGTCGTGCGTCCGCGCGCCCCGTCGGCGGGCGGCCCTGGCACCGACCGCACACAGCCCGAGCGCCCGCACCTTGCCCGCGGTCACCAGATCGGCCATGGCTCCCCAGGTCTCCTCGACGGGTACCTCGGGGTCGGCCCGGTGGAGCTGGTACAGGTCGATCACATCGGTCTGCAGCCGTCGCAGCGAGGCATCGCAGGCCCGTCGCACGTAGCCGGGGCGGCCGTTGGCCACGATGTGCTGATCGCCCACCAGCAGCCCGCACTTGGTGGAGAGGAAGGCCTGCTCACGGCGCCCCTTCAAGGCCCGCCCCACCAGCAGCTCATTGGTGAACGGCCCGTACATGTCGGCGGTGTCGAGCAGGTCGACGCCCGCGTCGAGCGCCGCGTGCACCGCGCGCAACGCCTCGTCACCACGCTGCCGCGAGGCGCTGTACGCCCAGCTCATCGGCATACAGCCGAGACCGACAGCACCCACGGCGAGCGCCGCCGCACCGAGACTTCTGCGCTCCAACTCCCCGAACCCTCCCTCGCACCGCACCCCCAAACTAACCTCTGCGGCCGGCCGGGCTTCGCATAGCCTCCTGACCATGACTTCCTCCACGCATTCCGCCGATGCCCCCGACGTATGGCTGCCGTTCGAGGCCGACGACATCGAAGGGCTCCCCCGGGGCCTCAACTACCGTTTCTGGGACGGCGGGCAGGACTTCCCGGCCGACCCCGCCCGCTGCGCCTTCTATGTCGTCCCCTACATGAAGGGGCCGGCCGTCGCGGTCCGTCCGCTGGACGGCATGAGCGGTGTCCAGGTCGTGCAGACGCTCTCCGCGGGCATCGACCATGTGGAGCCGGGCCTCGGGCTGTTGCCCCCGGGCGTGCGGCTGTGCAATGCCAAGGGGGTCCACGAGGCGTCCACCGCCGAGCTCACCCTCGCGCTGATCCTCGCCTCGCTGCGCGGATTCCCCGGATTCGTCCATGGTCAGGACAAGGAGGAGTGGCGGTCCGGCTTCTACCCTGCCCTCGCCGACAAGTCCGTGCTGATCGTCGGTTACGGATCGATCGGCTCCGCCATCGAGGACCGGCTCGCACCGTTCGAGTGCGCGCGGGTGGCGCGCGTCGCGCGCTCCGCGCGGACAACCGCACGCGGGCCCGTACACACGCTCGACGACCTGCCGGCGCTCTTGACCGAGGCCGACGTCGTCATTCTGTCCACCCCCCTGAACCCGTCCACGCAGGGGCTGGTCGGCGCGGACTTCCTCGCGGCGATGCCGGACGGAGCGCTGTTGGTGAACGTGGCCCGCGGCGGCGTCGTCGACACCAAGGCCCTGCTGTCCGAACTCGAGTCCGGCCGGCTGCACGCCGCCCTCGACGTCACGGACCCGGAACCGCTCCCTTCCGGCCATCCCCTCTGGCATGCTCCGAACGTCCTCATCACTCCACACGTCGGCGGCAGCACCTCGGCGTTCCTGCCGCGCGCCAGGCGTCTGCTCGCCGGACAGCTCAGCCGTTTCGCCGCGGGCGAGCCGGTGCACAACGTCGTACGCACCACCGGCTGAACACGCTACGGGCACGTTCCGTACCACTGCGTGGCGGCAACTCCGCAGGTCGTCACGGAGAGTAGAGGAACTATGTCCCTGCGTGACGAGTCTGGTGTATCGTCCCGAAAGGGAGGCTGCGCCGTGGAAGGGACGGCGCCGGGGAGGAAGCCACACGCGAGGGGGCGACGGGCGATGTACGGCCGATGGGCGAACGATCCGACACGGCAGGGCGGCCGACGGCTGCCGACGGTGCGTCCGGTGGGCCGGCGCCGCAGCCGGCCGGCGACCTCGGGGGCACCCCGGTGAGCGCGCCGGCGAGCGCCCGCGCGGCATTCCTGGCCCGTCGGACGGCCGTGGGCCGGGCGCCCGCGATGGTCCCGCGGTTCTTCCTCGGCCTCGCCTGCGCCGGATACGCGGTGGGCGCGGCCGTGGGCTGGGGCTCGGAGCGACTCGCGCTGTTCATGGGGGACTTCGGCCTGAGCGCGGCCGCCCTGGTCGCCGCCGTCTCCTGCTTCCTGTACGCCCGCTCCGCCGACAACAGGTTCCGGCCGGCCTGGCTGCTGTTCTCGCTCTCGTCCCTGATGGCCGCGGCGGGCAACGCGGTATGGGGCTGGTACGAGTTCGTGCGTGAGGCCGAGGTGCCCAGCCCCTCCCCGGCCGACCTCTTCTTCCTCTGCTTCGCGCCACCCGCCATCGTCGGTCTGCTCGTCCTCGCCAAACGCCCCGTCACCAGAGCGGGCTGGGTCTGTCTGGTCCTCGACTCCTGGCTGATCGGCGGCTCGCTCCTCACGCTCTCCTGGAGCCTCGCCCTCGCCCACACCGCGCACATGGCGGACGTGGAGGGCGTCAGCGTGGCCCGCGCGGCCCTCTCGCTCGCCTATCCGCTGCTCGACATCGTGCTGGTCTCCATGGTGCTCGCGCTGCACTTCCGGCGCTCCAGTGTCAACCGCGCCGCGGTGAACACCGCCATCGCCGCGCTGGCCCTCACCGTCCTGTGCGACGCGCTGTTCACCTCGCCGCTGCTGCGCCAGACCTACCGGTCCGGCCAGTTGCTCGACGCCGGCTGGTTCGCCGGGTCGTTGCTCCTCGCGTACGCCCCCTGGGGCGTCGCCCGCGACGAGGTCGACACCGACCGGCAGCGGCCCGTGTCCCGTACCACCAGCCGCCCCATCTCCGGTTCCCTGGCCGCGCTGACGCCGTACCTCGCCGCGGCGGTCTGCACCCTGGGCATCCTCTACAACGTCATCGAGGGCCGCCGGGTGGACCGCGTCGTGGTCTTCACCGGATGCACGGTGGTGCTCGCACTGGTCGTGCGGCAGGGCATCATGCTCGTCGACAACATCGCCCTCACGCAGGAACTGGCCCAGAAGGAGAACCACTTCCGCTCCCTGGTGCAGGGATCGAGCGACGTCATCATGATCGCCGCCCCGACCGGAATACTCCGCTACGTCAGCCCTGCGGCCGCCGGTGTCTACGGACGCGAGGCGGACGACCTCGTCGGCGCCGAGCTCTCCTCGATCATCCATCCCGACGACCTCGGACGGGTGGTCCACGAAGTGCGGAAGTTCCTCGCCGCCCCGCCCGGCGAGGAGCCCACCACCCGCATCGAGTGCCGCTTCCGCTCCGGCGCCGGCGAATGGCTGAACGTCGAGTCCACCGTCAACCGCCACCAGGGCGGTCTGATCCTCAACAGCCGCGACGTCACCGAACGGGTCCGTCTGCAGGCACAGTTGCAGCACAACGCGGAGCACGACCCGCTCACCGACCTGCCCAACCGCGCCCTCTTCACCGACCGGGTCCGCCGCGCCCTCGGCGGCCGCCGGGTGGGCGACGCGGGCACCGCGGTGCTCTTCATCGACCTGGACGGATTCAAGGCGGCCAACGACCGGCTGGGCCACCAGGCCGGCGACGAACTCCTGATCCAGGCCGCACACCGCCTCCAGGAATCGGTCCGGGCGGGGGACACCGCCGCCCGCCTCGGCGGGGACGAGTTCGCCGCCCTCATCGTCGGAGACGGCGGGCGCGACCAGGCGGCCCGTGAGTGCCAGGTCCACGAGATCGCCGACCGGCTGCGCCTCACGCTCTCCCGGCCCTACCGCATCGGCGCCGGTGAGGTCCGGGTCACCGCGTCCATCGGGGTCGCCTTCGCCGAGCCCGGCATCACCCCCAATGACCTCATGCGCAACGCCGACCTGGCCATGTACCGAGCCAAGGCGGGCGGCAAGGACCGCGTCGAGCTGTACGCCCCGCAGATGCAGGCCGAGGTGGTGCGCCGGTCCGAGCTGGCGGCCCGGCTGCGCACCGCCCTGCGGGACGGCGAGTTCGCGCTGCTGCACCAGCCCGTGGTCCACCTGGCCAGCGGAACCGTCGCCGCCGTCGCCGCACAGGCCCGCTGGCGCTCCGCCCAGGGCATCCTCTTCACGCCCGCCGAGTTCCTCCGCGTGGCCGAGGACAGCGACCGCACCGCGGAACTGGGCCGCTGGCTCCTCGAGGAGGCCGTCGAGCAGGCCGCCGAACGCGCCAGGGCCGGCCACCAGGTCTCCGTCGCCGTCCGGATCTCCGCCCGCAGACTGCTCGACAAAGGGACGCCCTTCGGCTCCGTCGAGGCGCTGCTGACGCGGTACGGGCTGCCGTCCGGAGCTCTCATGATCGAGGTCGCCGACAGTGACCCCCGGGTCTCCTTCGACGAGCTGGAACAGCGCCTGGTCGCCCTGCGGCGCCTCGGCGTGCGGATCGCGCTGGACGGCTTCGGCAGCGGCTACGCCGCGATCAACGCCCTGCGCCGGCTCCCCATCGACGTACTGAAGCTCGACCGCGGCCTGGTGGAGGGAGTCGTCGAATCCGCCCGGCTGCACAAGATCACCAGCGGGCTGCTGCGGATCGCCTGCGACCTGGGCATGCAGTCCGTGGCCGATGGCGTCGACGTACCGGAACAGGTCCTCGCCCTGCGCGCCATGGGCTGTACGCACGGCCAGGGCATGGCCTTCTCCGGGCCGCTGGACGAGTACCGGCTGCGCCGCGCCCTGGTCCGCGGCGAGTTCCCGGTGCCCGGCAGTCCGGCCGCCCAGCCGGTCCTGGCGGGCGGCTCCGTCCCTCTCCTCACCGGTTCACATGCTGAGACGCCCGTCCCACCCACTTGACACGCCGAGTGCGTCGGAGAGAGGGTCAATGCCATGCGCACCCGAATTCTCGTACTTGGAAAGCGCGTCGGCTGAAGCAGAGTTCCTCGGTGACACTCTGCAGACCGCACCGACGCGCTCCCCTCGCTTGCCTCACGGCACGAGGGGTTTTTTGTTGCACCGGCACCAGTCAAACCATCGCAAAACACTCGCAAAAACCCTCAGCTTCGAGAAGAGAATGCCGATGACCGAGCAGGCCACCGGGGCCCACCATCCCCAGCCGCGGGCCCGTAACGGCGGATCGTCGTCCGCCACCGTTGAGCACGTCACGGGTGCGCAGTCCCTCATCCGCTCCCTCGAGGAGGTGGGGGCCGACACGGTATTCGGCATTCCCGGCGGCGCCATCCTTCCGGCGTACGACCCGATGATGGACTCGAAGCGCGTCCGCCACGTGCTCGTCCGCCACGAGCAGGGCGCCGGCCACGCGGCCACCGGCTACGCGCAGGCCACCGGCAAGGTCGGTGTCTGCATGGCCACCAGCGGCCCCGGCGCCACCAACCTCGTCACCCCGATCGCCGACGCGTACCTCGACTCGGTGCCGATCGTCGCGATCACCGGTCAGGTGGCCTCCGCCGCCATCGGCACCGATGCCTTCCAGGAAGCCGACATCTGCGGCATCACGATGCCGGTCACCAAGCACAACTTCCTGGTCACCAAGGCCGAGGACATCCCGCACACCATCGCCGAGGCCTTCCACATCGCCGCCTCCGGCCGTCCGGGACCCGTCCTGGTCGACATCGCCAAGGACGCCCTCCAGGCGAAGACCACCTTCAGCTGGCCGCCGGTGATGGACCTGCCCGGCTACCGCCCGGTCACCAAGCCGCACGCCAAGCAGATCCGCGAGGCCGCCAAGCTCATCACCCAGGCCAAGCGCCCGGTGCTGTACGTGGGCGGCGGAGTCATGAAGGCCGGGGCCACCGCCGAACTCAAGGTGCTGGCCGAGCTCACCGGAGCGCCCGTCACCACCACACTGATGGCGCTCGGCTCCTTCCCCGACAGCCATCCGCTGCACGTGGGAATGCCCGGGATGCACGGTGCGGTCACCGCCGTCAACGCACTGCAGAAGGCCGACCTGATCGTCGCTCTCGGCGCCCGCTTCGACGACCGGGTCACCGGCAAGCTGGACAGCTTCGCCCCGTACGCCAAGATCGTGCACGCCGACATCGACCCGGCGGAGATCGGCAAGAACCGGGCCGCGGACGTTCCGATCGTCGGGGACGCCCGCGAGGTCATCGCCGACCTCGTCCAGGCGGTCCAGGCCGAGCACACCGAGGGCCACACCGGCGACTACGCCGCCTGGTGGAAGGACCTCAACCGGTGGCGCGACACCTATCCGGTCGGCTACGACCTGCCGGAGGACGGCAGCCTCTCGCCGCAGCAGGTCATCCAGCGCGTCGGTGAACTCGCCCCGCCGGACACGATCTTCGCCGCGGGTGTCGGCCAGCACCAGATGTGGGCCTCGCACTTCATCCAGTACGAGCAGCCCGCCACCTGGCTGAACTCCGGCGGCGCGGGCACGATGGGCTACGCGGTCCCGGCCGCGATGGGTGCCAAGGCCGGAATGCCGGACCGCACGGTCTGGGCGATCGACGGCGACGGCTGCTTCCAGATGACCAATCAGGAGCTCACCACCTGCGCGCTGAACAACATCCCGATCAAGGTCGCCATCATCAACAACGGCGCCCTCGGCATGGTCCGCCAGTGGCAGACCCTCTTCTACAACCAGCGCTACTCGAACACCGTGCTGCACTCCGGTGCCGACACGGACGGCAACGCGGCCAAGGGCACCCGGGTGCCCGACTTCGTCAAGCTGTCCGAGGCCATGGGCTGCCACGCGATCCGCTGCGAGGACCCGGCCGACCTGGACAAGGTCATCGCCGAGGCCAACTCGATCAACGACCGCCCGGTCGTCATCGACTTCATCGTCCACGAGGACGCCATGGTGTGGCCGATGGTCGCCGCCGGCACCTCGAACGACGAGGTCATGGCAGCGCGCGGCGTCCGCCCCGACTTCGGCGACAACGAAGACGACTGAGAGACAGAGAGAGACCGACTTCCATGTCCACCAAGCACACGCTCTCCGTCCTGGTCGAGAACAAGCCCGGTGTCCTCGCCCGGATCACCGCCCTGTTCTCCCGCCGCGGCTTCAACATCGACTCGCTCGCGGTCGGTACCACCGAACACCCCGACATCTCCCGCATCACCATCGTCGTGAATGTCGAGGACCTGCCCCTGGAGCAGGTGACCAAGCAGCTCAACAAGCTGGTCAACGTCCTGAAGATCGTCGAACTCGAGCCCTCCGCTGCGATCCAGCGTGAGCTCGTCCTGGTGAAGGTCCGCGCCGACAGCGAGACCCGCTCCCAGATCGTCGAGATCGTCCAGCTGTTCCGCGCCAAGACCGTGGACGTCTCCCCGGAGGCCGTCACGATCGAGGCGACCGGTGGCGCCGACAAGCTGGAGGCGATGCTCAAGATGCTGGAGCAGTACGGCATCAAGGAGCTCGTCCAGTCCGGCACCATCGCCATAGGACGTGGCGCACGCTCGATCACCGACCGGTCGCTGCGCGCCCTCGACCGCACGGCATAAATCATTCCGGGCCCCGCCGCGCCGCTCGCATGGCGAGACCCGAAAACGTATCTGACGCACCCCGCCGTACGGTGGGACGCAACACCTGCACACCAAGGAGAAGACCCAGTGGCCGAGATGTTCTACGACGACGATGCCGACCTGTCCATCATCCAGGGCCGCAAGGTCGCGGTTCTCGGCTACGGCAGCCAGGGCCACGCCCACGCGCTGTCGCTGCGCGACTCGGGCGTCGACGTTCGGGTCGGTCTCCACGAGGGCTCCAAGTCCAAGGCCAAGGCCGAGGAGCAGGGCCTGCGCGTGGTGACCCCGTCCGAGGCCGCCGCCGAGGCCGACGTCATCATGATCCTGGTTCCGGACCCGATCCAGGCCCAGGTCTACGAGGAGTCCGTCAAGGACAACCTCAAGGACGGCGACGCGCTGTTCTTCGGCCACGGCCTGAACATCCGCTTCGGCTTCATCAAGCCGCCGGCCGGCGTGGACGTCTGCATGGTCGCCCCCAAGGGCCCGGGACACCTGGTCCGCCGCCAGTACGAGGAGGGCCGCGGCGTTCCGTGCATCGTGGCCGTCGAGCAGGATGCCTCGGGCAAGGGCCTGGAGCTCGCGCTCTCCTACGCCAAGGGCATCGGCGGCACCCGCGCCGGCGTCATCAAGACGACCTTCACCGAGGAGACCGAGACCGACCTGTTCGGTGAGCAGGCCGTCCTCTGCGGTGGCACCGCCGCCCTGGTCAAGGCCGGTTTCGAGACCCTGACCGAGGCCGGCTACCAGCCGGAGATCGCGTACTTCGAGTGCCTCCACGAGCTGAAGCTCATCGTGGACCTCATGTACGAGGGCGGCCTGGAGAAGATGCGCTGGTCGATCTCGGAGACCGCCGAGTGGGGCGACTACGTCACCGGCCCGCGGATCATCACGGCCGACACCAAGGCCGAGATGAAGAAGGTCCTCACCGAGATCCAGGACGGCACCTTCGCCAACGCCTGGATGGCCGAGTACCACAACGGTCTGCCCAAGTACAACGAGTACAAGAAGGCCGACAGCGACCACCTGCTGGAGACCACCGGCCGCGAGCTGCGCAAGCTCATGAGCTGGGTCAACGACGAGGACGCGTAACACCGACGTCCGGGGGGCGGGTCCTGCACCCGCCCCCCGGACGCCATCCCCGCTTCACCGCTGGAAGAGGCGGCGTCGTACGTGTGTACAAGTCGTCCAGCCTCTTGTGGGTGATCCTTCCAACGGGGCGCAGTATGCGTCCTCGCGCATGACTACACTTCTCCACACATACACGCGTCAGGCCCACAGTGTCGTGCGTCTTCCACGCGGCAAGCCCCTCCACCGCCTGCGGCCGTCGGGACGGCCGTCCGCACTGGATCTGTGAGGACTCACGTGAGCTCGAAACCTGTCGTACTCATCGCTGAAGAGCTGTCGCCCGCCACGGTGGACGCCCTGGGACCGGACTTCGAGATCCGGCACTGCAACGGCGCGGACCGCGCCGAGCTCCTCCCCGCGATCGCCGATGTCGACGCCATCCTGGTGCGTTCCGCCACCAAGGTCGACGCCGAGGCCATCGCCGCCGCGAAGAAGCTGCGGGTCGTCGCCCGTGCGGGCGTCGGTCTGGACAACGTCGACGTCTCCTCGGCCACCAAGGCGGGCGTGATGGTCGTGAACGCGCCGACCTCCAACATCGTCACCGCCGCCGAGCTCGCCTGCGGTCTGCTCGTCGCCACGGCGCGCAACATCCCCCAGGCCAACACCGCCCTGAAGAACGGCGAGTGGAAGCGCTCCAAGTACACCGGCGTGGAGCTGAGCGAGAAGACCCTCGGCGTCGTGGGCCTCGGCCGCATCGGCGTCCTGGTCGCCCAGCGCATGTCGGCCTTCGGCATGAAGATCGTCGCGTACGACCCCTACGTCCAGCCGGCGCGCGCCGCGCAGATGGGCGTGAAGCTCCTCTCGCTGGACGAGCTGCTGGAGGTCTCCGACTTCATCACCGTGCACCTCCCCAAGACCCCGGAGACGCTCGGCCTGATCGGCGACGAGGCGCTGCACAAGGTGAAGCCCTCGGTGCGCATCGTCAACGCCGCGCGCGGCGGCATCGTCGACGAGGAGGCGCTCGCCTCCGCCCTCAAGGAGGGCCGCGTCGCCGGCGCCGGCCTCGACGTGTACACCAAGGAGCCCTGCACGGACTCCCCGCTGTTCCAGTTCGACCAGGTCGTCTGCACCCCGCACCTCGGCGCCTCCACGGACGAGGCCCAGGAGAAGGCGGGCATCGCGGTCGCCAAGTCGGTGCGTCTCGCGCTGGCCGGCGAGCTCGTGCCGGACGCGGTCAACGTCCAGGGCGGCGTCATCGCCGAGGACGTCCGCCCCGGGCTGCCGCTCGCCGAGAAGCTCGGCCGGATCTTCACCGCGCTCGCGGGCGAGGTCGCGGCCCGTCTCGACGTCGAGGTGTACGGGGAGATCACCCAGCACGACGTGAAGGTGCTCGAACTCTCCGCGCTCAAGGGCGTCTTCGAGGACGTGGTCGACGAGACCGTGTCGTACGTGAACGCCCCGCTGTTCGCGCAGGAGCGCGGTGTCGAGGTCCGCCTCACCACCAGCTCCGAGTCGCCCGACCACCGCAACGTGGTCACCGTCCGCGGCACGCTGGCCGGCGGCGAGGAGGTCGCGGTCTCGGGCACACTGGCCGGTCCCAAGCACCTCCAGAAGATCGTCGCGATCGGTGAGCACGATGTGGACCTGGCGCTCGCCGACCACATGGTCGTGCTCCGCTACCAGGACCGTCCCGGCGTCGTCGGCGCGGTCGGCAAGATCCTCGGCGAGGCCGGCCTGAACATCGCGGGCATGCAGGTCTCCCGTGCGGACGTGGGCGGCGAGGCACTCGTCGTCCTCACCGTCGACGACGACGTCCCGGCGTCGGTGCTGGCCGAGATCTCCGCCGAGATCGGCGCGGCCTCGGCCCGTTCGGTGAACCTGACCGACTGAGTCGTTACCGCCATCTCCGTACCCGGCATCTAGACGTGTGTCTTACACGCACGTCTGCATGCCGGGTACGCTGGTGTCATGGGACATCGTGAGGATCTGCTCGAAGGCGCCAAGCGCTGCCTGTTGGAGAAGGGGTACGCCCGGACGACGGCACGCGACATCGTGGCCGCCTCCGGGACGAACCTGGCGTCCATCGGCTACCACTACGGCTCCAAGGAGGCCCTGCTCAACCTCGCCTTCATCAAGGTGACGGAGGAGTGGGGCGACCTGCTGACCGATGAACCCGAGAGGGCCGTCGACGGCGAGGACGGCTCCCGGGCCCCGCTGGACCAGTTCCGCGAGACCTGGGAGCGGGTGATCGGCAGCTACGAGCAGACCCGGTCGGTCTGGCAGCTCCAGATGGAGGTCATCTCCAGGATCGACACCGACCCCGAGCTGCAGAAGGCCCTGGCGGGCCCGCAGCGCGAGGGCCGGAACGGTCTCGCGGAGAACATGCTGGGCATCGACCCCGAGACCGACCCCGAGAGGGCGCGGGTGGCCGGACTGTTCTGCCAGGCACTGCTCGCCGGGGTCATGGTCCAGTGGATGATGGACCGCGACTCGGCGCCGTCGGCGCAGGATCTGACGGACGGTCTGAAGGTGGTCCTGGAGGGGCGGAACGCTTCTGGCCAGGGCGCCTGACGAAGGCGGCCGGCCGCCGGGGCGAGCCGGGCCGGGGGTGGAGGTGACAGCCCCGCCGGCCGCGCGTCAGGCCGGGGGCAGCGACCGGCAGAGCGCCTCCAGCGCCGCGGTGAACGCGTGGTCCGGCGGAGAGGCGTACCCCACGACCAGGCCGTCCGCGGCCGGCATCGTCGCAGCCGGATGGCGGAAGGCGTCGAGCCCGTCGAGGCCGAGCCCCTGCCAGACGGCCGCCTTGACCGTGGACTGCTCCGTGCCGGGCGGCAGTCGCAGAACGGCGTGCAGTCCGGCGGCGATGCCGGTGGGCGTGATGTGCGGGGCGTGTGCGCCGAGGGCCGCGACGAGCTGGTCGCGACGCCCGCGGTAGCGCTGGCGCATCCGGCGGACATGGCGGTCGTAGTGGCCCGACTCGATGAGCTCGGCAAGGGCCAGCTGGTCCGGCACACTCGCCCAGGCCTCACGTTCGCCCTTCGCCGCCAGCACCCTGTCCACGAGGTGGTCCGGCAGCACCATCCAGCCCAGCCGGACTGCCGGTGACAGGCTCTTGCTGACCGAACCGGCATAGAGGACGCGCTCCGGGTCCAGCCCCTGCACGGCCCCCACCGGCTCCCGGTCGTACCGGAACTCCCCGTCGTAGTCGTCCTCCAGGACCAGTCCGCCCCGGCCGCGGGCCCAGTCGATGACGGCCGAACGCCGCTGCGGATGCAACGGCCCACCGGTGGGGAACTGGTGGGCCGGGGTGAGCAGGACGCCCCGCACGCCCGGCAGTCCGGTCAGCTCGTCGACGCACGCGCCGTCCTCGTCGAGCGTCAGCGGTACGGTGCGCACCGAGGCGGCGTCCAGGACCGACCGGTGGAAGCCGAGCCCGTACGACTCCACCGCCAGCGGGCCGCGCAGGACCCCGCCACCGAACAGCAGCCGCAGGGCATGGGCGAACCCGGAGCAGACCACGATCCGTTCGGGGGTGGTACGGACCCCTCGCGAGCGCCCCAGATAGTCCGCCAGGGCCCGTCGGAGCTCGATGCGGCCCTGGGGGTCGCCGGGCCCGAAGGCATCGTTCGGCGCGGCGTTCAGGGCGCGCCGGGCGGCTGCGAGCCAGGCGGTGCGGGGGAACGAACCGGGGTCCGGCTTGCCCTGGTGCAGGTCGTGGACGGGCCCGGCCGGGCGGTGCGGCGACCTCCTCGGTACGCGGGCGGGTGCCACGGGTGCGGCGCGGCGGGCGACCCGGGTGCCGGAACCCTGCCGGGCTGTCAGCCAGCCCTCCGCGACCAGTTCGGCATAGGCGTCGGCGACGGTGTTGCGCGCCAGACCGAGGTCGGCGGCGAGCGATCGATAGGGCGGCAGCCGGGTGCCCGGGGCCAGCCTTCCCTCCCGTACGGCGTCGCGCAGTGCGCGGGTGAGGACGGCCCTGCGGCTGCCCGGCCCCGTCAGGTCGACAAGCAGGTCGCTGCCGATCCGCTCCGCCGAATTGACCCATGAATCCGCCATGAAAATGCACCCTACGCGAGGTCTTTGGGGCTCCTAACGTAGAGGACATGACGAACCACGAAGCAGCAGTTCACGCCCCTCGCATCAACTTCGCCAAGGCCGCCCCGAAGGCCTTCAAGGCCCTCATCGGCTTCGACGCCGCCGCCCGGCAGGGCCTGGATCCCGCCCTGGTGGAACTGGTGCAGATCCGCTCCTCGCAGCTCAACGGCTGTGCGTACTGCCTGCACATGCACACCACCGACGCCCGCAAGGCGGGGGAGAGCGAGGAGAGGCTGCACATGGTGGCGGTCTGGCGGGAGGCCGCGCACTTCTTCACCGCCGAGGAACAGGCCGCACTGGCGCTCACGGAGGCCGTCACCCTGGTCTCCCAAGGAGGGGTCCCGGCCGACGTCTACGCCCGGGCCGCGGCCGTGTTCGACGAAGCGCGGCTCGGCGGACTGCTGGCACTGATCTTCGCCATCAACACGTGGAACCGCATCGCCCTGTCCACCGCCAAGGTGCCCGGTACGGACGAGCGGGCGGCGTAGACGACCGGTGGCCTCAGAGCCGGGAGGCCTTGAGCGCCATGTGCAGCAGCAGCCGGTCCTCGCCGTCGTTCAGGTCGAGGCCGGTGAGCTGGTGGACGCGGGAGAGGCGGTAGTAGAGCGTCTGGCGGTGGATGCCCAACTCGGCTGCCGTCCGGGACGCCTGTCCCGCGCAGTCCAGGAACACCTCGGCGGTCCGGGCGAGTTCGCGGTGCGGCGGGGTGAGGAGCGTGCGGACAGCCGGGTCCGGCGCCGTGCCGGGGGTGAGCGCCGCCAGCAGGCGGTACGGGCCGATGCCCGACCACTCGGCGACCGGGCCGAACCGTGTCTCCGCCGTCGCCGCCCGGGCCGCGGCCGATGCCTCGTGCCAGGCGTCGGCCAACTCGGCGAGGCCGCGGCGCGGGACCGCGAGCCCGGCTGTGGCGGCCGCCCCCGCACCGGCGCGCAGCCGGTCGGCGGCGGTGAGCGCCGGGTCCAGGACGTCGCGCGACCGCAGGCGGACCAGCGCGGCCAGCGCCGGGGCCCCCGAACCTCCCGGGAAGGGGGCGCCGGTCAGCGCCGCCGCCGAGGGCACCGTGCGCACCGACGGCGGGTCGTCCGGCCACGGGGTCACGCACACCACGGTGTGCAACCCCTCCGCGTCCGGCCCGAGCGCCTCCGTCAGCGCGGCCACCGCCATGTCGCGCTGCCAGCCGCGCCCCGCCGTGAGGACGGCGCCGAACTCCCGGGACAGATCGGTGCCGGCCCGCGCCTCGTCGGAGAGCAGCGCCCCGATCCGGGCCGCCACGTCCATCGCCGCGTCGAGCTGCTGGTCGGTCGGCCCGGGGTCGGCGTCCAGCAGCCATACGTAACCGAGCACTACACCCCGATGGCGTACGGGAAGACAGATCCGGTCCCGGTAGACACCGGCCTCCGGGGCTGCCGGGATGCGGACGGGACCGGTGGCGCGGGTGATGCCGAAGTTCTCGAACCAGGCGCGGACCGCCGGGGTCGAGCGGCGGGTCAGGATCGAACGGGTGCGGACCGGGTCCATCGCCGAGTCGTCGTCGCTGTCATGGGCCCCGAAGGCGACCAGGCCGAAGTCCCGGTTCTCCAGCGTCGCGGGGACGCCGAGCAGCGCGGAGATCTCGTCGACCAGCTCCTGGTAATCGCCCTTCACCCGGCCATTCTCGCACCCCTTCAGACATATGTCTGAGATCCAGGGCACGGATGCGTGACAGCTGTCGATGGCACAGGATCGGAGGGATCCTTAGATTTCACGGTGGTTACCCGTGCTGTACCGCTTCTGTCCCCTGTCGGGCACCTGTGGCGGTTCGGCCTTCGTTCGTACTTTCCGTGGAGGTGCCCCGTGCTGGGTCCCGTGATTCTCGCCGCGTCACGCAGCGACAAGATGCGCCGTTTCATCTCGGCAGCCCCGGGCACGAAGCAGGTCGTCGACCGGTTCATCGCCGGTGAGACGGTCGAGCAGGTCGTCCCGATCATCGAGGACGCCACCGGCAAGGGCCTCGAAGTCACCCTCGACGTGGTCGGCGAGGACATCACCACCCCGGAGCAGGCCGCCGCCGCGCGCGACGCCTACCTGGAGCTCATCGGCCGCCTCAAGGAGCTCGGCCTGGGCACGAAGGCGGAGATGTCCGTCAAGCTCTCCATGTTCGGCCAGTCGCTGGAGAACGGCCACGAGCTGGCCCTCGCCAACGTCCGCCCGGTCGTCGAGGCCGCCGCCGCGATCGGCACCACGGTCACCCTGGACGCCGAGGACCACACCACCCTCGACTCGATGTTCGCCATTCACGAGGAGCTGCGGAAGGACCACCCGCAGACCGGATGCGTCATCCAGGCCTACCTCTTCCGCACCGAGGACGACGCCCGCCGGCTGGCCGACGCCGGCAGCCGCGTGCGCATCGTGAAGGGCGCCTACAAGGAGCCCGCCTCCGTCGCGTACGAGGACAAGGCCGAGATCGACAAGGCCTACGTCCGCATCCTGAGGACTCTGATGGAGGGCGAGGGCTACCCGATGATCGGGTCCCACGACCCGCGCCTCATCGCGATCGCCCAGGAGCTGGCCCGCAAGGCCGGCCGCAAGCTCGACGAGTACGAGTTCCAGATGCTGTACGGCATCCGCAGCGACGAGCACATCCGGCTCGCGGCCGAGGGACACCGCATGCGTGTCTACACCGCGTACGGCACCGACTGGTACGGCTACTTCATGCGCCGCCTCGCGGAGAAGCCGGCCAACCTGCTGTTCTTCGGCCGCTCCATCCTCACCAAGGGCTGAGCCCCCTCCACCCCTCTACTGAAGGAGCAACGGACACCATGGACGCTGTCACCCAGGTCCCCGCGCCGGTCAACGAGCCGGTCCACTCCTACGCCCCGGGCTCCCCGGAGCGCGCCCGCCTGGAGGCGAAGCTCAAGGAGCTCGGCCAGAACCCGATCGACCTGCCGATGACCATCGGCGGGGAGAAGCGGATGGGTGGCGGCGAGCGCTTCGACGTCGTCCAGCCGCACAACCACAAGGCCGTCATCGGCACGTTCGCCGGCGCGACCGAGCAGGACGCCCAGGACGCGATCGACGCCGCCCTCGCCGCCGCCCCCGCCTGGCGGGCGATGGCCTTCGACGACCGCGCCGCCATCATCCTGCGCGCCGCCGAACTGCTCTCCGGCCCCTGGCGCGAGACGCTGGCCGCCTCCACGATGCTGGGCCAGGGCAAGACCGCTCAGCAGGCCGAGATCGACACCCCCTGCGAGCTCGTCGACTTCTGGCGCTTCAACGTGCACTACGCGCGCCAGATCCTGGCCGAGCAGCCCCCGGCCAACTCCCCGGGTGTGTGGAACCGCATGGACCACCGCCCGCTGGAGGGCTTCGTCTACGCGATCACGCCGTTCAACTTCACGGCCATCGCGGGCAACCTGCCCACCGCCCCCGCCCTCATGGGCAACGTCGTCGTGTGGAAGCCGTCCCCGACGCAGACCCACGCCGCCGTGCTGCTGATGCAGCTCCTGGAGGAGGCCGGTCTGCCCAAGGGCGTCATCAACCTGGTGACGGGCGACGGCATCGCCGTCTCCGAGGTGGCCCTGAACCACCGCGACCTGGCCGGCATCCACTTCACCGGCTCGACCCCCACCTTCCAGCACCTGTGGAAGACGGTCGGCAACAACATCGCCAACTACCGCACCTACCCGCGGCTCGTGGGCGAGACCGGTGGCAAGGACTTCGTCGTCGCCCACCCGTCGGCCGACCACGCCATTCTGAAGACCGCGCTGACCCGTGGCTCCTTCGAGTTCCAGGGCCAGAAGTGCTCGGCGTCCTCGCGCGCCTACGTCCCGGCCTCCATCTGGAACTCCGGTTTCAAGGAGAAGTTCGCGGCCGAGGTCGACTCCATCACCATGGGCGACGTCACCGACCTGTCGCACTTCATGGGTGCCGTCATCGACGACCGTGCCTTCGCGAAGAACAAGGCCGCCATCGACCGCGCCGCGGCCGACCCGGCGTGCACGATCATCGCCGGCGGCACGTACGACGACTCGGTGGGCTACTTCGTCCGCCCGACCGTCATCGAGTGCGACGACCCCGAGAACGAGGTCTTCACGACCGAGTACTTCGGCCCGATCCTCGCGGTCCACGTCTACGAGGACGAGAACTACGACGCGATGCTGGAGCAGATGGAGTCGGTCTCCGACTACGCCCTGACCGGCTCCGTGATCGCGGGCGACCGTGCCGCGGCCGCCCACACGATGGAGAAGCTGCGGTACGCCGCGGGCAACTTCTACATCAACGACAAGTCGACCGGCGCCGTCGTCGGCCAGCAGCCCTTCGGCGGCGGCCGTGCGTCGGGTACGAACGACAAGGCGGGCGCCCCGCAGAACCTCCAGCGCTGGACCCTGACCCGGGCCATCAAGGAGACGCTGGTCCCGCCGACCGACTACACCTACCCGCACCAGGGCTGACCGCCCCGGGGCGTCGCCCCGCCCCGAACTCCGCCCCCCGACCGGTTCCCCTGCCGGCCGGGGGGCGGTTTCCATGGGGCTGTGCCGGCTCAGCCCCAGCCGTGCACGATCAACGAGAGTCCCGCCGCGAACCCGCCGCCCAGCAGCACCAGGTAGCGGCCGTACTGGCGGCGGTGGCGGCGCATCAGCAGGCCGAAACCGGCGAAGGCGAGGCCCACCGTCAGGGTGCGTGAGCCGCGGGCCGCCGCCGACGCGCCGAGCCAGTCCGACGCGGGGACCCCGGCGCGGCCCGCCTCGGCCCCGTACACCTTGAAAGGGATGCCGTTCCACGGCTGGTGGCGCACCGCGGGCGCACCCTCCAGGACCAGTTCGTGCCGGACCTCCGCCCGCATCCGGTCCGTCGTCAGCGGCGTCGGCAGATGTGCGCCGGCCGAGGCCAGGTGCAGCGCCAGCAGACCGCCCGCCAGGCTGCCGGCCAGCGCGCCCAGCGACATCTTCAGGGCCGCGCGCGGCACCGCCACGCACACCGCGCCCAGCAGCAGCTCCGGCATCAGCGGCCAGCTCAGGGCCTCCGCGAACGCCCAGCAGAACGCCAGCGGCACACCCCAGCGCGAGGTGACGACCGCCGCCACCCGGCGCCGGGTCGCCGAGTCCCGCAACGGCTCGGCGACCGTGCGCGCATGCAGCGCCACCACCGCGTCGCGAGCCTCGTCCGGGGACACGGCGGACGGCAGCGGCTCGCCGATCGTCACCCGGACCAGCGCCGACCTCAGCCGCCCGTGCTTGGGCAGCAGCCGGTCCGTACCGGCGATCCCCACCGGAACCACCGGCACCCCCGCCTCCTCGGCCAGAACCAGCGCGCCCCGGTGGAAGGAGCCCAGCGCGCCGTCCTGCGCACGGGTGCCCTCGGGGAACAGCACGACCGCCCGGCCCGCCCGCAGCTCACCGGCCATCGTGAGCAGGTCCTCCATCCCGCCGCCGCCCCGACGCACCGGGAAGCCGGACGCCAGTCTGCGGCAGACGCGCCGCCGCCACGGGGAGGCGAACCAGTAGTCGGCCGCCGCCCCGATCGCCGGGCTGTGCCGCGCGTCGAGCGCCGCGAGGAGCGCCGCGGTGTCCGCGTGCGAGGAGTGGTTGGCGACCACCACACAGCCGCCGCGCGGCAGCCGGCCACGCCGTTCGACCCCGCCGGTGAGGCTGAGCACGCCCCACCACAGTCCCCGCCGGAGCGCGGCGCCGACACGGGAGCGGCGCGGGAGCACGGCTCGGGCCGGAATGTTCAGGAGCGTACTCATCACGTCATCACCGTCGCCAGGAGAAGGGCCACCAGCAGGGAGTCGATCCGGTCGAGCAGGCCGCCGAAGCCGGGCAGCCAGCTGCCCGCGTCCTTGACCCCCGACTCGCGCTTGACCATGGACTCGATCAGGTCGCCGAGGACACAGCCACCGATCACCGCCGCCCACAGCGGGAGGCTGAACTCCCCGAGCACGAGCAGGAGTCCGGCCGTCGCGACGGCGGCGCCCAGCACGCCCGCCCAGGTCTTGTTGGGGGAGAGAGGCGACAGCGGCCGGGCGAGCGGGCCGCGCCGGCCCAGCGCCGTACCGCCGCACCAGGCACCGACATCGCCCAGCGCCACCGCGAGGCCCACCGCCACAGCCGTCTCGCCGAGCGTCACCAGACCGGTCAGCGCGACGGGGATCCACAGCAGCCCGAACGCCGTGCGGGCGGTCCGGGTGAAGCCCGAGCGGTCGTCCCCTGCCAGCACGGACGGCAGCGCGGCAGCGACCGGCAGCAGCGCCGCCGTCCGCAGGTCCAGGAGGTCCGGAGCCAGCCAGGCCAACGCCGGGAGGACGACCGCGGCCGCTGCCAGAACCACATGCTCGCCGCGCTTCAACCCCGCCATCCGGACGAACTCGCTCGCCGCGATCACCCCGAGCCCCGCGGCCAGCGCGTACGTACCGCCGCCGCCCAGGAAGTACGCCCCCAGGAAGACGGGCGCGACCAGTGCCCAGGTCCGCCACCGCCTGCGCAGTTCGGCCCGCATCCGCACCTTCGAAGGAAGTACCGCGACGGCGACCCCGCCCGCCCCCAGCACACCCGCGACCAGCGGCACCGCCCGTGCGGCCGCCTCCTCGGCGATCAGTACGGCGCTCATGCCAGCTCCCTCCACAGCCCGGCCAGCCGGAGCACCGCCGTGAGCAGCGAGCCGACGGCGATCACGATCAGTACCGGTACGGTCCAGCCGGTCGCCGCGGCGACCACGACCAGCAGGCAGCGCTCGGTCTTGCCGACCGGCCCGCCGTTGCGCCGCGGTGCGCCGGCCGCCGCGCCGGCCAGCGACACCCAGGACGGCAGCGTCGCCGCGAGCGCGGCGACCGCCACCAGCCACAAGGGGGCGAGCGCCAGGAAGCCCGCCAGCACGACCAGGTCGGCGACCCGGTCACCGAGCTCGTTGAGCACCGTGCCGCGCCTGGTCGTGCGGCCCGTGTCGCGGGCCAGCGCACCGTCCAGGTTGGCGAAGGCGAGCCGGGCCGCGAGCAGCACGGCGACCGGGAGCGCGGCGATTCCGGCGGGTAGCCAGGCGAGCGCGGCTGCGCCGCCGGCCGCGGCGACGACGCCGGCGGCGGTGAGGGTGTCGGGCGACACCTCACGGCGGACCAGCGAGGCGCGGAGACCGGAGAGCCGGTCCGCGTACCAGGGCTTGAGAGCGTAGAGGCCGTTCATGGGACCAACTCTTGTCCGCCGCGCCCTCTTTCGACACGGCACGGGTACTCAGCTGGCGGCTGAGTACCTGGTGGGGGAGGTGCCTGGGAGGCTGGGGAGCATGACCGATCCGACCCTGCACCTCGCGCACACCTGCCGGCTGGCCCCGCCCGCCCTCGACGAGATCCGCGCCTTCCTGGACGACGCGTTCGCAGGCGACTTCAGCGACGACGACTGGGACCACACACTCGGCGGCATCCACGCCTGCGTACGCGACGCGAGCGGGCTGCTCGCGCACGGCAGCGTCGTGCAGCGGCGGGTGGTCCACGCGGGCCGCTCCCGCCGGGTCGGCTACGTGGAGGGCGTCGCCGTCCGCGCCGGCCGACGGCGGGAGGGGCTCGGCGGGCAGGTCATGGCCGCGCTGGAGGAGGTCGTCGACGGGGCGTACGCCTTCGGGGCGCTGTCCGCGTCGGTCGCCGGGGCCGCGCTGTACGCCGGGCGTGGCTGGACGGTGTGGCCGGGACGGATCGCTGTGCAGGGCCCGCACGGGGTGGAGCGGCTGCCGGAGGAGGAGGGCAGTACGTACGTGCGGGGGGTCAAGGGTGCCGCGGTTCCCGCGGAGGCGGGGCCCGGTGCGGGGGTGCTGGTCTTCGACTGGCGGGACGGGGACGTGCTGTGAGGTTCCGCTTCCTCGCCGACGGGCGCGGAACACCGGTGCGGATCGGCATGCGCACGTCGTCGACGGCGATGCCGTCCGGGGCGGCCTCGCCAGGAGTCACCGACGGGGCCGTCGCGGTGGTCGAAGGCGATCATGCCCGGACTGTCCCTGGAAGGAGCACCGGACACGGTCGCGATCACCGCTCTCGGGCCGGCGCGGCCTACGCGGTCGGTGGGCTACGTCACCACCCTGAGCTGGGACGATCGCTCGCCGTCCGGGCGCTCATCAGGGAGCTGAGAGTGAGCGGGGGGTGAGCCCGCGTAAACCTCCGTCTCAGATAGTAGGAAGTCCGAGTAATTGTGGAGACAGACCGGCGTGGCTGCCTTAGCTTTGTAGAAGCCGAACGTCTCGCTAGATCAAGCGACTGGCGGTCGTGAGCGCGCGCCCCGAAGCAGGCAACCCCTGCGGCGCCTGCTCCCCGCCCCTTCCGGCACCTCGAAATCCCTGATCTCGACATCACGTTCACGATTTTTCGATCTCGAAATCCTCGCGATCTCAAGGAGTCGATCCACCATGGCCGAGACCACTGTCCGCCGCCGCGTCCGTCACACCCACCGCCCGACCGAGTCGGAGCGGCAGAATGCCGCCGCCGCCCTGCAGCGTGCGCTGGACCGCAGGGACAACGGCGGCTCCACCGGTCACTGAACCGGGGCCGCGCTTCAGCCGCCTGCGCTCAGCCGCGGCTGATCTCGAAGTGGTCGATGCGCTCGCCGGACTCGGCGAGCGCGGTGACCTTCATGCGTGCGTGCCGACCGGGCTCCACCTCCACCGCGAGGAACGAGAATCCGGTGTAACGCACCCGCGACCACTCCACGGTCTCGACGGCCCTGCCGCCGCCCTTGACCACCTGGTACGTGTCCACGCTCTCCCGGTCCGCGACGTGCCCCTCGTAGCTGTCGGGTGCCGGGAAGTCGTACAGCGCCTTGCCCGCGCCGCCCGCCGTGACGTACACGATGCCGTCCCGCGTCGGATCGGTGCGCTCGCCGATCCGCACCTTGCGCCGGACCGCGTTCTTCAGGATCGCGTCGGTGCGCTCGTAGACGTGGTTGTGCCCGTTGATGACCAGGTCCACCTGGTGCTTCTCGAAGAGCGGCACCCAGGCCTCGCGCACCCCGCCGTCCGAGGCGTGGGCGTTCGTCGTCGAGAAGGCGCAGTGGTGGAAGAAGACCACCAGGAAGTCGATGTCGTGGCGTGCCCGCAGCTCGCCCAGGCGCCGGTCGAGCCAGCGGGTCTGCTTGCCGCCGCTGATGCCGAAGTTGGCGGGGATCTCGTACGAGACGTCGTTGGCGTCGAGCGCGATGACGCCGACGTTGCCGTGCACGAAGGAGTACGCCCCGGGCTGGTTCACCGGGTCCGGGCCGTTGTCCGGCAGGGTCCAGCGGGCGTTCTGGCCGCCGTAGCCGTCCGGCGAGTACCAGGCCTCCATGTCGTGGTTGCCGGTCGTCACCATCCACGGCACGGTCTTGGAGACCGTCTCGGTCTGCGCCAGGAACTGGTCCCAGGTGCGCGCGTCGTACGTGTCGCTCGGCCGGCCGGAGCCCGACGGGTCGGCGTAGCAGATGTCGCCGGCGTGCAGGTGGAAGGCGGGGTTCTGGCCCAGGATCAGCTGGTCGTTGCCGAGGGCGTGGTAGCTGACGCCCTGGTCGCCGAAGGCGGTGAAGGTGAACTTCGCGGCGCGCGCGGGCGCCGTGGTGAAGGTGCCGAGCGTGCCGAGGTTGCGGGTGTCGGCCGGGTCGAAGCCGTCGTGGCCGACACCGTAGTAGTACGTCGTGCCGGGCTTCAGCCGCTCCAGGGCCGCGTGCACGTAGAACTGCTCGGCCGCCGCGATCTTTCCGCCGTTCAGCAGCGGCGTGGTGAGGTGGCGCACCTCGGCGTCGATCTTCCGGCTCAGCGCCCACGGCTCGAGGCCGATCCGGATGTACGGGCGGCGCACCGCGAACGGGACCTGCCAGGAGACCGTCATCTGCGTCTTCGGGTCGGCGCCGTAGGCCAGGTGCCGACCGAACGGTGCGACCAGTGAACCGTCCACCCGGGTGGAGCTGTGCGAGGTGGTCACCGAGGGTGCGGCGTACGCGGGGGAGGAGGTGAGCGAGGTGCCGAGGCCCGCGCCGGCCACGGCCGCGGTCGCCACGCCCGTACGCAGCGCACCGCGTCGCGTCAGCCGGGTGCGGAGGTAGTCGTGCTGCTCGGCCATGCTCATGCGGTCGGCGAGCTTCTCGGGGATACCGAAACGAGGGATGTCCATGGGCGACAACCTCCACCCGTTCCCTGACGGCACTCCGTCGGGTAGATGAACGGTACACGTACAGCTGTCCATATGTCCGTATGGTGGACACGACATGTCATGGGGTGGGACGCGCAGTATCGTGCCGGACATGGCACCCAGCATCAATCTCGCAGTGATCCCCGGTGACGGCATCGGCCAGGAGGTCGTGGCCCAGGGACTCAAGGTCCTCAACGCTGTCCTCCCGCAGGACGTGAAGCTGGAGACCAAGCAGTACGACCTCGGCGCCCAGCGCTGGCACCGCACCGGTGAGACCCTCCCGGACGCGGAGCTGGAGGCCCTCAAGGGCCACGACGCCATCCTGCTCGGCGCGATCGGTGACCCGTCCGTGCCCTCCGGCGTTCTGGAGCGCGGGCTGCTGCTCAAGCTGCGGTTCGCCTTCGACCACTACATCAACCTGCGGCCGTCGAAGCTGTTCCCGAACACCGCGACCCCGCTGGCCGGCCGGCCGGACATCGACTTCGTCGTCGTCCGCGAGGGCACCGAGGGCCCGTACACCGGCAACGGCGGTTCGCTGCGCACCGGCACGGAGCACGAGGTCGCCACCGAGGTCAGCCTCAACACCGCCTTCGGTGTCGAGCGCGTCGTCCGTGACGCCTTCGAGCGGGCCGCCGCCCGCCCGCGCAAGAAGCTGACGCTGGTCCACAAGAACAACGTCCTCGTCTACGCGGGCCACCTGTGGAAGAACACCTTCGACAAGGTCGCGGCCGAGTACCCCCAGGTCACCACCGACTACCTGCACGTCGACGCCGCGACGATCTTCTTCGTCACCCAGCCCGAGCGCTTCGACGTCATCGTCACCGACAACCTCTTCGGCGACATCCTCACCGACCTCGCCGCGGCCGTCTCCGGCGGCATCGGCCTGGCCGCCTCCGGCAACATCAACCCGACGGGTGCCTTCCCGTCGATGTTCGAGCCGGTCCACGGCTCCGCCCCCGACATCGCGGGCCAGGGCAAGGCCGACCCGACCGCCACGATCCTCTCCGTCGCCCTCCTGCTGCGCCACCTCGGCTACGAGGCCCAGGCCGTGCGCATCGAGGACGCCGTCTCCGCCGACCTCGCGGAGCGCGACGGCAGTGCCCGTACGACCGACGAGATCGGCGACGCGCTCGCGGTACGCGTAGCGGGCTGATCCGACGACTTGCTCAGAAGCCGCCGGGTCGCACACGCACCCGGCGGCTTCTCCTGTGCGGCCCCGGGTGTCACCATCGAACCCTGGACCGCATTCACGTCATTTCGTGCACGGCCTCCCACGAGAGATAATCGAACGGGACCGTGGCTTGCCGCGAAGCTCGGACGTCCTGGCACCTGTCCGGCAGGAGCCGGCGTGGGCGTGGTCCTACACATACAAAACCGGTGAAGGACACGCACTCATGACGACGCCCACGATCGAGCTCAAGCCCTCCTCGAACCCGCTGTCCGACGCGGAGCGCGAGGCGATCCTGGTCAAGCCCGGATTCGGCCGCCACTTCACCGACCACATGGTGACGATCAAGTGGACCGAAGGCCGCGGCTGGCACGACGCCCAGCTCGTCCCGTACGCGCCGCTGTCGATCGACCCCGCCAACATGACCCTGCACTACGGCCAGGAGATCTTCGAGGGCCTCAAGGCCTACCGCCAGCCCGACGGCACGGTCGCCACCTTCCGCCCCGAGGCCAACGCCGAGCGCTTCCAGCGCTCCGCGAACCGGCTGGCCATGCCGGAGCTGCCCGTCGAGACGTTCGTCGCGGCCTGCGACGCGCTCGTCCAGCAGGACGCGGCCTGGGTGCCGGCCCACGGCGGCGAGGAGTCGCTGTACCTGCGACCCTTCATGATCGCGACCGAGGTCGGGCTCGGTGTCCGCCCCGCCAACGAGTACCTCTTCCTCGTCATCGCCTCGCCGGCCGGCGCGTACTTCCCCGGCGGTGTGAAGCCCGTCTCCATCTGGCTCTCCGAGGACCGTGTCCGCGCCGTCCCCGGCGGCATGGGCGACGCCAAGACCGGCGGGAACTACGCCGCCTCCCTCCTGGCCCAGGCCGAGGCCGCGGCCAAGGGCTGCGACCAGGTCGCCTACCTCGACGCCGTCGAGCACAAGTGGGTCGAGGAGCTCGGCGGGATGAACCTGTACTTCGTGTACGGGAACAAGATCGTCACCCCGGCCCTGACCGGCTCCCTGCTCGCGGGCATCACGCGCGACTCGCTGCTCAGGCTCGCCGCGGACCTCGGCTACGAGCCCGAGGAGAGCCGCGTCTCCATCGACCAGTGGCGCGACGACACCGCCGACGGCACCCTCACCGAGGTCTTCGCCTGCGGTACCGCCGCCGTCATCACCCCCGTCGGCACCGTGAAGAGCGCGGGCGGCGAGTGGACCCAGGGCGACGGCACGCCGGGCCCGGTCACCCTCCGGCTGCGCGAGCGCCTGCTGGACATCCAGCGCGGCGTCGCCGAGGACACGCACGGCTGGATGCACCCGCTCGGCTAAGGGCTGTCCCGCATCGCCTGTGGACGAAAGGCCGCACCCTCCGGTGCGGCCTTTCGTGCTGCCTGCACTTAGAGCGTCGCTCAAATGGGAGGGGGTTGAGGGTTCCTACTTCCCCGCCCAATGATTAGAGTGCTGCTCTAACACTGCTGAGTGCTGCTCTCGCACTGCTCGACCAGGAGGTGCCACGACGTGCGACTGACCCCGACCGAGCGCGACCGGCTGCTGCTCTTCGGCGCCGCCGAGCTGGCCCGGGCCCGCCGGGCCCGCGGCCTGAAGCTGAACGTGCCCGAGGCCACCGCCCTGATCGCGGACACCGTCTGCGAGGCCGCCCGCGACGGACTCCGGCTCAGCGAGGCGATCGAGGCCGCACACGGGGTGCTGAGCCCGGACGACGTGCTGCCCGGGGTCGCCGATGTCGTCACCGAGGTCCATGTGGAGGCCGTCTTCGACGACGGATCGCGGCTCGCCGTGGTCACCCGGCCGCTGGGCGCTGGTCTCGGCGACGCGGCACCCGGCGCGGTCGTGCCCGGCCCCGCCGCCCCGGAGCCCGAGCCCGCCGTGCGCCTGGGCGTCCACAACACCGCGACCGTCCCCGTCTCCGTGACCTCGCACTTCCACTTCTTCGAGGCCAACCCCCGGCTCGACTTCGACCGGGCGACGGCCTACGGGATGCGGCTGTCCGTGCCTGCGGGATCGTCGGTCCGCTTCGGGCCCGGCGAACGGGTCGAGGTGGGTCTTGTGCCCATCGGCGGCGACCGCGTCGCCATCGGGTTCGCCGGACTGGTCGACGGCCCCCTCGACGCGCCCGGCGCGCGCGAGGAGGCGCTGCGGCGGGCTGCCGCCTGCGGATACCTGGGAGCCGCACGATGAGCATCGACCCCCACGAGTACGCCTCCGTGCACGGCCCGCGCGCCGGCGACCGCGTCAGGCTCGGCGACTCCGGGCTCATCGTCAGGGTCGAGTCCGATGCCCAGAAGGCCGGCGAGGAGTTCCTCGCCGGATTCGGCAAGACCGCCCGTGACGGCCTGCACCTGAAGGCCGCCGCCGTCCGGGAGACCTGCGACGTGGTGATCAGCAACGTGTTGGTCATCGACGCCGTGCAGGGAATTCGGAAGGTGTCGGTCGGTATCCGCGAGGGCCGGATCTCCGCGATCGGCCGGGCCGGGAACCCGGACACCCTCGACGGGGTGGACGTCGTCGTCGGCACGGGAACCTCCATCGTGTCCGGAGAGGGCCTGATCGCGACCGCGGGGGCCGTCGACACCCACGTCCACCTGCTCTCACCGCGGATCATGGAGGCCTCCCTCGCCTCGGGGGTCACCACGGTCATCGGCCAGGAGTTCGGACCGGTCTGGGGTGTCGGCGTCAACTCGCCGTGGGCCCTGCGCCACGCGTTCAACGCGTTCGACGCCTGGCCGGTCAACATCGGCTTCCTGGGCCGCGGTTCCTCCTCGCACGAGGCGCCACTCGTCGAGGCGCTCGCCGAGGGCGGGGCCTGCGGCTTCAAGGTCCACGAGGACATGGGCGCCCACACCCGCGCCCTGGACACGGCTTTGCGTGTCGCCGAGGAGTACGACGTGCAGGTGGCCCTGCACAGCGACGGGCTGAACGAGTGCCTGTCGGTCGAGGACACCCTGCGCGTCCTGGAGGGGCGCACCATCCACGCCTTCCACATCGAGGGCTGCGGCGGCGGGCACGTCCCCAACGTCCTCAAGATGGCCGGTGTGCCGAACGTCATCGGCTCCTCCACCAACCCGACCCTCCCCTTCGGCCGGGACGCGGTCGCCGAGCACTACGGGATGATCGTCTCCGTCCACGACCTGAAGACGGACCTGCCCGGGGACGCCGCCATGGCACGCGACCGGATCCGCGCCGGCACGATGGGCGCCGAGGACGTGCTGCACGACCTGGGCGCCATCGGGATCACCTCCTCCGACGCCCAGGGCATGGGGCGGGCCGGTGAGACCGTCCGCCGCACCTTCGCCATGGCCGGGAAGATGAAGGCCGAACTCGGCCCGATGGAGGGCGACGGGCCCGCCGACGACAACGCCAGGGTGCTGCGCTACATCGCCAAGCTCACCATCAACCCGGCCATCGCCCACGGCCTCGCGCACGAGATCGGCTCCATCGAGACGGGGAAGCTCGCCGACATCGTGCTGTGGCGGCCCGAGTTCTTCGGCGCGAAGCCCCAACTGGTGCTGAAGTCGGGCTTTCCCGCCTACGGCGTCACCGGTGACCCGAACGCCGCCACCGACACGTGCGAACCCCTGGTCCTCGGCCCGCAGTTCGGCGCGTACGGTGCCACCGCCGCCGATCTCTCGGTCGCCTTCGTCTCGCAGGCCGCCACCCAGCTGGGGGCGGACGCCATGCCGACCCGCCGACGACGCGTCGGCGTCCGGGGCACACGCGGCATCGGCCCCGCGGACCTCCGCCTCAACTCCCGTACCGGCGCGGTCGACGTGGACGCGCGCAGCGGCCTCGTCACCCTGGACGGCGACCCGCTCAGCTCGGAGCCCGCCGACTCGGTCTCCCTCAACCGGCTCTACTTCCTGTAAGGACCTCCGCTCCCGTGACCTTCCGTATGCCGCCCGAATGGGCCCCGCACGAACGCACCTGGATGGCCTGGCCCGGCCCCAACCCCACCTTCGGCACCGCGGACGAACTCGACGAGGCCCGCCGCGCCTGGGCCGCCGTCGCCCATGCGGTCCGCCGTTTCGAACCCGTCACGATGCTCGTCGGCCCCGGCCAGGAGGACAGTGCCCGCGCCCTGCTCGGTGCGGACGTCGAGCTCGCCGTGCGCCCGCTCGACGACGCGTGGATGCGTGACATCGGCCCCACCTTCGTGACCGACGGAAGCGAACTGGCCGCAGTCGACTGGACGTTCAACGGCTGGGGCGCCCAGGGCTGGGCCCGCTGGGAACGCGACCGGCACATCGCCCGCTCCGTGGCCGAACTCGCCGAAGTCCCCGTGCACAGCTCGCCCCTGGTCAACGAGGGCGGCGCGATCCACGTGGACGGCGAGGGCACCGTCCTGCTCACGGAGACCGTTCAGCTCGGCAAGGAACGCAACCCCGGCTGGACCCGCGCGGACGTCGAGGCCGAGGTCCACGCCCGTCTGGGCACCCGGAAGGCGATCTGGCTGCCCCGCGGCCTGTCCGGCGACTACGGGACGTACGGCACGCTCGGCCATGTCGACATCGTCGCCGCCTTCGCCGGCCCCGGCACCGTCGTCGCCCACGTCCAGCCGGACCCGGCCCACCCCGACCACGAGATCACCCGGGAGACCGTCCGCGTCCTGCGAGCCGCCACCGACGCGAAGGGGCGGCAGCTGGAGGTTGTGGAAGTCCTGGCGCCCACCGTGCTGCGGGCAGGCGGGGAGTGGGTCGACTACTCCTACATCAACCACTACCTCTGCAACGGCGGCGTCGTCCTGTGCGCCTTCGGCGACCCGCGCGACGAGCTCGCCGCCGGGATCTTCCGCCGCCTCTTCCCCACCCGTACGGTGACACTCGTCGATGCCCGCGCGATCTTCGCCGGGGGCGGCGGCATCCACTGCATCACCCAGCAGCAGCCGAAGGTCTGAATCGTGCCCCCCGCCCCGCGCAGCCGTAACGCCGCCCCGCCCCGCGAGGACCTGCTCGCGGCCGTCATGGCCACCGTCGCCGAGCGCGGCCTCGACGGGCTCACCATGGCCGCCCTCGGCCGGGAGGTCGGCATGAGCAGCGGCCACCTCCTCTACTACTTCCGCACCAAGGACGAACTGCTGCTCCAGACCTTGGAGTGGAGCGAGAACCGGCTCGGGGCCGAGCGGCGCCGTCTGCTGTCCGGGCCGGGGACCGTCCGGGAACGGCTCGACGCATATGTCGCCCTCTACCTCCCCGACGGCCACCGCGACCCGCACTGGACGCTCTGGCTGGAGGTCTGGAACCGCTCGCGCGACGCCGACGACGACGCACGCGCCCGACAGGCCGCGATCGAGGGGGCCTGGCACCGCGACCTGGTGGCACTGCTCGCCGAGGGCGGTTCGCGCGGAGAGTTCCGCCGGGTCGACGCCGACCGCGCCGCCACCCGGCTGAGGGCCCTGCTGGACGGCTTCAGCGTCCATGTGGCGGTCGGCCTTCCCGGCACATCCCGGAACCAGGTCCTGGAACGAGTGACGGAGTTCATCGACGAAACGCTGACCGGCCCCCACTGACGTCACCCGGTCGTGAACGCAACGCACGTAAGTACGCGCGATCGTTGCGCCCTGCACCCTTGTTGGGGTCCCGGCTGTTCCGGCACGGTGGCCAACCATGGGACGAGAGCAATGGAAGAAAATCTGGGTCGGCTCGGCCGGCAACATGGTCGAGTGGTTCGACTGGTTCGTGTACGCGACCTTCGCGGTGTACTTCGCGGACTCGTTCTTCCCCGAAGGCAACGAGACCGCCAACCTCATGAACACCATGGGCATCTTCGCCGTCGGCTTCTTCATGCGGCCGGTCGGCGGCTGGCTCCTCGGCCGGATCGGTGACCGCAGAGGCCGCAAGGCCGCGCTCACCCTCACCGTCACGCTCATGTCGGCCTCCGCGGTCCTGATCGCGATCGCGCCGACCTACGACGTCGCCGGGTACGGGGGCGTCGCCGTGCTGATGGTGGCCCGGCTGCTCCAGGGGCTGTCCGTCGGCGGTGAGTACGCGGCCAGCGCCACCTATCTCACCGAGGCCTCCGCACCCGAGAAGCGCGGCTTCGCCTCCAGCTTCCAGTACGTGTCCATGACCGCCGGCCAGCTCGTCGGCCTCGGCCTCCAGATCCTCCTGCAGCGCAACATGTCCGAGGCGGCGCTGCACAGCTGGGGCTGGCGCATCCCGTTCGTCGTCGGCGCACTCGGGGCGGGCATCGTCTTCTACCTGCGCCGCTCCATGCTGGAGACCGAGGTGTACGCCGACTCCGGAGCCGCCGAGCAGCAGGACCGCGGCACGCTGAAGGTGCTGTGGCAGCACCGGCGCGAGGCGTTCCTCGTGATGGCGCTCACCATGGGCGGGACCGTCGCCTACTACACGTACACGACCTACCTCACGAAGTTCCTCTCCAAGAGCGCCGGCATGGAGAAGTCCACCGCCTCCCTCGTCAGCTTCTGCGCACTGTTCGTCTTCATGTGCATCCAGCCGCTGGCCGGGATGCTGTCCGACCGGATCGGGCGACGCCCGCTGCTGATCACCTTCGCGGTCGGTTCGACCTTCCTGACCGTGCCGATCATGACGATGCTCAAGCACGCGGACACCTTCTGGCCCGCCCTGGGCCTCGCGCTCCTCGCGCTGCTCGTGATCACCGGCTACACCTCCATCAACGCCTGCGTGAAGGCCGAGCTCTTCCCGACCGGCATCCGCGCCCTGGGCGTCGGCCTCTCGTACGCCGTCGCCAACGCGCTGTTCGGCGGCACCGCCGAGTACGTGGCGCTGTGGTTCAAGAACGCCGGCGCCGAGTCGGGCTTCTACTGGTACGTGGCCGGGTGCGCCGCGGTCTCGCTCGTCGTCTACCTGACCATGCGCGAGACCCGGGACATCGATCTGAACCGGGTCGCCGCCGTGCGGGCCGGGGAGGAGGCGTCGCCGGCCGGGGCGACGAGCGTCACGCCCGCATCCTGAGACGGGCCGGGCACGGAGGCGGTCCTGTGTCAGACTGCTTCCGTGTCCTCGTTCGTCATGATTATCGGCAACAGGCGCGCCGGTCCGCAGTGATCGTCCCGTACCACCATGTACGGCACGGCCACCGTGCCCCAGACCCGCGCGCAGACCTCTCGCACCCGCGAGGGGTTTTTTGTTTTCCGGCCCTCACCACCGGCCGGGACGAGGCACGCGGGATGATGGGGGCAAGTGGAGTCAGATCGTCCGGATCCACTCATCCGACAGGAGTCAGACCAGCATGACCACCAAGGCCAAGCCCACCGACGACAGTTTCCATGTCTTCGACACCACGCTGCGCGACGGTGCCCAGCGTGAAGGCATCAACCTGACGGTCGCGGACAAGCTGACCATCGCCCGGCACCTGGACGATTTCGGCGTCGGCTTCATCGAGGGCGGCTGGCCGGGCGCCAACCCCCGCGACACCGAGTTCTTCGCCCGCGCGCGCCAGGAGATCGACTTCAAGAACGCCGAGCTGGTCGCCTTCGGTGCGACCCGCAGGGCCGGCGGCAAGGCGGCGGAGGACCCGCAGGTCAAGGCGCTGCTGGAGTCGGGTGCCCCGGTGATCACGCTGGTCGCCAAGTCGCACGACCGCCATGTGGAACTCGCCCTGCGCACCACGCTGGAGGAGAACCTGGAGATGGTGCGCGACACCGTCTCCCACCTGGTCGCCCAGGGACGCAGGGTCTTCGTCGACTGCGAGCACTTCTTCGACGGGTACCGCGCCAACGCCGCGTACGCCAAGGCCGTCGTCCGGGCCGCCTCCGAGGCCGGCGCCGACGTCGTCATCCTCTGCGACACCAACGGCGGGATGCTCCCGGCCCAGGTCCAGGCCGTCGTCGCCACCGTCCTGGCCGACACCGGTGCCCGACTCGGCATCCACGCCCAGGACGACACCGGCTGCGCCGTCGCCAACACCCTGGCCGCCGTCGACGCGGGCGCCACGCACGTCCAGTGCACCGCCAACGGCTACGGCGAGAGGGTCGGCAACGCCAACCTCTTCCCCGTCGTCGCCGCGCTGGAGCTCAAGTACGGCAAGACCGTCCTGCCCGAGGGCGCGCTGGCCGACATGACCCGTGTCTCGCACGCCATCGCCGAGGTCGTCAACCTCACGCCCTCCACCCACCAGCCCTACGTCGGCGTCTCGGCCTTCGCGCACAAGGCCGGGCTGCACGCCTCCGCGATCAAGGTCGACCCGGACCTGTACCAGCACATCGATCCCGCGCTGGTCGGCAACACCATGAGGATGCTCGTCTCCGACATGGCGGGCCGCGCTTCCATCGAGCTCAAGAGCGTGGAGCTCGGCATCGACCTCGGCGGCGACCGCGAGCTCATCGGCCGCGTCGTCGAGCGGGTCAAGGAGCGCGAGCTGCGGGGCTACACCTACGAGGCGGCCGATGCCTCCTTCGAGCTGCTGCTGCGCGCCGAGGCCGAGGGCCGGGTACGCCGCTACTTCCGGGTGGAGTCCTGGCGGGCCATCGTCGAGGACCGCCCCGACGGGACGCACGCCAACGAGGCGACCGTGAAGCTGTGGTCCAAGGGCGAGCGGATCGTCGCCACGGCCGAGGGCAACGGCCCGGTCAACGCGCTGGACCGGGCGCTGCGCGTCGCCCTGGAGCGGATCTACCCGCAGCTCGCCAAGCTGGAGCTGATGGACTACAAGGTCCGCATCCTGGAGGGCCGCACCGGCACCGACTCCACCACCCGCGTCCTGATCACCACGGGCGACGGCACCGGCGACTGGGCGACCGTGGGGGTGGCCGAGAACGTCATCGCCGCGTCCTGGCAGGCGCTGGAGGACGCGTACACCTTCGGGCTGCTGCGGGCCGGGATCGAGCCGACGGAGTAGTAGCGCGGACGCGCCAGGACCGCGGGCCGGAGAGCCTGCCCGCGGTCCTGGCGCGTGCGGTCCCTATTGGAGGTGCCACTTCTGGTTGGCCGCACCCGTGCACGTCCAGATCTGTGTGCGGGCCCCGTTCGCCGTCGACCGGTCGGTCACGTCCAGGCACTTGTCCGCAGCCGTGTTGACGATGTCGCCGGTCGCGGAGTCGTACGTCCAGCGCTGCGCCGAGGTGCCGTTGCAGGTGTACAGCTGGACCTTCGCGCCGTTCGCCGTCGAGCCCGAGGTCACGTCCAGGCAGGCGCCGAGCGTACGGATGGTGCCGTCGGTCTGCACCGTCCAGCGCTGGTTGGCGCTGCCCGTGCAGTCCCAGAGCTGGACGGGCGTGCCGTCGGCGCCGGTGTTGCCCGTCGCGTCGAGGCACCTGCCGCCGGGTCCGGACAGGGATCCCGAGGTGGCCTCCGCGCCCGACTGCGTCCCGGACCAGGTGAAGGTCGCCGAGGTGCGCGCGGGCAGGGAGTAGGTGAACTTCTGGCCACCCCAGTTGACCGTCACCTGCTGGGCGGAGCCGCCGCCGTTGTACGCGATCAGTGCCTTGGAGCCGTCCGGGTTGCGCCAGGCGACGTTGGGCACGGTGGAGCTGGCCGTGGAGGAGATCCGGGAGGCGCCCGGACGGACGAACTTGGTCAGGTGGCCCATCGTGTAGTACTCGATGGTGTAGTCGACCTGTCCGCTTCTGCTGTCCCCGTTGTGCACGGTGATCAGCCCGTCGCAGGTGCCGCAGCCGCCGTTGTGCGGGCCGCGGTTCTGGTCCACCGCCAGGGACCACTTGGTCACCGACTTCGCCCAGTTGCGGGTGTAATCGATGATGTTCATCATGTCTTCGCGCTGCTGGTCGGCGATCCAGGTGCCGCCCGAGTGTTCGGTCTGGAACGCGTCCATCGACGGGTACTGGTTGTGCACCGTCGTCTGCTTGGCGATGTCACCGCCGTACCCGTGCCAGGCCACTCCGCCGAAGTTGGGGTGGTTGCGCACCGCCGCGTCGTCCACGGTGGCCGCGGCGTACGCGTCGTATGTGTCCCAGTTCCAGTCGTGCGCGAGCACCTTGGTGGCGAGCCCCGCCGATGCCAGCTTCGGCAGCAGCTCGCTCTTGGTGAAGTAGGCCAGTCCGGACCCGTTCCAGCTCATCGAGGGATAGCCGCCGCAGCACGTCGGCTCGTTCTGCGCGGTGACGTAGTCGACCGGAACGCCCTGGTCCCGGTAAGCCTGGAGGTACTTCACGAAATAGCCGGCGTAGGCGCCGTAGTTCTCCGCCTTCAGCCAGCCGCCGTCGAGCTGCCCGTTGTCCTTCATCCAGGCCGGGGCGGTCCAGGGGGAAGCCACCGTCGTCAGCGCCGGGTTGAGCTGCTTGGCCTGTTTCGTCAGCGGCAGCACGTCCTCCAGGTCGTGTGCGATCGAGAAGTTCGACAGCGACGGGTCGGTCTGTCCGGCCGGCATGTCGTCGTACGTGTAGCCGTAGCGCGCGAGGTCCGAACCGCCCATCGGATTGCGTACGAACGAGAGCCCGATCCCCTCCGTGGGGGAGAACAGCTTCTTCATCGTGGCATCCCGGGTCGCCTGGCTCAGGGCTCCGCTGCTCTTCATCAGGTACGCGGCGGTGTCGGTGAACGAGGCTCCGCCGCCGGTGAAGGTCTGGTAGCGGGTGTTCTCGTCGACGGTGATGTTCGTACCGCCGCCCCCGTTCCCGGCACCGAACGCGACCGGGGTCTGCGCCTGCAGTCCCCGGGTGACATGACGGCCGCCCGAGTCGTCGGTGGTGGTCAGGGCGATGTTCACCGTCTCGCCCGCGGCCTGCGCGGTGCCGGACGAGAGTCCGGTGAGGCCGGCGGTGGCGAGCACTGCGGCAAGCAGCGCTCTGGCCGCCCTTCCTGATCGGATCATGGCTGATGCCTTCCTCGGCGGGAGCGTGGGGGACGTGCCGTCGGACGAGACGGGAGTGAACTGCTCTTACGTGCCCACGTCAAGACTCTGTGCGTTCAGGACTTGAACGCACAGGTCGATTCGCGCCGCTCCGGAGATGGGTACGGACCAATCTCGGCGTGAAGTATTGACGGCCTTGTTCCAGCGGGGTTAACTCACGCCACCAACGCCGGTACCGGTTCCGGAACCGGTTGCGGTACCGGTTCCGTTGCCGGCCGCCCGCTCTGTCCTGCTGTGTCCTGGAGGCCCCCGATGCGTGTCACCATCGCTGATGTCGCCCGCGAGGCCGGCGTCAGCAAGACGACCGTCTCCCGGGTCATCAACACCAAGGGCGAAGTGGACAGTTCGACGGCCGCCCGTGTTCGTGAAGTGATCGCACAGCTCGGTTACGTACCCAGTTCGGGCGCCGTCGGTCTGGCCCGCGGCAGCAGCCGTACGGTCGGCATGCTGGTGCCCTCGCTGACCTGGCCGTGGATGGGCGAGGTGCTTCAGGGCGTCGTCGACACCGTCGAGGCCGCCGACTACGGGCTGTTGCTCTTCACCTGCAACCGCGGGGCCGAGTCCGTGGAGCGCTTCACCAGCCAGGTGTCGGCGCGCGCCTTCGACGGGCTGGTCGTGGTCGAACCCGAGAACACCCTCGACCACCTCACCGCACTGCACCACGCCGGCCTGCCGATCGTGTTGATCGACGATCGCGGCCACCACCCCGAATTCCCCTCCGTCGTGACCACCAACCACGAAGGAGGTGCGTCGGCCGCCCGTCATCTGCGGGACGCCGGCCGCACCAGGCCCCTGGTCATCACAGGCCCCCAGGACTTCGGCTGCGTACGTGACCGGCTGGAGGGATTCGTCTCCGTCCTGCCCACCGATCTCGTCTACGGCGGAGACTTCACCGAGCGCTGCGGCCGACTGGCGGTGGAGGAACTCCTCGCCGCCGGCACGGAGTTCGACTCGGTCTTCGCGCACAACGACATCACCGCAGCAGGTGTGCTGCGGGCGCTGCGTGCCGCGGGGCGGACTGTGCCCGGAGACATCGCGGTGGTCGGTTTCGACGACATCCCGATGGCCGAGCACACCGAGCCACCCCTGACCACCGTGCGCCAGCCCACCCGGCAGATGGGTGAGACGGCCGCACGGATGCTGCTCTCCCACCTCGGCGGCACGCCCGTGCCCGACGCACCACTCGTGCTGCCCACCGAACTGGTCGTGCGCCACTCGGCGCCCTAGCGCTGCGGCCCCCGGCCCGCACGCACCCGCACCACCCGCACCGCCCGTACGTACGTACCCGCACCGCCCGTACCCGGCGCGCCGAGCGCTGCCCGTTTCCGGATCTCCCAGACCCGCCAGTCCCTCCTGGAGTCGCCATGTCCGCACGCCGTCACCACACGCTCAGAGCGGTCGCGCTCGCCACCGCGGTGGTCGCGCTCGCCGCCGGATGCTCGTCAGCCAACTCGAACCGCAACAAGGGCGGCGGCGGCTCCGCCGCCTCGGGCGTGCTGAACCTGGGCAAGCCCGACGGGCCGCAGACGAACAACAGCAACCCGTTCCTGAACACCTCGGCGGGCGCCACCCTCGGCTACCGCTGGATGATCTACGAGCCGCTGGCGATGACGAGCCAGATCCGGCCCTCCGCGAAGGCCGACCCGTGGCTGGCGACCGACTGGAAGTGGGACCTCAACTTCACCAAGGTCACCTTCACCCTTGACGCCCGGGCCAAGTGGGCCGACGGCAAGGCGCTGACCGCCGAGGACGTCGCGTTCACCTTCGACATGCTGAAGAAGCACCCGGCGCTCAACGCCGACGGCATCGCGTGGGGCGGGGTCGAGGTGCAGGGCAAGAAGGTCGTCCTGACCTTCGACGAGTCGCAGTACGTCAACCAGAACAAGATCATCCAGCAGTACATCGTGCCCAAGCACATCTGGGAGAAGGTCAAGAACCCGGAGACCTGGCCCAACCGCACGCCCGTCGGCTCGGGCCCGTACAAGCTGAAGACGTTCACCCCGCAGACCACCACGCTGACCGCCACGCCCACCTACTGGAAGGGCGCGACGAAGGTCAAGGAGCTGCGCTACAGCACCTACAACGACAACAGCGCCGCCACCACCGCGCTGGCCAGCGGCAAGCTGGAGTGGTCGTTCGTCTTCATGCCGAACTACAAGCAGCTGTTCATCTCCAAGGACCCGAAGAACCACAAGCTGTGGTTCCCCTCCGGCCTCGGCATCCACGGCCTGTGGTTCAACACCGCCCGCAAGCCGTTCGACAACCCGGCGCTGCGCAAGGCCATGGCGATGGTCGTCGACCGCAACGCGATCTACACCCAGGCCGAGGCGACCCTCTACCCGGAGATCACCAACCCGACCGGCATCCCGCTGCCCGCCGGCAAGGCGTTCATCGCCCCCGAGTACCAGAGCGCCACCACCAAGCCGGACGTCGAGGGCGCCAAGAAGGTCCTGGAGAAGGCCGGCTTCACGCTCAGCGGTGGTGTGCTCAAGGACCCGAGCGGCAAGCCGGTGAAGCTGACCTTCACCGACCCGGCCGGCTGGAACGACTACATCACCGGTCTCGCGATCATCAAGGACAACATCAAGAAGATCGGCATCGAGGCCAAGGTCAAGACGCAGACGGCCGAGGCCTGGGGCGCGGACGTGGCCAACGGCAACTTCGACGCCACCCTGCACTGGACCAACAGTGGCGCCACTCCGTACGACATGTACCAGAACATCATGGACGGCGCGCTGCTCCAGCCCATCGGCAAGCCCTCCCAGCAGGGCAACTTCGGCCGCTTCAAGAGCACCGAGGCGACCGAGGCGCTGAAGGACTTCGCCGGCGCCACGACCGACACCGCTCGCACCGCGGCGATGAACACCCTGCAGAAGATCATGGTCGAGCAGGCGCCGATGATCCCGACCGCGGCCGCACCCATCGGGGCCGAGTACTCCACCAAGAACTGGGTGGGCTGGCCCACCGAGGCCGACCCGTACGCCGACCCGCAGCACACCCAGCGCTCGGCGCTGGAGATCGTGCTGAAGCTCAAGCCGTCCAAGTAGGACCAGGGATCCAGGTACCGGCCATGTCTGAACAGTTCGAAAAGAACCACGTCGTGCTCGAAGCACGCGGAGTCACCAAACACTTCGCCGTGCGGCGCACCGGCCGCGATCTCCTCGCGGGCAAGCGCCGCAGCGTCCACGCCGTCGACGACGTCTCGCTGCAACTGCGGCGCGGCACCGTCACGGCACTGGTGGGGGAGTCGGGCTCCGGGAAGTCCACCGTCGCCAGACTGCTCGCCCAGCTGTATCCGCTCACCGAGGGCGAGATCCACTTGGGCGGCCAGGAGGTGAAGGCCGGACGTGGCCGGTCCTTCCGCAGTTACGTACGCAGGGTCCAGCTCATCTTCCAGGACCCGTTCGCCTCGCTGAACCCGGTGCACACCGTGCGCTACCACCTCACCCGGTCACTGAAGATCCACGACCGGGCGGGCAGCGGCGACGCGGAACTGGAACAGAACCTGACCGCTCTGCTGAACCGCGTCCAGCTGACTCCTCCTCATCAGTATCTGGACAAGTTTCCGCACGAGCTGTCGGGAGGTCAGCGCCAGCGCGTGGCCATCGCCCGCGCGCTCGGCGCCGACCCCCAGGTCCTCCTCGCCGACGAGCCCGTCTCGATGCTGGACGTCTCGATCCGGCTCGGGGTGCTCAACCTGCTCAAGGACCTCAAGGACCGCATGCACCTCGCGATCCTCTACATCACCCACGACATCGCGTCGGCCCGCTACTTCGCGGACACCACGCTCGTGATGTACGCGGGCCGGATCGTCGAGGGGGGTGACAGCGAGACCGTCACCCAGCACCCCGCCCACCCGTACACCCAGCTGCTGATCGCCTCGGCGCCCGACCCGGACCGGGTGGTCGACGAGGAGGAGCAGGAGGAGACCGGCAGCGGCGAACCCCCCTCGCTCATCGACCCGCCGGCCGGCTGCCGGTTCCACCCCCGCTGCCCGAAGGCGATGGAGCGCTGCCGCACCGAGCTGCCGCCCCGCTTCGACCTGGCCGACGGCCAGTGGGCCGCCTGCTGGCTGTACGACGGCTCCGCCGGCGCGGCCCCCACCGACGACCACGAGAAGGAGGCTGCGAAGTGAAGTACCTGCTCCAACGGCTCGCCTTCTACCTGGTCACCGCCTGGGCCGCCATCACCATCAACTTCCTCATCCCGCGCATGATGCCCGGCGACCCGGTGCAGGCCCTCATAGCCCGCTTCCAGGGCCAGCTGGACACCAACGCCATCGCCTCGCTCAAGGCCCTGTTCGGCCTCGACAAGAAGCAGTCGATCTGGGAGCAGTACACCGACTACTGGTCGCACCTGTTCCACGGCGACCTCGGGCTCTCCTTCACCTTCTTCCCCACCCCGGTGAGCGAGGTCATCGCCCAGTCGCTGCCGTGGACGCTCGCGCTCGTCGGCATCACCACGCTGATCAGCTTCGTGCTCGGCACCGGCATCGGCGTCTTCACGGGCTGGCGGCGCGGCTCGTGGATGGACAGCCTGCTGCCCGTCACCACGTTCATCTCCGCGATCCCGTACTTCTGGCTCGGCCTCATCGCCATCTCGCTGTTCGCCGTGAAGTGGCCGCTCTTCCCAGCCGCCGGCGGCTACGACAACTCGCTGGTGCCCGCATTCGACTGGCCGTTCATCTCCAGCGCGATCTACCACGGGGCGCTGCCCGGCCTCACGATCGTGCTCAGCGCGGTGGCCGGCTGGATCCTCGGCATGCGCAACATGATGGTGACGGTCTCCTCCGAGGACTACGTCATGGTCGCCCAGGCCAAGGGACTCTCCGAGCGCCGGGTGATGTTCGGGTACGCGGCCCGCAATGCGATCCTCCCCAACATCTCCGGCTTCGCCCTCTCCCTCGGCTTCATCGTCGGCGGCACGCTCCTGGTGGAGATGGTCTTCTCCTACCCGGGCATCGGCTACCAGCTCTTCCAGGGCGTGGGCGCCAAGGACTACCCCCTCATGCAGGGCGTCTTCCTGATCATCACGCTCTCCGTCCTCGCGGCGAACCTCCTCGCCGACGTGCTCTACATGCTCCTCGACCCCCGTACCCGAAGGGAGGCCTAGGACAGATGGCCGTCACCGCCACCGAGGTCGCCGTGCTCGACGCGACCGAGACGCCCGCAGCGAGCAAGCGCAAGTTCCGCTTCCTGCGAGGCCGCAAGACCGTCGTCGGACTCTGCATCCTGCTCTTCTTCGTACTGATCGCCGTCATCGGCCCCTGGATCGCCCCGTACGACCCCGACACGATGAGCAACGCCCTGCTCCAGCCGCCGTCCGGGTCGCACTGGTTCGGCACCACCCAGACCGGTCAGGACGTCCTCTCGCAGATCCTCGTCGGCACCCGCGGCGTCCTGGTCGTCGGATTCATCGCCGGGATCATCGCCACGATCCTGTCCGTGCTGATCGGCGTCAGTGCCGGATTCCTCGGCGGCACCGCCGACGAGGTGCTCTCGCTGCTGTCCAACGTCTTCCTGGTCATCCCCGGACTGCCGCTGATCATCATCATCGCGAGCTTCGTCTCCGACACCGGCGACCTGCTGATCGCCTTCGTCATCGCCCTGACCTCCTGGGCCTGGGGCGCCAGGGTGCTGCGCGCCCAGACACTGTCGCTGCGCCGCCGGGACTACGTCGAGGCAGCCCGCGCCACCGGCGAGTCGACGTGGCGGATCATCTTCTTCGAGGTGCTCCCCAACCTGACGGCCGTCATCGCCTCCGGCTTCGTCGGCACGGTCATCTTCGCGATCCTCTCCGAGATCACCCTCGCCTTCATCGGCGTCGCCGACATCTCCAACTGGAACTGGGGCACCGTCCTGTTCTGGGCCCAGTCCAACCAGGCCCTGGCCCAGGGCGCCTGGTGGTGGTTCGTCCCGGCCGGCCTCTGCATCGCCCTGCTCGGCATGTCGCTCGCCCTGATCAACTTCGGCATCGACGAATTCGTCAACCCGCGCCTGCGCACCGAGACCGGCGGCTCCCGCAAGGTCCGGATGCGCGTCGGCTTCACCCCCGTGGCACGTACCGCCGCGGCCCCGCCCGAGCGCGGCCGGCACCACCGCACGCACGACAAGGAGTCCCGCTCATGAGCGAGCCCGTCCTCACCATCAGCGGCCTCAACGTGGACTACGGGACCGGCGCTGACGCCGTGCACGCGCTGCGCGACATCGACCTCACCCTGCACCGCGGTGAAGTCCTCGGCCTGGCGGGCGAGTCCGGCTCCGGCAAGTCCACCCTGGCCTACGCCGTCACCCGGCTGCTCTCCCCGCCCGGCGTGATCACCGGTGGCGAGGTCCACTACCACCGGCGCGACGGCGAGGCGCTCGACCTGCTGACCCTGTCGCCGCCCGAACTGCGCGCCTTCCGCTGGCAGGAGCTGTCGATCGTCTTCCAGGGCGCGATGAACTCGCTCAACCCGGTGCACACGGTCCACAGCCAGCTCACCGACGTGCTCCAGGCCCACCGCCCGGAGATGCGCAAGGCCGAGCGGACCGCGCGGGCCAGGGAACTGCTCGGCCTGGTCGGCATCTCCGCCGACCGGCTCGGCGCCTACCCGCACCAGCTCTCCGGCGGCATGCGCCAGCGCGTGATGATCGCGATGGCCCTCGCCCTGGAGCCCGAGATCGTCATCATGGACGAGCCCACGACGGCGCTCGACGTCGTCATGCAGCGCCAGATCCTGCGCCAGCTGGTCAAGCTCCGCGAGGAACTCGGCTTCTCCGTCGTCTTCATCACGCACGACATCTCCCTCCTCATCGAGTTCTCCGACCGGATCGCGATCATGTACGGCGGCCGGATCGTCGAGGAGGCCGGCGCGTCGGAGATCTACCGCGACCCCCACCACCCGTACAGCGACGGGCTGCTGCACTCCTTCCCCGCGCTGCACGGCCCCCGTCGCGAGCTCAGTGGCATCCCGGGCTCGCCCCCGCACCTGTCCGCGATGCCGGCCGGCTGTGCCTTCCACCCCCGCTGCGCCAAGAAGGTCGAGGGCTGCGACACCCACGTGCCGGTGCTCGCCGCGCCGGGCGGGGGCGACGGGTCCCGTTCGGTGGCCTGCTGGCTCCACAAGGAAGCCCCGGCGGCGGCGGTCGCCGCCCGCTCGTAGCGCCGTACGCCACGCACACCACAGGAGAACCATGAACCTCGTCACCCCCCAGGCCTACGCCCGCGAGCTCGCCGCCCAGGCCGTACCCGGTCTGCCCGCCGACTTCCGCTGGGGCGTCGCCACAGCCGCCTACCAGATCGAGGGAGCGGCGGCCGAGGACGGCAGAACGCCGTCGATCTGGGACACGTACTGCAGGGTGCCGGGCATGGTCGTCCGCGGTGAGAACGGCGACGTGGCCTGCGACCACTACCACCGGATGCCCGAGGACGTGCAGCTGATCGCGGACCTCGGCGTCGACACGTACCGCTTCTCGCTGGCGTGGCCCCGCATCCAGCCCGGCGGCCGGGGCCCCGTCAACGCGAAGGGCCTGGACTTCTACAAGCGCCTGGTCGACGAGCTGGAGGCCAAGGGCGTCACCCCGTGGATCACCCTCTACCACTGGGACCTCCCGCAGGAGCTGGAGGACGCGGGCGGCTGGCCGGCCCGTGACACCGCCTACCGCTTCGCCGAGTACGCCGCCCTCGCCTACGACGCCCTGGGCGACCGGGTGAAGCACTGGACCACGCTGAACGAGCCGTGGTGCTCGGCGATGCTCGGGTACGCGTACGGCAACCAGGCCCCCGGCCGGAAGAACTTCGGCGAGGCGATCCACGCCGTCCACCACCTGCTCCTGGGCCACGGCCTCGCCTCGCAGTACCTGCGGGAGCAGGCGGCCGCCCGCGGCAACGAGCTCGAGCTCGGCATCACCCTCAACCTGGGCACCGCCACCCCCGAGACGGGCAGCCACGAGGACGCCGAGGCCTGCCGCCGCGCCGACGGACTCGGCGCGCGGATCTACCTGGACCCGGTCGTCAAGGGCTTCTACCCGCAGGACATCGTCACCGACCTCGCCGCCCAGGGCATCGAGCTCCCCGTCCAGGAAGGCGACCTGGAGGTCATCTCCACCCCGCTGGACGTCCTCGGCGTCAACTTCTACCGCGGCTCGCTCTTCTCCGGCGTCACCGAGGAAGGTGCGACGACGGACGCCGACGGCCTGCCCGTCACCCGGGTCGTGGAGCGTGACCTGCCGCGGACCGACATGGACTGGGAGATCACCCCCACCGCCCTCACCGACCTGCTCGTCCGGCTGGAGAAGGACTACGGCCTGCCGACGGTCATCACCGAGAACGGCGCCGCCTTCGACGACACCGTCTCCGAGGACGGCGGGATCCATGACGCCGACCGCACCACCTATCTCGCCGACCACATCGCCGCCGTGGCCGCGGCCCGCGCACAAGGGGCCGACGTCCGGGGGTACTTCGCCTGGTCGCTGATGGACAACTTCGAGTGGTCCTACGGCTACGACAAGCGATTCGGCATCGTCCGCGTCCACTACGACACGCAGGTGCGGACGCTCAAGGACAGCGCCAAGTGGTACCGCGACACCATCCGCCTCACCCGCAACGCGTAGGGCGTGCCCGGCCGCGCCCCCGCGCCCCCATGGATACGAACGGGAGCCCCACCGTGACCTCTCGTACGACTCTGGCAGCCACCACCGCCGCTCTGATCGCCCTCGCCGCCCCCATGGCCTTCGCCGCCCCCGCCCCGCGGGCGGCGGCGCAGGCCGCGGCATGGGACACCGACCGGGCGGCCGCCGCCCACGCCGCCGACCCCGGATCCGTCACCGCCTCCGGCTCCGAGAACGGTGCCACCGGACCGGGAGCCGCCGCCGACGGCGACGGTGGCACCCGCTGGTCCAGCGACTTCGCCGACAACGCCTGGATCCGTGTCGACCTCGGCTCCGTGATCCGGATCAGCCGGGTCACCCTGGACTGGGAGGCCGCCTACGGCAAGAAGTACGTCCTGGAGGTGTCATCGAACGGCACCGACTGGACCACCTTCTACACCGAGGACGACGGCACCGGCGGCAGTGTCACCGCGCACACCTACCCGCAGGAGGTCACCGGCCGCTACGTCCGGATGCGCGGCATCCAGCGCGCCACCGCATGGGGCTACTCCCTCTACTCCTTCAAGGTGTACGGAGGGGAGCGGGCCCCCGCCTCCACGACGCGCGCCAACCTGGCCCTGAACCATCCCGCGTACGGCAACCTGTACCAGCACGCGGGCAATTCACCGGCCTTCGTCACCGACGGCGGCTGGCCGGCCGACCTGAAGGCGGACCAGTCGCGCTGGTCGAGCGACTGGAACGCGGACCGCTGGGTCGGCGTCGACCTCGGAGCCACCTCCAGGATCGACACGGTCGACCTGTACTGGGAGGCGGCGTACGCCGTCGACTACCGGATCCAGGTCTCCGACGACAACCGCACCTGGCGCACCGTGTACCAGCCCTCCGCCGCCGAGGTCACCGCCCGCCGCGCCGATGTGAAGGCGCCCGGCGAGGCCGCCGGACGCCACGACACCGTCACCCTGCCCACCCCGGCGACCGGCCGCTACGTCCGGATGCTCGGCACCGAACGCCGCTCCTTCCACAACCCCGCACCCACCACCGCCCAGTTCGGCTACTCCCTCTACGAGTTCCAGGTCTGGGGCACCGGAGGCAGCGCGAACGCGGCCTACCCCGCCCTGCCCAAGAACCCCGGTGGCGCCTACAGCACCACCTTCTTCGACGACTTCACCGGCTCGGGCCTGGACCGCTCCAAGTGGCGGGTGGTGCGCACGGGGACGGAGATGGGCCCCGTCAACGGCGAATCGCAGGCCTACGTCGACTCGACGGACAACATCCGCACCGAGAACGGTGCCCTCGTCCTGGAGTCCAAGTACTGCAAGGGCTGCACCCCCACGCCCAACGGCACCTTCGACTTCACCTCCGGCCGGGTCGACACCAACACCAAGTTCGACTTCACCTACGGCAAGGTCAGCGCCCGCATGAAGCTGCCGGTCGGCGACGGCTTCTGGCCCGCGTTCTGGATGCTCGGCAGCAACGTCGACGACCCGTCCGTCTCCTGGCCCGGTTCGGGAGAGACGGACATCATGGAGAACATCGGATACGGCGACTGGACCAGCTCCGCCCTGCACGGCCCCGGCTACTCGGCCGACGGCAACATCGGCAGGCAGCAGACCTACCCCAACGGCGGCCGCGCCGACGCGTGGCACACCTACGGCGTCGAGTGGGCACCCGAGGGCATGACGTTCACCGTCGACGACCGGGTCGTCCAGACGACCTCCCGCCAGAAGCTGGAGTCCACCCGCGGCCAGTGGGTCTTCGACCACAACCAGTACGTGATCCTCAACCTTGCCCTCGGCGGCGCGTATCCCGCCGGATGGAACAAGGTCACCCAGCCCTACTGGGGCCTTCCGCAGTCCAGCGTCGACCGAGTCGCCCAGGGCGGCGTCAAGGCCGAGATCGACTGGGTGCGGGTCGAGCAGAAGAAGTAGCGCCCCCCGCCCGCTCCGAGGCCCCCGTCCGCACCAGCGCCACCCCCCGCCCAGCAACGTCACCCCCCGGTCCCACCCGCACCCCCGCGCGCGGCACAGCACCGCACCCGTCGTGCCGCGCGCGGTCACCGTACGAAGGAGCCGCACATGCCACCACGCACCCGTCACCGGGCGAGACCCGCGACCGCCGCACTGGCCGCCGCCACCGTCCTGGCCGGCCTGCTCGCCGGGGCCGTCCCCAGCGCGGCGGCGCCCGCAGCGGCCGACGAACCGGCGCCTGTCGCCGTCGACCGGTTCGAGGGCGAGGTCCCCTTCGCGAACCAGCCCGCCGAAGGCATCTTCACCTGGGGCGGCGACGCGGACGACCCGCCCACCCTGGCGCTGAAGGAGCGCGCGGACGCGCCCGAGGGCGCCAAGGTCCTCGAAGGCACCTTCGACATCAGCGGCTACGGCGGCCTCAGCCACGACTACGCCGCCGACCAGCCCGCCCACGACTGGTCCGCACACAAGGGCATCCGCTTCTGGTGGTACGGCCAGAACACCGCGCCCCTGCCGCCGGGCTCGGGCAAGAAGATCAGCTTCGAGGTCAAGGACGGCGGCGCCAACGGCGAGGCCTCCGAGCTCTGGACCACCTCCTTCACCGACGACTGGGAGGGCTGGCACCAGGTCGAGATCCCGTTCGCCGACTTCACCTACCGCGGCGACTACCAGCCCGTCGGCGGCATCGACCAGGTCCTCGGCCTGAACGAGATGTGGGGCTACGCGCTCACCCTGCCGCCCGGTGCGCCCGGCAAGTTCGCCATGGACGGCGTGGAGCTCTACGGCAAGGCCGACGCGGCGCTGAAGGCGAGCGTCGTCACCGACGCGGCCGTGCACCCCGTCAAGCAGGGAGAGACCGCCGGCATCGACCTCTCCGTCTCCACCACCGGGTCGCTCCCGCTGGACGAGCCCGTCACCGTGGCGTACGAGACCAAGGGCGGCAGCGCCGCCTCCGGCACCGACTACGCGCCGGTCAACGGCACGTACACCTTCCCCGCGGGCACCGCCTCCGGCACCACGCACCACGTCGCGGTCACCACGAAGAAGATCACGGGAGCCGCCTCCGCGAAGACGGTCCCGCTCGAACTCACCGTCACCGGCGCCAGGCCGCCGAAGGAGAACCCGCAGGTCGTCATCGACGCCCACGGGCTGCCCTACCAGAACCCGAAACTGCCGGTGAAGCAGCGCGTCGCCGACCTGCTCGCCCGGATGTCGCCCGCCGAGAAGGCCGGCCAGATGACGCAGGCCGAGCGCAACGCGCTCTCCTCGCAGGGCGACATCGCCGCGTACGACCTCGGCTCGCTGCTCTCCGGCGGCGGCTCGGTACCCACGCCCAACACCGCCGCGGCCTGGGCCAAGATGGTCGACGCCTACCAGCTGCGCGCCCAGGCGACCCGCTTCCAGATCCCGCTGATCTACGGCGTGGACGCGGTGCACGGCCACAACAACGTGATCGGCTCGACGATCATGCCGCACAACGTCGGCCTCGGCGCGACCCGCGACCCGCGGACCGTCGAGAAGACCGGCGCCGTCACCGCGAACGAGGTGCGCGCCACCGGCATCCCGTGGGACTTCGCCCCCTGCCTCTGCGTCTCGCGCGACGACCGCTGGGGCCGCGCCTACGAGGCGTACGGCGAGGACCCGGCACTCGTCGAGTCCCTGGAGACGGTCATCCAGGGCATGCAGGGCGCCGCGTCCGGCAAGGACCTGGACCGTAACGACAAGGTGCTGGCCAGCGCCAAGCACTACGTCGGCGACGGCGGTACGGAGTACGGCTCCTCGACCACCGGTTCGTACCCCATCGACCAGGGCGTCACCAAGGTCACCCGGCAGGAGCTCGAGGCCGTCCACCTCGCCCCGTTCGAGGAGGCCGTCAGGCGCGGCGTCGGCACGGTCATGCCCTCGTACTCCTCGCTCGACATCCTCGGGGACGACGAGGGTCCGGTGAAGATGCACGCCAACGCCGAGATGATCAACGGTGTGCTGAAGGACCGGATGGGCTTCGACGGCTTCGTCATCAGTGACTGGCAGGCGATCGACCAGATCCCCGGTGACTACGCGAGCGACGTCCGCACCTCGATCAACGCCGGACTCGACATGATCATGGTGCCGACGGCGTACAAGGACTTCACGAAGACGCTCCAGGCGGAGGTCACCGCCGGCCGTATCACCCAGGCCCGGATCGATGACGCCGTCTCCCGCATCCTGACGCAGAAGTTCAAGCTGGGCCTCTTCGAGAAGCCCTACGCCGACACGTCCAACCTCGACAAGGTCGGCTCGGCCGAGCACCGCGCCGTGGCCCGCGAGGCCGCGGCCAAGTCCCAGGTGCTGCTGAAGAACGACGGCGGCGTGCTGCCGCTGAAGTCCTCGCAGAAGGTGTACGTCGCCGGCTCCAACGCCGACGACATCGGCAACCAGGCCGGCGGCTGGACCGTCAGCTGGCAGGGCTCGTCCGGCAACATCACCCCGGGCACCACGATCCTGTCCGCCATGAAGAAGGACGCCGCGTCGGTCACGTACTCCAAGGACGCCTCGGCCGCCACGGACGGCTACGACGTCGGGGTGGTGGTCGTCGGTGAGACCCCGTACGCGGAGGGCATCGGCGACGTCGGCAACGGCCACGACCTGGAGCTGTCCGCCGCGGACAAGGCTGCGGTCGACAAGGTCTGCGCCGCGATGAAGTGCGCCGTCCTGATCGTCTCGGGCCGCCCGCAGCTCATCGGCGACCGGATCGGCGACATCGACGCCCTGGTGGCGTCCTGGCTGCCGGGCACCGAGGGCGACGGCGTGGCCGACGTGCTCTTCGGCAAGCGGGCCTTCACCGGTCAGCTGCCGGTGACGTGGCCGAAGTCCGAGGCACAGCTGCCGATCAACGTGGGCGACGCGGCGTACGACCCGCAGTTCCCCTACGGCTGGGGACTCACCACGCTGAAGAAGCCCCCGGCCGGTGGCGAGCTCACGCTCGGCGCACTCGCGCTGGCCGCACAGGTCGCGGAGCGGACCGGCCTCGGCCGGACGGACGTGGGCCGGACCATCGTCGGGCAGGCACGTCTGCTGGTCCAGCAGAAGATCGGCGGAAAGCTGACGGAAGCGGTTTCGAAGCCGTTCGCCGACGCCGACCACCTGCTGCTCACCGGTGACCTGACCGGCGCGGTGGCGAAGCTGAGGGCGGCGTACCGGGCCGCCTGACCTACGGTGCGGGCGGGCGGACGGCGCAGGAGCCGGCCGTCCGTCCGCAACGCATTTCTCACCCGCCTGGGTTAACTTCGAAGTATGCGGAACAGGGCGTTCCCGAGCTTGGTGGTCCCGGCCTTCCTGGCGGGGCTGCTGCTCCTGCTGTCGGCGGCCGCCCTGCTCCTCGCCCCCGCCGCACCGGCCGCGACCGGCGCCTCCACCGTCGACGAGGTGGCCCAGGCGCTGCGCAAGGGCCCGGTGTACGTCGATCCGGCGGCGGCCGGTCAGCTGTCGCGGGGCCAGGCCGACGCCCTGACGAAGAAGATCAAGGACGCCGGCAAACCGGTCTTCGTGGCCGTGCTCCCGCAGAGCTCCGCCTTCCCCGAGGACAGCGTGCTGCGCAGCCTGCGCACCGACACGGGGATCACCGGCGTCTACGCGATCCGTCTCGGCGACGGATTCAACGCGGGCGCCGACCCGCAGGTGATGTCGCAGCAGGCCGTCCGGAACCTCACCGCCGCCGTGAAGGCTCCCGGCGCGGACACCAGTGCCGCGACCCAGCTGAACGCGTTCGTCGACCGGGCCGTCGAGCAGGCCCGGGGCAACGCCCCCGGCTCCTGGTCCGGCTCCTCGTCCGACAGCCGTCCGGCAGGGGCGGGGCTGATCGTCCTCGGCGCGGTGGTGGTCCTCGGCGGCGCGGCGGCGTACACGGTCGTGCGCCGCAACCGGAAGCGCAAGGAGGCCGAGGAGCAGGCCGCCCTGGACAAGCTCCGGGTCGTCGTCGACGAGGACATCACGGCCTACGGGGAGACCCTGGACCGCCTCGACTTCCACCCCGCGGAGCCGGGCGCCGACGACACGATGCGCGCCGACTACGAACGCGCCCTCGACTCCTACGAGAGTGCCAAGTCCCGGATGGAACAGGCCCGGCACCCCTCGGACGTGCGCGGGGTGACCCAGGCCCTGGAGGACGGGCGCTACTCCCTCGCCGTTCTCGACGCCCGCCGCGCCGGCGGCGAACTCCCCGCCCGCCGCCCGCCCTGCTTCTTCGACCCGCGCCACGGCCCCTCGGTGGCCGACGTCCGCTGGGCCCCGTCGGGCGGCGCGGCCCGCGAGGTCCCGGTCTGCGGCGCCGACGAGGTACGGCTGCGCAGCGGCGAGGACCCGATGAGCCGCACGGTCGACGTGGGCGACGGCAGCCGGCGCCCGTACTGGGAGGCCGGCCCTGCCTACGGTCCCTGGGCGGGCGGCTACTTCGGCGGCGGCCTGCTCCCGGGCCTGCTGGTCGGCACCATGCTCGGCTCGATGCTCTCCACCCCGGCGTACGCGGCGGAGTACGGCGGCGGCGACTTCGGCGGTGGTGACTTCTCCGGCGGCGACTTCTCCGGCGGCGACTTCTCCGGCTCCGACTTCGACTCGTCCGGCTTCGGCGGGGGCGGGTTCGGCGACGGGGGAGGCGGCGGGTTCGGTGACGGCGGCGGCTTCGGCGGGGGCGGTGACTTCGGGGGCGGGAGTTTCTAGCGCCTTCGTCCGGGTCACCGCGATTACTTCCGGGTGGCGTGGCAGTCTCTCCTCCCGTACATCTGATCCGCCGCACGAGGAGTGGGACATGCGCATCGTCATCAGCGAGTTCATCAGCCTGGACGGCGTCGTACAGGCGCCGGGCGGTGCCGAGGAGGACACGGACGGCGGCTTCGCCCACGGCGGCTGGTCGCACGCGTTCTTCGACGCCGAGGTGGTCGGCGGTTCCTTCAGCGCTTCGCTGAACGGGGCCGAAGCCCTGCTCTTCGGCCGCCGCACCTGGCAGACGATGGCCGCGGCATGGCCCGAGCGGGCCGGCGACCCCTTCGCCGACCGGATGAACGCGATCGAGAAGTACGTCGTGACCGACACCCTCGGCGACGACGAGCTGGCGTGGAACAACAGCGAGCGCATTCCCGGTGACAAGCTCGCGCCCCGCATCCAGCAGCTGCGCGAGAAGGACGGCGGTGATGTGCTGGTCATGGGCAGCCCCACCCTCGTACGCGGGCTGCTGGCCGAGGGCCTCGTCGACGAACTCCGGCTCGTGATCATGCCGGTACTGCTCGGTGGCGGGAAGTCGATCTTCCCGGAGGACGGCGGCCTTCGGACGCTGGAACTGGTCTCGCACGCCACGAGCGACGCGGGCGTGCAGGTGTGCACGTACCGGCCGGCGGCGAAGGGGTAGCGGGTGCGGGGCCATGGCCCCGCACCCCGTTCAGCGGTGTGCCCTGTCTCAGCGCCGACCGTCGTGGGCGCGTTCGAAGGCGGCGAAGGCCGCCTCCTGACGCCACTGAGTGGCGGCCTTCGGGCTGCCGTCGAGGTAGCGGGCGCAGCGCGGGCCCGGGCGGCCGACGCCGGGCCGGCTGCCCGCGCAGGCGGGGACCGGGCGGTAGCCCACCGGGGCCGAGCCCGCGGTCCACAGGCTGCGTCCGTCCCGGAAGGCGTACTCCAGCGAGGCGCGGGCCAGATCCTTCAGCGTGGTGTAGCCGAGGCCGTACGTCTTGGCCGCGTACTGGTACTCGTGGCTGATGTCGATCCGGGAGACACCCGGGTCGTCGGTGGACAGGACCACGGGGACGCCGTAGCGGCGGTAGGCGTTGAACGGGTGGTCGGCGCCCGCGATGCCGAGGATCTGCTTGTTGCTGGAGAACGGCACCTCGACCGCGACCTCGCGCCGCGCCATCGTCCGGGCGAGCTGCCGCCAGTCGTCCTCGTGGACCAGGTCCACGCCGTGTCCGATGCGTTCGGCGCCGGCGACGGAGACGGCCTCGTTGATGTGGAAGGTCAGGTCCTCGGGCTTGACCAGGCCGGGGGCCAGCTCACCGGCGTGCAGGGTGAGGTGGGCGTCGGGGTACTGGCCGCGCAGGTACTTCAGCATCCGCATCTGGAGGCTGTAGTTGCTCAGTGAACTGTCCCAGTCCTCGGGCTGTACGAGGTTGACCGCGACGAACCTCGGGTCGCGTTCCGCCAGCCGCATGCCGACCGCCATCTGCGTGAACACCCGCGCCGGGGAACTGCCCCGGGAGACCTGGGAGATCCAGCGGACGGGCAGCCGGCAGCCCGGGTCGGGACGGTTCGTGTCGCAGTGCGCGGTCGCCCGGAAGTCGGCGTCGCCGTCGTCGGCCTCCTTGACCGCCTCGTCCACGACCCGGTCGAGCTGCCCACCGGCCAGGAGCTTGCGGTGGAAGGCGGCCAGGTCGGCGTCGTAACCCACCTTCTCCGCAAGCGCCCTGGCGCTGTCCGAGGCGGGCGTGACCATGGTCTCCAGGTAGAACTGGTTCTGCTTCACCACGGTGTTGGCCACGTTGGCCAGGAGCTTGCCCCGGTCCCACGTCGCCAGGCCGAACTTGCCGAACGTGTCGAAGAAGTGGTCGTGCCCCGACTGGTCGGCCGGGAAGTCCTGCATGGACCAGGCCCGGATGATCTGCTGCCGGAAATCCGCGTCCGTCCGTGCGTCGGAGGCGGGCCGCGTGCCCGTGCCGCAGGGGGGCGCGACAGCCGTCATCGTCGCGTCGATGCACAGGCCCTTGTCGATCGCGAGCTTGATCAGGTACTCCGTCGAGGCCGCGCCCGACAGGTGGTTGTGGAGGTCGCCGCCCTTGGGCAGCTCCTTGAAGAAGGCCTTCAGCTGCTGGGGCCTGTTCTGCAGCGCATCGAGATAAGCGGCGGTCCTGCGTTCGGCCGCGGTCACCGCACGGGGCGAGGCGAACCCGGCGGCCTGCGGCGACGCGTCGTTCGCCGGTGCGGCCTCGGCGGGGAGCGCGGGGAGCAGCGTCAGTGCCGCGAGCGAGCCGAGCCCGGCCAGGAACGGGTACTTGGGACGGCGTGCCGTCCGGAAGGTTGAGATCACCGCCGAATGATCGCGCCCGGACCAGGTGGATATCGCCTGAACTGCACCTGTGGCCAGGCGTGTCCACTCGATCGAGTGGGGACCGCATGACGTTCGCCTGCTCCGCGCTGCCCCTTGACGTGATGTACTGCCAGAGTCCTATAGTGCTAGGACCCTAGATGAATAGAGGCGACGGTGATCGAGTTTCACCTCGATGCCCGGTCCGGCGTCGCGCCGTACCTGCAACTGGTGCACCAGGTCCGACAGGCCATGCGCCTGGGGCTGTTGTTCGAGGGGGATCGCCTGCCCACGGTCAAGGACGTCGCGGCGAAGGTGGCGATCAACCCCAACACCGTGCTCAAGGCGTACCGAGAGCTCGAGTACGAGGGGCTGGTGACCAAGAAGCCCGGCGTCGGCACCTTCGTGTCGAGCACCCTCAGCGACGCCTCACTGTCCCAACACGAGCCTCTGCGGCAGGAATTGCGCGGATGGCTGGCGCGGGCCCGGGCCGCCGGTCTGGACGAGGAAAGCATCGAGGCCCTGTTCCTGAGCACGTTCCGTACGGCCACCGAAGAGGAGCAATGACCGCCATTCTGGAAGCCATCGGCCTGGGCAAGCGATACGGCCGCCGCCAGGCACTCTCCGACTGCACGCTCAGCGTGCCCGCCGGCCGGGTGGTCGGCCTGGTCGGCCCCAACGGCGCGGGGAAGTCGACGCTCCTGCAACTCGCCTGCGGGCTGATCACCCCGACCTCGGGCACCATCGCAGTCGTCGGCGGACGCCCCGCTGCCGATGCGGCCCAGCTGGCCAAGGTCGGCTTCGTCGCCCAGGACACCCCCACGTACACCGGGCTGTCCATCGCCGACCATCTGCACCTGGGCGCCCGCCTCAACCCCACCTGGGACAAAGGGCTGGCGGAGGGCCGGATCCGGGACCTCGGCCTCGACCCCGCCCAGCGGGTCGGCGGGCTCTCCGGCGGTCAGCGGGCCCAGGTCGCGCTGACGCTCGCCGTCGCCAAGCGCCCCGAACTGCTGATCCTGGACGAACCCGTCGCCGCCCTCGACCCGCTGGCACGCCGCGAGTTCCTCCAGGGGCTCATGGAACACGTCGCCGAGCACGGCACCACCGTCATCCTCTCCTCGCACCTCGTCTCCGACCTGGAGCGGGTCTGTGACCACCTGATCTCCCTGGTCGCCTCCCGGGTCCAGCTCGCCGGAGACGTCGACGACCTGATCGCCACCCACTTCCGGCTGACCACGGCCCGCCGTGACGCGGAGAGCCTCCCGGAGGAGATGCGGGTGCTCCAGGCCACCCACACCGAACGCCAGAGCACCTTCGTGGTGCGTGCCGACACCGCCCTCCACGACCCCGCCTGGGTCCTGGAACCCCTCGATCTGGAGGACCTGGTCCTCACCTACATGGCCGAAGGCAGAACCGCCGCCGCCACGACGACCCCGGAGGTACGGCGATGATCTGGCTGACCTGGCGCCAGTACCGCGTGCAGACCCTCGTGGCCCTGGCGGCGCTGGCCGCCGTCGGGATCGCCCTCGCGATCACGGGGACGCAGATGCGGACCGCGTACGACGGCGATGTGGCCGGCTGCTCCACCACGTGCGAAGCGGCCAAGAACGCGTTCGTCCACGAGTACGAGACCCTGGCCGCCCTCGTCACGGGACTGCTCGTCGTCGTGCCGGGCGTCATAGGGATCTTCTGGGGAGCGCCGCTCATCGCCCGGGAGCTGGAGACGGGCACGCACCGGCTGATCTGGAACCAGAGCATCAGCCGCGGCCACTGGCTCGCCGTGAAGCTCACGGCCGTGGGCCTGTCGTCCGTCGCCGTCACCGGTCTGCTCAGCCTCATGGTGACCTGGTGGGCCCGGCCGCTCGACGAGATCACCAGCAACCGCTTCGATCCGCTGCTGTTCGACGGCCGGGGCGTCGCACCGCTCGGCTACGCCGCCTTCGCCTTCACCGTCGGAGTCTGCGCCGGCCTGCTGATCCGCCGGACGGTCCCGGCGATGGCGGTCACCCTCGGCCTCTTCGCCGCGGTCCAGATTCTCGTGCCGTACGCGATCCGGCCGCTGTTCATGGAGCCGGTGCGGGCGGAGGTGGCACTGGCAGGCCTTGGTATGGCGGCGCAGGAGGGGAGGCCGGCGGAGGATGCCGCCTGGAGCGCCACCGACATCATGCTGTCGGGCGACGGGGACAACGCCCAGGTGAAGGTCGGCCTGTCCAGGCCCGGGGCCTGGGTCCTGTCCGGCCTCGGACCCGTACTGAACTCCGACGGCCAGGAGATGCGCGGCAGCGCGGGCTGTGCCGCACGAGAGACGGACCCGGTGCGCTGCTTCGCGAAGTCGGACTTCCACGTGGCGGTGGAGTACCAGCCCGGGGACCGCTACTGGACCTTCCAGTGGATCGAGACGGGCATCTTCGTCGGGCTCGCGGGCATCCTTTCCGGCTTCAGTGCCTGGTGGCTGCGCCGGCGTCTGGACTGAGCGGGCACCTCAGGGGCCCCGGGCCCGACAGGTGGTGGCCACCAGCAGACGGTGGCCACCGGCCGCAGTCCGGTCCCGCCCTCGATGACGTGGGGTGTCGCGTCGCCTGTACGAGCAGCGCCCGCCACGGCTCCGGCCCGTACCGCGGAGCTGTCCGGAACCTCGTGCTGTCCGTCCGTCAGGGGAAACACCCGCTCGGCCGGACGCCACCTCACTACCATGTGACCATGCCGGACGAGCCCCCGCCCGCGCCGGAGCCCGGCAGCGCCGCCGACGTCATCCGCACATGGGACGCACGCGCCGACCACTACCTCCGGCTCTTCCGCCACGAGCTGGACGGCAAGCCGTTCGACCTGGCGGCCCTCCACGCGTTCGCCGGGCGGGTCACCGAGGGCGGCACGGTGTACGACGCCGGCTGCGGACCCTGCGGTCATGTCACGGAGTTGCTGGCCGCACGCGGTCTCGACGTGCTGGGAATCGATCTCTCGCCGCGCTGCGTCGCCCTCGCGCGGGAGGAGAAGCCGGGGTGCCGGTTCGCCGTCATGGATCAGCGGGAGATCGCGGGGGCACGACTGGACGGGCTGGTCTCGTACTACTCGCTCCACGACCAGCCCAAGCGCGAGCTCCCCGCCGCACTTGCGGCGTGGGCTGCGGCGCTCCGCCCCGGCGGGCAGCTCCTGATCGTGGCCAAGGAGGGGACCGGTGACCACGTGATCGACGACCCCCTGGGCAGCGGTCTCCGCGTGTACTGGGCGGAGTTCACGCAGGACGAGCTCCGCGCGGCGGCCGTGGCCGCCGCGTTCCGCGTCGACGACTGCACGGTCCGCGAGGCCTACGAGGGCGAGATCCCGACGCGACGCATCCACCTCGCGGCCACGCGGGCCTGAGCCCCCGTAGGTTCCGCGGCTCCGGCGGCGCACGCCGCGGTGAACGGTTCGGCGGCCGCCGCGCCGCGAGGACGCGCGCGGCCGGCCCCGGCTCTCCGCCGGCTGCGTCCGACGGGCCGAACCGCTGAGGGCCGTGACGGAGGGGCTCTTGCGTGGTCCATGCCACAGCCCATAAGTTACCGACAGGTAGTTCGTTGGGGGTGCCCTGTGATCGCATCAGGAGGGTCATCGCAAGGTCCGGCCCGCCCTCAGTCCGTGATCTGCCTGCCCACCCCCTGACCAGCCCGTACTGAGGGAGCCGGTATGCCCACGCTCGACCGCCAGGACAACGTCTTCGTTCTCGATCTCGGGGACGGCGAGAACCGGTTCCACCCCGACTGGCTCGCTGCCGTCGCCGCGGCGCTGGACGAGGTGGAGAAGGCCGAAGGGCCCCGCGCCCTGGTGACGGCCGCGACGGGGAAGTTCTACTCCAACGGCCTCGACCTGGACTGGCTGTTCGCCCATGCCGACCAGCACCGGGACTACGTCGTGTCCGTCCATGAACTCCTGGCCCGGACGCTGTCCCTGCCGCTCGTCACGGTTGCCGCGCTGCAGGGGCACACCTTCGCGGCCGGTGCGATGTTCTCCCTGGCCCACGACTTCCGTGTGATGCGGGCGGACCGCGGCTACTGGTGCCTGCCCGAGGCCGACATCAACATCCCCTTCACCCCGGGCATGTCCGCCCTCATCCAGGCGCGACTGGCCCCTCAGACCGCCCACCGGGCCATGCTCACCGCCCACCGTTACGGCGGCACCGCCGCGGAAGCCGCCGGCATCGTCGACCGTGCGGTCGCCGAGGACGCGGTCCGTACGGCCGCCATCGAGCTCGCCCAGGCGCAGGTGAACAAGGCGGGCGACACCCTCGGCACCATCAAGGCCCGCATGTACGCCCCCGCCCTGGCCGTCCTGCGCGACACGGCCGACCCGCTGGGCTGATCCAACCGCCCCGCCCGGGCGGCAGTGCGGGGTGGGGGAGCGGCATCCCGTCAAAGTCATCCCCGCGAGTTTGCCGCTTCGGCAAGGATCTTTGCCGAATTCAGGCGCGACGCGCACCATCTCCGTCAGATGGAGGTGTTTCGCATGAGCGACATGACGCAGACGTACGACGTGGTGGTCATCGGCGGCGGGGCCGCCGGCCTGAGCGGGGCTCTGGCCCTGGCACGGGCCAGGCGTTCGGTGCTGGTGATCGACGCGGGAAACCCGCGCAACGCACCCGCGTCCCACGTGCACAACTACCTCGGCCGGGAGGGCACCCCGCCCTCGGAGCTGGTGGCGACCGGCCGCAAGGAGGTGGCCGCGTACGGTGCCGAGATCGTCGAGGGTGAGGTCGTCTCGGCCGAGAAGCTGCCGGCCGGCGCCGGGTTCCGGGTCGTGCGGGGGGACGGGACCGCGGTCACGGCCCGGCGCCTTCTCGTCACCACCGGGCTCGTCGACGAGCTGCCGCCGATCCCCGGTCTGGCCGAGCGCTGGGGGCAGGACGTGCTGCACTGCCCGTACTGCCACGGCTGGGAGGTCCGGGACATGGCGATCGGCGTCGTGGCACTGACGCCGATGGCCGTCCACCAGGCGCTGCTGTGGCGGCAGTGGAGCGCCGACGTCACTCTCTTCCTCCACCACGCGCCCGAGCCGAGCGACGAGGAGTACGAGCAGCTGGCCGCGCGGGGCATCGCCGTCGTGGACGGGGAGGTGACCGGGCTGGAGGCCGGCGGCGACCGTCTCACCGGGGTGCGGCTGGCGGGCGGCCGGGTCGTTCCGCGCGAGGCCGTCGTGGTCCAGCCGCGGTTCACGGCGCGCTCCGGGGTACTCGACGGCCTCGGCCTGCACGCCATCCCGCTGGAGATGGGCGGGCACACGCTCGGCACGTACATCGCCGCCGACCCGACCGGGGCGACCGAGGTGCCCGGCGTGTGGGCGGCCGGTAACGTCGCCAGTCTGATGGAGCAGGTCATCGGTTCCGCCGCGGCGGGGCTCAAGGCCGGCGCCGCCCTCAACGCCGACCTCGTCACCGAGGACACCCGCCGCGCGGTCGAGGCCCGCCGCGCGCCCTTCTCGGCGGAGGCCGAGCGCCAGGTCTGCGAGAAGACCCTCGGAAACCGCCGGCACGGACTGCAGGAGACACGATGACGACCGACAGCACCGCCTCCGACGCGGCCGAGGTCTCCGACGCGGAACTCTGGGACGAGCGCTACCGCGAGAGCCACCGGATCTGGAGCGGGAACCCCAACACCGCTCTCGTCCGGGAAGTGGAGGGCCTGACCCCCGGGCGCGCCCTGGACCTCGGGTGCGGCGAAGGGGCCGACGCGGTGTGGCTCGCCCGCTGGGGCTGGCAGGTCACCGCCACCGACATCTCGCGCGTGGCCCTGGGCCGGGCCGCCGAGCACGCCGCCGAGGCGGGGGTCGCGGACCGGATCGACTGGCAGTTCCACGACCTCGGGGCCTCCTTCCCCGAGGGGGAGTACGACCTCGTCTCCGCACAGTTCCTGCACTCGATGGGCGACCTGCCGCGCGAGCAGATCCTGCGCCGGGCCGCGGCGGCGGTGGCTCCCGGCGGCGTACTCCTGATCGTCGGTCACGCCGGCTTCCCGCCCTGGGAGCACGACCACGCGGACATGGAGCTCCCGACCACGGACGAGGTGCTCGCCGCCCTCGAACTGCCCGACGGTGAATGGGACGTGCTGCTCAGCGCGGAGCACGAGCGGGTCCAGCACGACCCGGACGGCAACCCGGTCACCCGTACGGACAACGCGCTGAAGGTGCGGCGACGCTGAATTGGGGGTGAGCTCCGCCGGGGCCGGGTGACGCAAGCCGTCCGGGTCGTTCTCCGGTGCGCGGCGGCAGTCGGCGTCGCGCACCGGGGAGGCCCTCCGGCCGGACAGCACGGTGCGAAGGACGTGTGGTGCGCGGAACGGCGGAGCCGCACAGCGGCATCGACGCGGAGGCCCTGGACGACCGGATCGATGAACTGGCCGGGCTCGTGAGCAGGACGCGATGGGCCGGCGCCATCATCTGCACCGGCATCCGGAGCCGTCCAACGGCACGGTCGATCACCTGTCGGGCAGGATCTCCGGTCAAGGGTGGGGCGCTCCGCCGCTCGTCGGCACGCCCCAGCCACGACGCATGCCGGTCGTGACCGGAGGCACGCGCGGTGTCCGGCTCCCGCGAGCCGAATCCCGGTCTGTGAGGGGCGATTCGAGATGCCCCGCCCGGTCCGCGAGCAGCTCCCGGAAGGCGACGCATTCAGGTCGGGATCTGGCCTATATGGCTTCTAACGTGTTCCTTGACCGGCTGAGCAGGAACGACAGAAGGCAGCGATCATGACCGTCAGCGAGACGACCACCCGCGACGTGGCCGAGGCCCCGGCCCTCACCGGCGAGCGCGCCGATCTGCTGGAGATGCTGGCCAAGCACCGGCATTTCCTCCGCTTCACCACCCGTGACCTCACCGACGAGCAGGCCGGGCTGCGCACCACGGTGAGCGAGCTGTGTCTGGGCGGTCTCATCAAGCACGTCACCGGGGCCGAACGGAGCTGGGCGAACTTCATCGTGGAAGGCCCGTCGGCCATGCCGGACTTCACCGCGATGACCGAGGCCGACTGGGCGCGGCGGGCCGACGAGATGCGCATGCTGCCCGGCGAGACGCTGGCCGGCGTGCTGGGCGCCTACGCGGACGCCGCCCGCCGGACCGACGAGCTGATCGCCACCCTGCCCGACCTGGACGCCACCCAGCCGCTGCCCAAGGCTCCGTGGTTCGAGGGCACCGCGCACTGGTCGGCGCGCCGGGTGCTGATGCACATCATGACCGAGACCGCTCAGCACGCCGGCCACGCCGACATCATCCGGGAGTCGATCGACGGCGCCAAGACCATGGGCTGACCCCGGACCCGGCCGCGCCGTGCGCACACTCCGAGCGCCCGCCGTCCGCCCCGGAAGGGGTGGAAGGCGGGCGCTCGGCGCGGGGTGCTGCGGGGGATCAGGCCTGCGGGGCGGCGGCCTTGATCGCGGAGATGTCGAAGTTCAGCTTGACCTTGTCGCTGACCATCACGCCGCCGGTCTCCAGCGCCGCGTTCCACGTCAGACCCCAGTCGGAGCGCAGGATGTCCGCGCTGCCTTCGAAGCCGACGCGCTCGTTGCCGTAGACATCGGTCGCGGAGCCGTTGAACTCCAGGTCGATGGCGAGCGGGCGGGTGACGTCCTTGATCGTGAGGTCGCCGGTGACGCGGTACTTGTCGCCGCCGAGCTGCTCGGCGGCCGTCGAGCGGAAGGTCATGAGGGGGAACTTCTCGGCATCGAAGAAGTCGCCGCTGACCAGGTGGCCGTCGCGGTCGGCGATGCCGGTGTCCACGCTGGCGATCTTGACGTCGATCGAGGCCGCGGAGTTGGCCGGGTCGCTGCCGTCCAGCTTCAGGCTGCCCTCGTGCTCACCGAAGGAGCCGCGCACGTTGGTGACCATCGCGTGACGGACGGTGAAGCCGATGCTGCTGTGGGCCGGGTCGATGGCGTAGTCACCGGTGAGGGCGGCCAGGGCGGGGTCGACGGCGACAGTGGCGGCGGGGGCGTCGTTGTTCTTGCGGTTGAACAGAGCCATGGCTCCTCCTCGGGGACGTGATCGAGCGGGGCTCGAAGTAGTTGTTTAACCTTCAACGAGATTCACTCTAGACCCATCTTGTTCAAAGTTCAACATCCAGGGTTCCGACTGTTACGGAACGAGGCCCCGGCGCGGTCGCGTGTTCACGCGACCGTCACTGCGGGCCCTCTGGCGGACGCGCGTAGAACTGGGGCACTATCCTCTCTGTCTCATTGTCATGCACAGGAGGAGTCCCCCCATGGTGTCCCGTATGACGCTGCGCCCCGTCCTGACCGCTCTCGCCCTCGTCCTCGGAGTCCTCTTCGCCCCCGGAATCGGTGTCGTCGCCGGTGCGACGGACGCCTACGCCGTCACCAAGCTCACCCACAGCCAGGCGACCGCCAGATTCAGCTCGTCCGGCATCACCTGGTCCTCCTCCGGCGGCTGCTCCAACCGCAACGTCTCCACCTGCACCTCGTTCGACCAGCTCAACCTGCCGACCGCCCAGGGTGCCCAGACCCTCAAGAGCGCCACGGGCTGCGCGCTCAACATCACCGGCGGTACCGAGACCGGGCACGCCAGTGGCACGTACTCGCACTGGAACGGCTACAAGCTCGACTTCGGCAAGACCACCTGTCTCACCAACTACGTCCACGGCGTGTTCAGTTACATCGGTCTGCGCGGTGACGGCGCTCCCCAGTACAAGTCCGGCTCCGGCAACATCTACGCGGACGAGGGCAACCACTGGGACGTGACGTACTACAACTGCGGCGGCTGCTGATCGCTCCGGCCGCCCCGGACGCACGTGTGCCCCCGTCCGCCGGGACGGGGGCACACGTGCGTCGCGGCTCAGGACCCCACGGTCACCGTGAAGCGCCTCGGGTTGCCGTCGTTGGCCGCGCCCGAGACGTCGGGCTGGCCCTCGGGGCGCACGTCGTCGTAGGGGAAGGCGTAGCCGATCGGGCTGTTGGCGTGGACGATGCGCGACCAGTGGTTGGTCACCGCGCCCTGGTAGTAGTCGGCCACCGTGGTGCCGTTGGGCTGGTCGGGGTGGCTGAGCATGATGGAACGGTTGAAGCCGGCCGCGAGACGGGCCAGCAGGCCCTTCTTGTCGTCGGAGTCCGCCGGGTTGTTGGTGAACGGCCCGTGGTTGCAGGTGAAGATGTCCTTGGACACGGGCTTGGTGAACGTGTGCCCGCCGTTGAACGTCAGGGTGTCGCCGCTGACCCGCCCGGTGAAGACCCCGCGTCCGCCCTGCAGGTCGATCCGCAGGTCGGTCGAGCGGTACTTCTCCCAGACCTCGTCGATCTGCGCGGTGAAGAGATCGCGGAAGGGCATCTGGTCCGGCCGGTCGAAGAACGGGGCCATCAGGTTCTGCGGCGAGATGACCCGCAGCACGCTGCCGTCCGAGCCGCGCGTGACCAGCTTGTCCCACGGCTGCCCGTCGGCGGCGGCCTGCGCGGTGAGGCCGTCGGCGATCCGCTGTACGGCGCCGTCGGGGAGCGGGGCCACCGTGTGCGTGGTGTCGCCCTCCAGCTTCAGGCCGATGGGCAGGGCCGTCACCAGGTCGACGTAGCTGATGTTCGCGTACAGCTGCTGCGGGTTGAACGTGAACTCGCAGAACGACCAGGTGCGCCCGTAGTTCGCGTCCGTGGACGTGGCGAAGGCCGGCTCGACCAGCGCCGGGCCCGGGTTGAGATAGAAGTCGAGGGTGTCATCCCGGACGAAGTAGACCCGGGCGCCGTACATCTGCGGAAGTGTCAGGACGACCGGGGCGCCACCCGCCGCGTTCAGCGGGATGGCGCAGTCGACCGGCAGCGGGGTCTGCGGCGCGGCGGGGGAGTCGGGCCGGTAGACACTGCCGTCCGGCCGCAGCAGCACCCAGCGGTCGGTGCCCTGTTCGTGACCGGTGACGTAGGCGTTGACCCGGCCGGGCAGCGAGCGGTTCTCCAGGGCCAGTTCGCAGGTCGCGGCGGAGGCCGACGCGCTCGGACTCAGCGCGCTTCCCCAGAGGGGATAGGTGAGCGCGGTCGCGGAGGCGGCGACGCCGCCGGAGAGGAACATTCTGCGCGAAATCATCAGACGACTCCGGGTGTGTGGGGGGCCGCGGACGGGGTGATCGTGCGGGGAGACGGAGTGGGGGCGTCCGCGGTGCGCACCACTCTCGCGATGCTCGGGACAGTCGTCAAGACTTGTGACTGAGAGCGCTCTCAAAAGAAAGAAGTCTTCACAACTCGACGCAGGTAAACAGTATTTGGCGGGGTGACGGAGGGGCGGGTCGAGTGTTCGTGACCAGGAACTGAACACGGCGGCCGCGATGACCCGCGCACCCGCACTTGGACTAACGCGGCACGGTTGTTGGACTGGAGAGGCCCTCGGAGCCGCACCTCGTTGACGGTGTCACGACACGGCGACTACGCAGAGCACATGTCGCCAAGATTTACTTCGGTGGGCGCCGCAGCCGCCGCCTCAGCAGCCGTCCTGGCTCTGGTCGGGACCGCCCTGCCCGCCTCAGCCGCCGCCCCCGCCCCGGCCGGATCCGCCGCCCCGGCGGACGCCCCCGTCATCGGATCGGCGCAGCTCGCCGTCGCCGTCGCCGACGACTTCCCGCGCGTCCTCACGTACACCGACCGTGCCACCGGAGCCCAACTGTCCGGCAGTACCAGGCCGGTCGCCGCCGTCACCCTCAACGGCACCGCCCACCCCGTGCAGCTCAAGGGCGCCCCGGAGATCACCGCGTCGGCCGCGCGCTACACCCTCGTCTTCGCCGAACTGCCCGGCGTCGAGATCGACGCCTCGCTCTCCGTCTCCGGACGCGCCACCACCTTCGAGGTGACCGCGGTCCGCGACACCGAGGCGTTCCGGGTCGGCACGATCGACATCCCCGGCCACGACCTCGTCTCCGTCGCGAGCACCGATGCCGGAGCCGCCACCGCCTTCACGAAGCTCGACCCCGACTCGACGAGGACCGCCGACGTCTTCGCGAAGGTCACCGACGCCACCAAGGCCGACGCGGCGCCGGTCGGCGGCACCTACGCGATCGTCAACACCGGCTCCCTCGCGGCCGCCGTCGAGTCCAACTCCTCGTACGACAAGCCCTCGGGCGCCACGGGCGGCGACGACGCCCGATTCTGGCACCAGGCCCGCAAGGACGGCGACGGCGCCACCCGCGTCGGCGTCTGGTCCGGTCAGTGGACCTACCGCGGCGCCGGCGCACCGAAGCCGGAGAGCGGGGAGGGCCTGCCCTGGGCGAAGGTCGTCGTCACCCCCGACGCCAACGGCGACAGGACCGTCGACTGGCAGGACGGTGCCGTCGCCTTCCGCTCCATCGGCGTGGTCGCACCGGGCAGCGAGGACACCGCGGACCGAGTGGTCACCCACATCCCGTTCAACTTCGCCAGCCAGGCCACCCACCCCTTCCTGCGCACGCTCGACGACGTCAAGCGGATATCCCTCGCCACGGACGGCCTCGGCCAGCTCGCGCTGCTCAAGGGGTACGCCTCCGAGGGCCACGACTCGGCCCACCCCGACTACGGCGGCAACTACAACAAGCGCGCCGGCGGACTGAAGGACCTCAACGAGCTCCTCGAGGACGGCAAGAAGTGGGGCGCCACCTTCGGCGTCCACGTCAACGCCACCGAGGCCTACCCCGAGGCGAAGGCCTTCGACGAGAACCTCGTCGACAAGACCGCGCCCGGCTGGAACTGGCTCAACCAGAGCTACTACATCGACCAGCGCCGCGACATCAACAGCGGTGACCTGGCCAAGCGCTTCCAGCAGCTGCGGGACGAGACCGACCGCAACCTCAGCATGCTGTACATCGACGTCTACTACACGCACGGCTGGATCGCCGACAAGACCCTCCGGACCCTGCAGGCGCAGGGCTGGAACGTCTCCAGCGAATGGGCCGACAAGTTCGAGCGCGGCTCGCTCTGGTCGCACTGGGCCAATGACCTCGACTACGGCGGCGCGACGAACAAGGGCCTCAACTCGCAGATCATCCGGTTCATCCGCAACGGCGAGAAGGACGTCTGGAACAACCACCCGGTGCTCGGCCAGAGCGCCATCGACGAGTTCGAGGGCTGGACGGGCGAGACCGACTGGAACGCCTTCTACGACAACATCTGGCAGCGCAACCTGCCCGCCAAGTACCTCCAGCAGCAGAAGATCACGCGCTGGGACGGCAACGACATCACGTTCACCGGCGGGGTGAGCGGCACGGTCGAGGACGGGAAGCGGACCTTCTACGACCACGGCCGCAAGGTGCTCAGCGGCACCGACTACCTGCTGCCGTGGGACGGCGGCAAGAAGCTCTACCACTACAGCGAGTCCGGCGGCACGAGCACCTGGGCGGTCCCCGCCACGGGCGCGTACACGGTCTACGAGCTCACCGACAACGGCCGGGTCAGGACCGGTACGGTCCGTCCCGTCGGCGGGAAGATCACGCTGAAGGCGAAGGCCGGGCAGCCGTACGTCCTCTACCCGGCCAAGGCGCCGAAGGCCGCCGACCCCCGGTGGGGCCAGGGCACGCCCGTCGCCGACCCCGGCTTCAACGACAGCGGGCTGGGGGACTGGTCGAAGACCGGCACCGCCGCCCGCGACACCGACGACCAGGGCCGCAACAGCGCGAAGCTCTCCGGCACCGGCGCCGCCGCGGTCTCCCAGCGCATCGCCGGACTGACGCCCGGCGCGCGCTACACCGCGTCCGCTCTCATCGAGGTCCAGCCCGGCAGGACCCGGCACACCACGCTGACGGCCGGCGGGAAGTCCGTCGCCGTGGACCGCTCCACCGCTAAGGACTACGTCGCCGCGTCCGACTGGCACGGCACGTACTTCCAGCGGGCGAAGGTGAACTTCACCGCCCCGGCGAACGGGCGCACCACCCTGCGCATCGAGGCCGCCGACGGCAGCGCGGCGACCGTCCGCGCCGATGACGTACGCGTCGTCGCGAACGCCCCCGCCACGAAGAAGAACACCGTCGTCCACGAGGACTTCGAGGACGTCGACCAGGGCTGGGGCCCCTTCCTCAAGGGCGACGCGGGCGGCTCCACCGACCCTCGCACCAGCGTCTCCCAGCTGCACGCCCCGTACACCCAGGCCGGCTGGAACGGAAAGCTCGTCGACGACGTGCTAGGCGGCAAGGAGTCCCTCAAGGCCCACGAGGAGAACACCGGACTCGTCTACCGGACCGCCCCCTGGACCGTCCCGATGACCGGCGGCCACCGCTACAAGGTGGAGTACGACTACCAGTCCAGCCACGCCGGGGCCTACGCATGGGTCGACGGATACGACCGGATCACCGCGGACGGCACCCCCGACTCCGTCGAGACCCGGACCACCGCGATCGGCGCCCAGCACACCACCGGGCACTTCACCGAGACCGTCACGGCGGGCTGCGGCGACACCTGGACCGGGCTGCGCAAGCGTGGCGACGCCCCCGACGGCGCCGACTTCGTCCTCGACGGCTTCACCGTGACCGACCTGGGCGCGGCCCCCGCCGGTGAGCAGGCCGCCTGCGGCACACTCACCCTCGACCCGGTCGCCGAGACCCTGGAGCCGGGCACGGCCAACACCGTGACGGCTGACTTCACCAACTACGAGGACACCGCGGCCACCGGCGTATCGGTGCAGCTCACCCTCCCCGAGGGCTGGACGGCCGAGCCCGCGGAAGCCGTCACCTTCGACGCGGTCGCGCCCGGCGCCGAGGTCACCGCGAGCTGGCAGGTGACCCCGCCGGTGGACGCCGAGTACCGCACGTACCCGATGAGTTCCGAGGCCTCGTACACGGTGGGCGGCGCGCAGCGGACCCTCGGTGCGCAGACGTCCGTACGGACCCTGCCGCCGCCGCCCACCACCGACAGCTGGGCCAGTGACGTGGACTGGACCGCCACCTCGAACGGCTGGGGCCCGGTCGAGCGCGACCTCTCCAACGGCGAGACCGGCACCGGCGACGGCACCGCGCTGACCATCGGCGGCACGGTGTACGAGAAGGGCATCGGCAGCCACGCGCCGGCGAGCATCCGCTACTACCTGGGCGGGAAATGCACGTCCTTCACCGCCGAGGTCGGGGTGGACGACGTCCAGAAGAGCGCCGGCAGCGTGCAGTTCTCCGTACAGGCAGACGGTACGGAGAAGGTGAAGTCGCCGGTCCTCAAGGCCGCCGACGCCGCGTGGTCGCTGTCGGCGGACGTCACCGGCGCCAAGTACGTCGAGCTGATCGCCGGTGACGGCGGCGACGGCAACGGCAACGACCACGCCGACTGGGGCAACGCCCGCTTCCACTGCGGAGGCTGAACGGCTCCACGACGCGGGGGCGGGTCCGGCAGCGGACCCGCCCCCTTCCCGCACACGCAACCCCGTGTTAGACCAACCACCGCCAGGTCTGTACCACTTGCCCACCGGAGGTAGCCCCGTGTCACTCCTGCCCGCCTGGTCCCGCCGTGCCTTTCTCGCCACCGGCGGTGCCACCGCACTCGGACTGGCGCTCGCCCCGACGGCCCGTGCGGCACAGGACGAGTTCGAGACGCTCCGGCTGCGCTGGAACGACCTCTCGCTCGGCACCGGCTACGACCCCGCCACCGAGCCGTACGCCTCCAAGCTGGCCGAGACCGGTGAACTCGCCGCGGACTTCCGTTCGACGATGGCCTCCGCCACCGGCTCCCTCTGGCCCGGGCACACCTTCGACCCGCCGTCCGGCATCACCTGGAGCTACGGCCGGCTGTGGACGATGACCCAGGCGTACGCCCAGCAGGGCACCGGCCACACCGGCGACGAGGGCCTCCTCACCGACATCCTGCGGGGACTGGACCACCTCTCCGCGACGGTCTACAACACCACCACGGTCCGCTACGGGAACTGGTGGGAGTGGCAGATCGGCAGCCCGCGCCTGCTCATGGACATCGTCGCCGTCCTGCGCCCCCACCTCGGCGAGGAACGGGTCGCTGCCGCCTGCGCCGCCGTCGACCACTTCATCCCCGACACCATGCTCACCGACTACAGCGGCACCTCGACCGGCGCCAACCGCGTCGATCTGTGCCGCTCCGTCACCCTGCGCGGCATCCTCGGCCGGGACGCCGCGAGGACCGCGCTCGCCCGCGACGCGCTCTCACCCGTCTTCCCGTACGTGACGAAGGGCGACGGCCTCTACGCCGACGGCTCGTTCGTCCAGCACACCTGGGTCGCCTACTCGGGCACGTACGGCCAGGTCATGCTCGACGGCCTCGGCCGGCTCTTCGCCCTTCTGGCCGGATCCACCTGGGAGGTCACCGACCCCAACCGGCAGATCATCCTCGACAGCGTCGAACACGCCTACGCGCCGCTCATCCACGACGGCCTGATGATGGACAGCGTCAACGGCCGCGCCATCAGCCGGGGCCTCCTCAAGAGCGACGAACGCCGGATCATGCGCAGTGACCACTTCCACGGCCAGGGCCTGATCGCCGCCGTCGCCCTGCTCGCGGGCGGCGCGTCCGCGGCCGAGCGCGACCGGTGGAACGGCATGGTCAAGGGCTGGATCGAACGGGACACCGTCAGCCCGATCCTCGCCGCCCCGCAGCTGGGGGTCGCCGACCTGTCCCGCCTGCAGGCAGCGGCCGCCGCCCCCGTCCCGGCCGCGCCCGAACCCGTCGGCCACACCCTGTTCGCCGCGATGGACCGAGCCGTGCACCGCCGCCCCGGCTGGGTCGCGAACCTCTCCATGGCATCGGAGCGGATCAGCTCGTACGAGTGCGGCAACGGCGAGAACCCGCGCGGCTGGCACACCGGGGCCGGAATGCTCTACTGGTGGCAGGGCCGGGACGGTGGTGACCAGTACACGGACTGGTTCTGGCCCACCGTCGACTGGTACCGGCTGCCCGGCACCACCGTCTCCACCAAGCGCCTCGCCGACCGGGCCGGCGGCGAATGGGGCGAACCCCGCCCGGCCGTACGGTGGGTCGGCGGCACGCACGACGGTGAGTTCGCCGCCGTCGGACAGCATGTGAAGGGCCTCGGTTCCACCCTGGAGGCCCGCAAGTCCTGGTTCTGCGCCGCCGATACGGTCATCTGCCTCGGCGCGGGCATCACCGCCACCGACGGGGTTCCCGTCGAGACCGTCGTCGACAACCGCAACCTCGGCCCGGCCGGCAGCCAGCGTCTCACCGTCGACGACCGGGAACGCCCCCGCTGGGCCCACCTGGAGGGGCACGGTGGCTGGGTCCTGCCCGGGGGCGCCGCCCTGCACACCCTGCGCGAGGCCAGGACCGGAGCCTGGTCCGACATCAACACCACCAGCGCCACCGAGCAGCAGACCCGGCACTGGCAGACCCTCTGGCTCGACCACGGAACGGACCCCACCGACGCCGGCTACCTCTACCTCCTGATGCCGGGAGCCTCCCGGCGCACGGTCGCCGCCCGTGCGGCCGACGGCCACTGGCTGACGGTGCTCGCCAACACCGCCGCCGTGCAGGCCGTCGCCGTGCGCTCGCTCGGACTGACCGCCGCCAACTTCTGGCAGCCGGGTACGGCGGGGCGGCTCTCCGCGACCGGGCCGGCCGGCGTGCTCGTACGCGAGGGCAGGAGCACGACGGCCGTCCGGGTCAGCGGGCCCGACCGGAGCGGCACCCCGTTCGAAGTGGTCTGGGACCGGCCGGTGCGCCAGGTCGTCTCGGCGGGCCCGGGCATCGAGGTCCGCGCCACGGGCCGACGGCTCGTGCTCGGCGTGGACCCGGGCACGGCGGGGGCCACCCTGTGGTGCGACGTCCGGTGACCCGTTCGGACCGGAGTGTGTGCGGAGTCTGGGAAGGGTGGCTGTTGCACGCGTACTCTCGAGCGTTATGGGGGAGTTGAGAGCGGACTGGCGGCTCCGGTTACGCCGCGGAGGTGTGGACGGACCGGTGTGCGGGGCCGGAGTGCTCCTCACCCAGGACCGGATGCTGACCTGCGCCCACGTCGTCGGGGAGCCGGACACCCGCATGTGGGTGGAGTTCGCCGAGAGCCCCGGCATCCCGCCCGTCGGCGCCCGGGTCGCGCCGGACGGCTGGCTGCCGGGAGCGAACGGGGCCGCCGGTGAGGACATCGCCGTACTCGCGCTGGACAGCCCGCGCCCGCAGGCGGCGCCCGCGCCACTGGGACGGCGGCTGGAGCGGGGCGGCGAGGTGTGGATCGGCGGGTACTCCCAGAGCTTCGACGACGGGATGTGGCTGAGCGGCCGCATCAGCGGACTGCACGGCGACTGGGTGCAGCTCGACGCCGGGACCAACGCGGAGGTGGTGCGCCCCGGCTTCAGCGGCGCCGCCGTCCAGACCCGGGGCGAGCGGCCGGGGACGGAGGAGGTCGTCGGCCTGGTGGTCAGCTGGCGCGGCGATCTGGAACTGGCCCCGCCCACCGAGAACGACCTGGCGTTCTCCTACATGATCCCCGTCGACCGCATCGCCGAACTCGTCCCGCTGGTCGCCGAGCTGAGCGGCCCCGACGGCTGGGACCGGGCGCTGGAGCGGAGGCTGAGGCAGTGGTTCGCGGGCGGCGATGAGCCCGCCGTGCGGTTCGGCGTCGTCGCTCACGGCAGCGGCCGCGACCGCGCCCTCCAGCACCAGCTCCACCGGGCCCACCTGGTCTGCCGGGGCGGTGTCACCCGGCCCGAGGAGCTCGTCGAGACCCTGGTGGCGCAGCTGCGGCCGCCCCGGTACCAGCGCAACGCCTACCGCGACTGGCTGCTGGAGGGCGGCAACGTCCCCGACCGCTCGGAAGGCGGCAGGCCCGCCGGATCGGGGCCGGTGCTCGCCGTGATCGGTCTGGACGAGGATCCCGACCCCGGGGCTCTGGTGCGGCTGCTGACGCGCGTCAGGACGCTCGGGTTCCGGCTCCTGGTCGTCTTCCGCCGTGCCGACGGCGAGGGGCTGGCCGAGGTGGCGCGGCAGCTGCTGGTGCCCGCGCTGGAGGAGCAGGCGGAGACGCTGGTGCGCCGGGTCGAGCGCATCGAGGGGGAGTGGGCGGGGCTGCGGGGCATGGTGGACTCGGCCTCACTGGTCCCGCGCCCCGCGGTCGACGCGGCGGCTCGTCGCCACCGGCTGCGCGAACTGCGGCTGCTGGCCGACCCGCAGGACCGGCTGACCGAACTGAAGCAGCTGTTACGGGAGTTACGCGACGACCTGGGCCGGACGGAGGGGCCCGGGCGGCCCCCTCTTCCCGGCCAACGGCCCGGACGCGGCCCGGCGGAGCGGCGCCGATGAGGATTCCGTGCCCGCACCGCCGCTTCACCGGTGCTCCCTGCGGCGGAGCCGTCGAGCCGACCGGCTACTGCGACACCTGCGGCCGCGAGGAGAGCGCGCCGGGACTGCCACCGCTGCCCACCGCCCCCGAGCGGCACGGCCCCGCCGGACTGCTCGAACTGCCGCTGCTGGACCCGGGCAGGCCGGCCGAGCGCCTCGCAGCCGCCGAGCAGCCGGTGCGCATCGTGATGACGTGCTCGGCCGACGCGTGCCGCACCTCCTTCGTCCCGCCGCACACGGCGGCCCCGCCCCCGGACGAGGGGTACTGCCCGCAGTGCGGCGCCCCGTACTCCTACCGCCCCGAGCTGACGAAGGACGGGCCGCCGCTCCAGGACCAGTACCGGATCCGGGGTCCCATCGCCCACGGCGGCCAGGGCTGGGTCTACCTGGCGGAGGACACCCACCTGGAGGACTTCGTCGCGGTCAAGGGCCTCCTCAACCGGTACGCGGAACGCGGCGCCGTGCAGGCCGGTGAGGAGCGGCGCAGCCTGGTCGCCATCCGGCACGAACGCATTGTCCAGATCCGTGACTTCGTCAGTACGCGCAACGCCGACGGCACCGTCTCCGGCGGCTACATCGTGATGGAGGACGTCGGCGACCGGACCCTGACGGCAGTCGTCGAGTCGACCCGCCAGGGCGCCTTCGTCCTCGACATCGAGCACGTCATCACCTACGGCTGCCAGATCCTGGAGGCCCTCGCCCATCTGCACGGCATGGGATTCCTGTACGGCGACATGAAGCCGTCCAACGTCATCCACCACCTCGACGGGATCAAGGTCATCGACCTCGGCGGGGTCCGCAAGGCGGGGTCCGTCGATCCGCCGCCCGTGATCACCCCCTGGTTCGCGGCACCCGAGATGGACGGGACGGGCCCTCTCACCGTCGCCCACGACGTCCACACGGTCGGCGTCACCCTGGCCGAACTGGCCGGCTGGGCGGTCGGCGACGACGTGCCGGGGCTCGGTATCAGCTCCTTCCGGCTGGCCGTGGAGAGGGCCACCGCCCACGACCCGGAACACCGGTTCGGCTCGGCGGACGACATGGCGGGCCAACTGCGCGGGGTGCTGCGCGAGATCCGGGCCCTGCGCGGCAAGCGCGACCAGCCGGAGCCCTCCGCCTACTTCACCCCGTCCACCGAGCTGCTGGGCGCGCGCCTGGGCTCGGTGCCCGACTACGCCCACTGGCTGCGCCGCCCGCTGTACGGCCGCCGGGACACGCCCCCGGCGCCCGCGCTCGACTCCGGGCTGCCCACCCCGACCGAGATCGCCCGCAGACTGCCCGTGCCCCGGCCCTATCCGCGGGACCCGCAGGCCGCCCGGTTCGGGGTCAGCAGCTACGACCCCGGACAGCCGCTGACCCAGCCCGCCCAAGGGGAGCGGTCGGTGGAGATCTGCCTGCACAACGCCCGGCTGCTGCTCGGCCAGGACGGCGAGGAGGCACTGGCCGCGGCCCGGGAACAGGTCCAGGCCGCCGCCGCGATACCGGGCCCGGGGCCGGTCCGGCAATGGCGGCTCAGCTGGCACTGGGGGCTCGTCGCCCTGCGCAGCGCCGATGTGCTGCACGACCGGCAGCCCATGCTCGAAGCGGCCCTGGAGCACTTCTCCGCCGTACACCGTGCCCTGCCCGGTGAGTACGCGGCCAAGCTGGCGCTGGCGTACAGCGCGGAACAGCTCGGCGACGACCGGCCGGCCGCCGCGGGCCCCTCGGCGTACGAACTCTTCCGGGCCGTCCATGCCCGTAACCCCTCGCACGTCGGCGCGGCCCTGGGACTGGCCAGGCTCGCCCTGGCGCGCGGTGACCGGGCCGCGGCGACGGAGGTCCTGGACCTGGTGCCCGACGAGTCGCGTGACCACACCGTCGCCCGGATCGCCGCCCTGCGCATCAGGGCGGCCCGGCTCGCGACGGGGGACCGGCCGCTGCCCGTGGAGGCGGAGATCGACGCCTGTCTGACCGCGCTCGTGCCGCAGCCGGGCACGCCGTCCCCCGTGGTCGCGGGCGACGAGGCGGCATGGCTGCTGCGGACCGAGCTGTACGAGTGGAAGCTCGACGCCGTCCGTGCCGCGGGCCGGAACGCACGGCCCCGGGGCGGCCTGCTGAGGATCGGGCTGCCGCCCCCGCCCGTGCCCGGGGAGCGGGCGGTGCGGACGGAGCTGGAGCAGTGCTACCGCTGGCTGGCCCGGCAGCGGCAGGGACCGGCCGAGTACGAGCGGCTGATCGACCTGTCGCACGCGGTCCGCCCGCAGACCCGCTTCTGACGGCCGTGGCCCATGGGCCCGCCGACGCCGCACACCCCCCGTCCGAAACCCCTGGAGGCTGTCCCATGGGCGTTGACGCCCCGTCGTCCGGGCTGGAGTTCAAGGTGTCCCTGGACACCCGGCGCGACCAGCAGCCGCACCACGACGCCCGGATCGACGCCCACCTGCGGGTCAAGGCCATCGGCGTCGGCCCCCGCGACGAGGTGCCCGCCGTCGAACTCGCCGTCGTCATCGCGCTGGACGTCGCCGCCGTGCGCCGCGAGGCCGCGGCGGCCGCCCTCGCCGCCGCACTGCGCGCCCTGCCCGACGGTGTCTCCTTCGCCGTCCTGGGCGGCGTCGACGAGAGCGGGGAGCCGACGCGCTGCTACCCGCTGCGCGGCCGATGGGCACTGGCCGACACGATGGAGAAGCGCCGTGCGGCCTTCAGCGCGGGCCGGATCGCCCCGGCGGCGGACGGCCGTCCGCCGCCCGGCTATCCGGCCTGGCTCGCCGCCGCCCGCGAACTGCTCGCCGAACGCCCGCTGCCGCTGCGGCACCTGCTGCTGATCACCGATGGCAGTGGCGGGGACCCGGCGGACGACGCCGGGCCGGGCGGGCCCGGCGCGTTGCGGGAGGAACTCGCCTCCTGCGCACACGCGTTCACCGCGGATGTGGTGGCGGTCGGCGGGGACTGGGACCCCGCGCCGCTGCTCGCCGTCGTCGAGAGCCTGCACGGCACCGCCGAGCACGCCCCCGACCGGTTCGCCCCGGCGGTCACCGGGGCGCTGCGACGGCTGCGCCGGGTCCGCAGCCCCGAACTGCCCGTCGTGGTGACCGTACGTCCGGCGGTGCGCGCGGTGGAACTGACCGAGACCGCCCCCCGTCAGCAACGCCTCGAACCGGCCCCCCGCCGGCAGGAGCAGCCGCCGTCGCCGCACCGGATCGCATTCCCCACCCACCAGTGGGAGCCGGGCACCCGCGACTACCTCCTGACCGTGCACGCCGACGCGAGCACCGACCCGCTCGGCGTGCTGCTGCAACTGGCCACCGTCTCCGTCGGGGACGCCACCGCAGCACTGCTGGTGCGCTGGCTGCCGCCCGGTGTCGCCGTGGGCGCGGGGGCGACCGGCGGCGGGGGCGGCACCCTCCAGGCGATGAACGCCGCCACCCAGATGCGGACCGCCCTCAACCGCGGATACGCCGCACTCGACCCCATGAGCCGCGGCGAGGCCGAGGCGCAGTTCGGCCTCGCGGTCCGGCTCGCCAACGAGATCGGTGCCGCCTGGGTCCTCCAGGACGTGCGCCAGGTGGCCGACATCGTCGACGGCCCGCGCGGAGTGGTCCGGGTCGGCCCGACCGTCGACCGCGGCACCGTGCGCCGGGGACAGCTGCACATCGCCTCGGGCCACGGGCTGGAACTGCCCGGTCACACCACGGCGAAGAAGCCGGTGAAGTGCCCGCACTGCCGCCATCTCGCCGGGCCCCACGCCCGGTACTGCATTGCCTGCGGAAGGAGCCTGTGATGCCCTCGCCGATCCGGTGGACGCGCGCCTTCCGGACCCGACGCCGTACGCACTCACGCACGAGGCGGCTGCTGGAACGGCATCTGGCCGTCCTGGTGGTGACCGCGCTCGTCTCGATGACCGCCCTGCTCGTCTCCTACCGCGAGGTGCAGAACGCCGCCGGCGAGATGCGCACCCGCGGCGCCCCCGCAGTCCAGGGGGTCGCCGCCACCCAGCTCGCGCTGCTGCGCGCCCACGAGGAGGCGAAGAGCTCCCTCGACAACGGGATCGACGAGGTGGTCGGTGCCGGAGCGGGGTACGAGACCCAGCTGGCCGCCGCCGACCAGGGCCTCTCCCGGCTCTCGGACGTGCAGATCGACGGGGAACGTGGCCGCGGCGTCCTCAATACGGTCAACGGTGTGCTGACCTCGTACAGCACCTCCATCACGCCCGGCGCCGTCAAGTACGTGCACGACGACCTGATGCAGCGGGAGAAGTTCGGAGAGGCCCGAACCCTCCTCGAACGGCCGGGTACCGGGGTCGTGCCGCGCCTGGACGTCCTGCAGGAGCACCAGATGCGGCGCGTGGACCGGGTCAGTTCACTCGGAGCGCTTCAGCGCACCGGCTGGGCCGTCGCCGAACTGGGCCTGCTGGTCCTGGCCCTGACCTGCCTCGGCGCCCTGTGGGTGCTGCGCACCCGTTGCGGACGCAGCCACGACCCCTGGCTGCTGGCGGCGCTGTTCGTCACCGTCGCGCTCGCCGTCGTCCCGCTGTGGGCCACCGTCCACACGCAGGAACGGCTGGACACGGCCCGCCACCGGCTGGTCGCGATCGACCGACAGGCCCAGGACCACACGAACCTGACCGACTCCCAGACGTACGTCACCGACAAATCCGCCGCCCTGCGCGACCGGCTGGCCGCCCACAGCTGGCAGAGCTGGACGTACTACGGAGCGCTGGGCGGCGGCGCCCTGACCGTCCTGTTGCCGGCCATCGGCATCGTCCGGCGCCTCAACGCCGACTACTGGAGGGCCGGATGAACCCGTGCGCCCGCGCACTCCTGCTCGTGCTGACCCTGCTCATGACCGCGGCCGGCTGCGGACTCGCGGCCCCCGGCGGCAGCGACGCGGAACCGGAGGTGACGATCCTCGGCCCGTGGACCGACGCGCAGGAGGAGCGGTTCAAGCATGTCCTGGACGGCTTCGGCATCCCGTACACCTACCAGGGCACCGCCGCGACCCGCGAGGTGCTGCTCGCCGAGGTCCAGGCGGGCGACCCGCCCGACATCGCGATCCTGCCTGGCGTCGGCGAACTCGTCGAGTACGCGGACGAGGGCCGGCTGCGCTCCCTGGAGGGGCTGTACGAGCCCGAGGAGTACGGCAATCCGTGGCAGCCCGAGGCTCAGGACATCGCCGACGATCTGTGGGTACCGCTCAAGGCCGACCTCAAGTCCATCGTCTGGCACCGCGAGGGCACGGCCCCGGGCCGCCGCCCCGCACCGCTGGCCTCGTGGTGCATCGGCATGGGCGACGACGGCGCCTCCGGCTGGCCCGGCAGCGACTGGATCGAGGACCTCATCCTCCAGCGCGCGGGCCCGGTGCTGTACGCGCGCTGGGCGACCGGTGACCTGGACTGGACCGACGACCGCGTGGTGGCCGCCTGGACCACCTGGGCCGGGATGCTCGCCCGGGACCCGGACCGGGCCGGCGACATGCTGCTGGCCGACCACCGCGGACCGGCAGGGGGCCAGGGACTGCTCTTCGGCGGCGGCTGCGACCTGGAGCACCAGGGCTCCTTCGCCCGCGCCTTCTACGGCGACGACAAGGACCGGGCCACCTTCGTGGACTCGGCTCCGCTGCTGCCCGGCGGCCCCTATACGGTGAAGGCCCACGAGGTGTCGGCCGACTTCGCGGCGCTCTTCGGCCGCAGCGGCCCCGCCCGTGAGATGATCCGACGGCTCGCCTCCCGGGACGCCCAGGAGGAGTGGGGCCGCACGGGAGGGGTGTTCTCGGCCAACGCGGCCGTCCCGCCCAAGAAGGGCGCGGTCGACAAGCAGGTGAGCCGCCGCTTCGCGGACCAGCGGGTGCCGCTCTGCCTGGACGCGTCGGACGTCATGCCGGCAGCGGTGCGGGACGCGTTCTACGAGGCCGTGCTGCTCACGATGGCGCACCCGGCGGAGCCGGTACGGTCGAGGCTGGCGGACATCCAGAAGGTCCAGGACGCCCAGCTCCCGGACACCCCCCGGCTGACCGGGGTGTGCGGCAGACCACAGTGAGCCTTTGTGGGACTTCCACAAAAGGGGGCGGGTGCGGGCTGGTACTTCGCCTGCATGGCCCAAGGCTTCTGTCAGGCTCCACCAGGAAACCGGGCAGGAGACTGTACGGAGTCGACGGCAGGGTTTTCTGGGTGGTGTTCGTAGGGTCGATACATGACCGTTGTGGACGAAACCCAGGGCGAGCCGAGCGACACCCGTGGTCGTGTGGCGGAACTGCTGGCGCTGCGCGAGCAGGCCCGGCGCGGACCGAGTGACCGGGCGACCGAGGCGCAGCACGCCAAGGGCAAGCTGACGGCGCGCGAGCGCATCGACCTGCTCCTGGACCCGGGTTCGTTCAAGGAGGTCGAGCAGCTGCGCCGGCACCGGGCGACCGGTTTCGGCCTGGAGGAGAAGAAGCCCTACACCGACGGTGTCATCACGGGCTGGGGCACGGTCGAGGGCCGTACGGTCTTCGTCTACGCACACGACTTCCGGATCTTCGGCGGCGCGCTGGGCGAGGCCCACGCCACGAAGATCCACAAGATCATGGACATGGCCATCTCGGCCGGTGCTCCGCTGGTCTCGCTCAACGACGGCGCCGGCGCCCGTATCCAGGAGGGCGTCTCCGCCCTCGCCGGCTACGGCGGCATCTTCCAGCGCAACACCCGGGCCTCCGGTGTCATCCCCCAGATCAGCGTGATGCTCGGCCCGTGCGCGGGCGGTGCGGCCTACAGCCCCGCCCTCACGGACTTCGTCTTCATGGTCCGCGAGACCTCGCAGATGTTCATCACCGGACCGGACGTCGTCAAGGCGGTCACCGGCGAGGAGATCACGCAGAACGGCCTCGGTGGCGCCGATGTGCACGCGGAGACCTCCGGCGTCGCGCACTTCGCGTACGACGACGAGGAGACCTGCATCGCCGAGGTCCGCTACCTCATCGGGATGCTGCCCTCGAACAACCGGGAGAACCCGCCCGTCGTGTCGAGCGACGACCCGGCCGACCGGCGCGGCGACGTCCTCCTGGACCTGGTCCCGGCCGACGGCAACCGCCCGTACGACATGCACAAGGTCATCGAGGAGCTCGTCGACGACGGCGACTACCTGGAGATCCACGAGCGCTGGGCCCGCAACATCATCTGCGCGCTGGCCCGGCTGGACGGCAAGGTCGTCGGCATCGTCGCCAACCAGCCGCAGGCCCTGGCCGGTGTCCTGGACATCGAGGCGAGCGAGAAGGCCGCCAGGTTCGTCCAGATGTGTGACGCCTTCAACATTCCCATCGTCACTCTTCTGGACGTCCCCGGCTTCCTGCCCGGTGTCGATCAGGAGCACGGTGGAATCATCCGGCACGGCGCGAAGCTGCTGTACGCCTACTGCAACGCGACGGTGCCGAGGATCTCGCTGATCCTGCGCAAGGCGTACGGCGGTGCCTACATCGTGATGGACAGCCAGTCCATCGGTGCGGACCTCACCTACGCCTGGCCGACCAACGAGATCGCGGTGATGGGCGCCGAAGGTGCCGCCAACGTCATCTTCCGTCGGCAGATCGCCGACGCCGAGGACCCGGAAGCCATGCGGACCCGCATGGTCAAGGAGTACAAGGCCGAACTGATGCACCCGTACTACGCCGCCGAGCGCGGCCTGGTCGACGACGTCATCGACCCTGCCGAGACCCGCGAGGTCCTGATCGCCTCGCTCGCGATGCTCCGGTCCAAGCACGCCGACCTGCCGTCCCGCAAGCACGGCAACCCCCCGCAGTAGTCCGCGGCCCCGCAGCAACCCTGCAAGGCCCCCGCGAAGACCTGCCGAGTAGACGGAGAGACATTCATGAGCACTGCCACCGAGTCCGTGCTGCGCGTCGAGAAGGGTCTGGCCGACCCCGAGGAGCTGGCCGCCATAACGGCGGTCCTGCTCGCCCGCGCGGCCTCCCGGCCCGCCGACGCCCCCGCCCACCTCGGCCGCAACACCGCGGGCTGGCGCCGCCTGGAGCGCACCCCGGGCTTCCGCGCCCCCCACAGCTGGCAGGGCTGACCCCCGGCCGCCGGCCCCGTCGAACCCGTCCGGCGACTTGAGGACACGGCACGGCCCAAGGCCCGGCACACCACACGAGAGGCCCCGCACTCCACCAGGAGTGCGGGGCCTTGCGTGTACGCGGGGCGCGGGGCCCGGGAGGGCCCTACCGCAGGCGCGCCATCAGCGCGTGCTCCACCAACGTGATCAGCGCGCTCTTCGCGTCCGCCCGGTGCCGCGCGTCCGTCGTCAGGATCGGGGTGTCGGGTCCGATCTGGAGGGCTTCGCGGACTTCGTCGGGGGTGTAGGGCTGGTGTCCGTCGAAGCCGTTGAGGGCGATGACGAAGG